>DASSMT010000510.1:0-7713 GCA_035688655.1 Polyangiaceae bacterium | reverse complement strand
CGCTCGGTCACCCGCTGTTCATCGGCGCGCTCGCGCGACAGGTTGCGGCCGGCGGGGACCGCGCACCGCACCGCCCCGATCTCGAAGCCGCGATCGGGGCGCGAATGGACGAATTGCCGCCCTTGGCGCGTGCGGCTGCCGAGCTCTTGGCAGTCTTCCAAGGGCCGCTCGTAACGGCCGTGCTGCAGAGCGCGCTCTCATCGAACGGCGGCGGCCCGCGTTGGCCGGAGCTCGCGCACGCGATTGCGCGACTCACCGTGGAGAACCTCGCTCGAGCAGACGGGGTGAGAGCGAACGATACGATCGACTGTTTTCACTCACGCGTTGCCTCTGCGATTTCTGCGCGCATACCCGCGGCTCGCCGACGCGAGCATCACCGTGCCTTGGCGAGGGCGCTCGAGCTCCACCACTCGCAGGACTTCGAGTCGATGACCGACCATTGGGCGGGAGCTTCCGACCGCGTGCGTGCCGCAGCGTACGCGGTTCAGGCGGCAGAACGGGCCGAGGATTCGCTCGCGTTCGAGCATGCGGCGCGCCTCTACCGGCGCAGTCTGGATCTATGCCCGACGCAGTCCGGTCGAGTGAACGTGGAGACTCGACTCGCCGCTGCGTTGGGGCACGCGGGCCGCGGTCGTGACGCAGCCGACGCATATCTTTCGGCCGCTTCGCTTGCGCCACCGGAGCAACAGCTCGAGCTGCATCGGCATGCCGCGGATCAGCTCTTCCGGAGCGGCTACATCAGCGACGCTCTCCGGCTCAGCGAGCGAGTACTCCCCTCGCTTGGGCTGCTCTTGCCGAAGTCGCCGCGCGAGGCGCTCGCTTCGCTCGCCGTCCGGCGGCTCGCGATCCGACTTCGCGGGATCCGGTTCACGCGCCGCGCCGCCGCCTCGGTCCCGCCCGCGGAGCTCGCGCGCATCGACGCTGCATGGACCGTGCAAGTCGGCCTATCCACGGTCGACAACCTGAGGGCAGCCAGTATTCAGAGCGGGTGCTTACTGATGGCACTGCGCGTGGGCGAACCGTTCCGGGTCGTGCGCGCGCTCGCGTCCGAGGCGGCGTACATCGGAACCAAAGGCGTCGCGACGCGCGCGCGGGTAGACCGACTGCTCGCGCTCGCTCAGAATCTTGCGACCGAGCTCGCGGATCCGTATGCGCTCGGCTTCGTTCACCTCGCGCGCTGCTTCGCGTTTTACATGCGATCTGATTTCGCAGCCGCACGTTCGGCGGGGAACGCGGCCGAGGCCGCGTTCGAAAGGCGGCCTGTGATGGCGTTTTGGGAGCTGACGAGCGCCCGCATGCTGTCGATCGGGTCGCACTTCTATGACGGGGACCTGCGCGTGATCCGGCGCAGAATACCCGAACTGATTCGCGACGCCCAGCGACGCGGAGACGTGTATGCAGCCACTTGCCTGCGCTTGGGTGCTTGTAATCTCGCGTGGCTGATCGGCGACGAGAGCGCGGAGGCCCGGCGCCAGCTGCGTGCCGCGAACGACGACTGGTACTATGACGGCGTGCATCTCCAACAATGTTGGAGCCTGTCAGCGTGGGTTCACGTCGACCTCTATGACGGGGACGTCGTTCAGGCTTATGCCCGAGTGCGTGAAGCTTGGCACCCGCTTGAACACTCCTTCATCATGCGCTTCGAACGCCTGCGTTCGGAGCTCTTTTGGCTGCGCGCGCGCGCGGCGCTGGCCTCCGCCGAACGGCACCCGCGGCACGACAGCCCAGCCCTGGCCGACGCGGAATATTGGGGCACTCGACTGCTGGGCGAGTCGGCGCCGTGGGCTCCATCCGCGGGTCACCTCGTGCTCGCCGGAGCTCACGCGCTGCGCGGCTCGCACGCGCCCGCGCGTGAGAGTCTACGTCGCGCCGTAAGCCTGGCCTCGACGACCGGGATCGAGATCATCGCTCGAACCCATGCGCAGTGGCTCGGCGACGAGGTTCACGGTCTCTCGGCAGAGGTCGCTCGCCCCGAGCGCTGGGTCCAAATGATCGCGCCCGGGCTGGCACAGCTCCGCCCGAGCACAGTTTGAGATCGGACGCTCCGCTCGTCTGGCGATCACGGTGCGTGGTCAGTGGATGTATTCGCGCGCCGCCATTGCACGCCTCGTCGGCCTCATTCGCGCGGGGCTTCTTCGGATCGACGGCGTCGAGGTCACGGCATTCGGCCTGCCGGACGTCAACGAAGCGATCGCGCACGCTGCGGCGAACGCCGGGGCGTTCAAGGCGACCGTGCTCTGCCCCTGACCTTTATTCGCGCAGGCACTGGCTGGTCGCGCATCGTCCTCAAGTGGGACGCTGCCTTGGGTAGCGGCGAGAGTCGGGATGGCACGCCGAGCTCCACGTCGCGCGGGAATCGAACCTCTGTAGGCACCGAACCGCGAGCCCGCCGACCAACGCGCAGGCGTTACGTCGTCTGATGCCCTTCGGTCCGGACTCGTGCGCCAGCGATTGAAACTTTCGAGCGACGCCTACTCGGCGACGAGCGTGCCGTCCACGCTGAAGAGTTCCGAGCTCATCGCCCGAATTTGCTGCGCCCGCGCTACCACCTGGCCGAAGAACAGCTTGGCGAACGTCGTGCGGCATCACCCGCGCCCGATTTTTTGGCAGAACGTGCTGTGGTCAAACGGAAAAACGGGTTGTCGCACATTGCTCGCAGCACAGCCTTCGCTCCGAACCGTATAGAACGCCAACAGCAGCGATGCCTTCAGCAGGCGCTCTGGCGGCACCGAGTCCCGACCACCCGCTACGTACATCCCATCCCGTGTCCATACATCGGCGGACCTCCTCCGCGATTTCAACGGCCTGCTAGGCGGGCGCAAATATCAAAAAAATGAACCAGCCGCTCACGTTCGAGGAAACTGCCATCTTGGGTAAGAAGTTCTGCTTGCGCACCGTTTCATCTCGTCTGTCCATTCTTTCGCTGGCCGCCCTTCTAGTGGGTTGCAGTTCAACTAGTGGCGACCCGATGGGTGCAGGCGGGTCAGTAGGCCAGGGTGGAAATGGATTGCCCCACGCTGGCGCGACATCCTCCGGCACGGGCGGCGTTGGCGGATCCGGCGGCACGAATGCCGGGACCGCCGGCGTGAGCGCGGGCACCGGTGGCGCGATCGCCGAGAGCGGTGGCAGCTCGTCGGTCGAGGGAGGATCGGGGGGCAAGTCCCAGACGGGGGGATCGGGGGGCAAGTCCCAGACAGGTGGCTCGGGAGGCGTCGCCAGCGCGGGCCGAGGCGGGAGCTCGGGTGGCAGCGCGGTCGGCGATTGCGCGCCACCCGCGAGCTACGCCAATCTCTTCGTCACCGTCTCCGGAAAAACCCAGGCGGACAGCGACCAGAAGGTCGCCACGGCCTGGTCCACCCTCTTCAACCCCAGCGGCGGCGGGACGATCTACTTCAACGGCCCCGGCGCAGACGAATCGTACGTGAAGGACATCTATAACGGCGATGTCCGCACCGAGGGCATGTCCTACGGGATGATTACCGCGGTTCAGCTGAACCATCAGACCGAGTTCGACCGCCTTTGGACCTGGGTCAAGAACCACATGGCGAATGGGACGGGCGAGATCCGATGGTCGTGCAAGACCTCGGGCTCGGGGTGCGCCGGCGGTGGAGCGCCTGACGGCGAGGAGTACTTCGCGACCGCCCTCATCTTCGCCTCGCACCGCTGGGGCGACTCGACCGGCACCACCAAGATCGCCTACTCGACCGAGGCCAAGTGGGTCCTCGACCTGATCCGGACCAAGTACTTCAACTCGCAATACCACCTGGTCAAGTTCGGCTCGAACTCCAACAACGTTGACCCTTCATATGTCCTGCCGGCCTTCTACAAGGTGTGGGCCTGCTTCGACACCGAGAACGCGGCGTTCTGGACGGAAGCCGTGACCGCGGGGCGCCAATACATGCAGAAGGTGGTGGACGGCAATGGCGTGTGTCCCTACCAAGCGAGCTTCACGGCCACGAACCCGCAGGCTGCCAACTCCGACTCGACCCGATGCGTCGTCAACCTCATGATGGACTGGTACCTGAACGGCGAAGATTCCTGGCAGAAGGACACGTATGCGCCGAAGTTCGGCTCATACTCGAGCTCCCGTAACAATGGCGGCGCAGCGGTGGGGTGCAACTCAACCCTGGGCTTCGCCTTGCCGGCATCCTCGGGCAAGCCCTTCGTCGACAAGCTCTGGTCGACTGGCGTCCCCTCCAGCAACTACTGGGACGGGGTGCTCTACATGCTCGGCATGCTCCACGTCAGCGGCAACTTCCGCATCTGGTAGCCAAGGACCAAGTTCGGTCTCGCTACGCCGCGAGCTCCACCGGTATCGCCGAGAAGAGCTCGTGGTACATCGGTCGAATCGCCTCCCGCAACAAACGAGAAAAACGCGGAGTTAGCGAAAGCTGGCTGCGCGTTTTTCGTTTTGTGCAGCGCTAACTCTTTGAAGTCGCGCCGCGAACCACACGCACTTTGCGCAGAGTTGCGACCACACGCAGCGCACCTAGGCTCGCGCGTCGGTCCGAGAGTCACCCTACGAGGTGATCGCTGCCGCGCCACTGCTGCGCCATTGCGGGAAGTGGAGGTATGGCCCCCGAGTCGGGCAAGCGAACGATCAGCACGCCGGCGCAAAAAACACTCGCTCCGTTCGGGTTGACGAAAAAAATGTCCGGCGGCGCGTCGGTCGCTCGTTTCTGGGCATGGACATCATTCACAGTCTCGAAATCGATACCACCCCGGAGAAGCTGTTCACCGCGTTGAGCAGCGACGGAGGCATTGCCGCCTGGTGGACCCAGGCGAAGACGGAGGCGCGCGTGGGCGCGATCAACACGTTTTCGTTCGGCGCGAGCGCGGTCACGTTCCGCATCGAGAAGCTCGACCGCTCCGCAATCGTCTGGTCGGCGGAGCAGGTACCGCCAGAGTGGAACGGGACGCGCGTGCGATTCGAGATCCGCGACAGCGAGAAGCCGGGGCGCGTGGCCCTCCTCTTCACTCACGAGGGCTTCGGCTCGATGACGCCGGTCGTCACTTTTACGAGTTACGCTTGGGCGAATTATCTGCGTAGCCTCAAGCTGTTCCTCGAGACCGGCAGAGGCGAACCGTTTGGGTCGTCCTCCTCGATCGCCGCAGGCACGACGCCACGCACGAAAGCCCAGAGCATGCCCAGGGTCGTCATGGGAAACCATTCCTCGGTCATCGTTCCCCGAGAGGACCGCGAGAACATCCGCAAGTTCTACTGCGACGTGCTCGGCGGCACGATCACGAAAGCGCAGGACGAGCGCGACTTCATCCGCCTCGGCGACGGCTTTTACATCGTCTTCATGTACGGCGACGTTCCCGACGCGAGCGAGTTTCTCCGCTCCGCTCGAGCTCTGTGGCTGGAGCTCAAATCCGACGACGTCGAAGGAATGCGGCAGCGGATCGTCGACTCGGGTCTCGTACGAAAGCTCGAGTTGCCGGATCCTCACTTGTATTTCCAGGCTCCCGGGGGCCAGTGCCTGCGGCTGGTAGGGATCGACGAGGATCTTTCGTTCTATGAGGGCGCAGCGGAAGGGCCGAACGTCGCGAACGTCAAAGCCGCGGTGAAGGAGCTCTGATCATGGTCAAGCCCGCAACCGCGATTCAGCACGCCGCCGATGTCGCGCGTGCAATCACCGACGGCGAGCTCGTGCTCGCGCAAATCGATCTCCCGGCTTTGCCAGAGCGCGTGTTCAGCGCCATGATGACCAAGGAATGCGAGCGCTGGTGGGGCGCGGCGGGGGTCTATACCATCGAGAACTGGAAAGCCGAGCTGCGCCTCGGCGGGGGCTGGAGCCTCATCATTCGTTTGCCCGACGGCACCGCCTTGCCCGCGAGCGGCGCATTCCTCGACGTCACGCCGGCAAAGGTTCGGCAGACGCGGCGCTACGACTTCGACCATCCCACGCTCGGACGTCGTGAGACCGAAGTGACGACGCATTTCCAGCCGCTGCCCGACGGCACGCGCGTCATCGTGCGCCACGAGGGCTTCGGCTCGACAGAAGCTGCCATCGAGCACGCTGGCGGATGGGAGCGCATGCTCGATTGGTTGGCTGAATATCTGCGCAGCAAAGGGAATGGAACCGCGCAATGAGTCAATTCGTCTTTCTGTATCGCGAAGCACGCACTCCCGCACCGCAAGAGCTGAAGCGTCGCATGGAAAAGACGCTCGCATGGTTCGAAGACCTGCAGAAAAAAGGTCATCTCGCGGTCTACGGCCACCCGCTGAACCGCTCCGACGGACGCGTGGTGCGAAAGGGCGAAGTCACTGACGGGCCCTATGCGGAAACGAAGGACATCGTCATTGGCTTCTCCGTCATCGAAGCGAAGGACCTCGACGAAGCCGTGCGCCTGGCGGGTGCGTGCCCGCTCGTCGAAGCGGGCTGCCTCGTCGAAGTGCGGCCCGTCCTCGCCCTCTGATCGCACCAATGGAGCTCGACGACGCGTTCTATCGCCGCGAGCGCGCCCGCCTCCTCGCCGCGCTCACGCGCGTCTTCGGCACTCACAACGTGGCGCTCGCCGAAGACGTCGTACAGGAGACGCTCACCCACGCGTTCGAAGTGTGGAGTTATTCCGGCGTCCCCGACCACTGGTCGGCGCTACTCGTCACGGCGGCGAAAAACCGCGCGATCGACGTCATCCGCCGTGAGCGCACGGTTCGCAAGTTCGCGCCGATGCTCGAGCAGGCCTTCCAGAGCGAGTGGACGCTGCGCCCCAAAGTGGAGGAACTCTTCCTCCCCGAAGCGCTGCGTGACGACGAGCTGCGCATGATGTTCTCGACCTGCCATCCGCAGCTCGCCGAGGACGTGCAGGTCGCCCTCATGCTCAACATGTCGTGCGGCTTCGGCGCCGAGGAGATCGCGCGCGCGTACCTCGCTAGCACGTCGGCGGTCGAGAAGCGGCTGTCACGGGGCAAGAAGATTCTCGCCGGCTCTCCGCGGCTGTTCGAGCTCACCGCGGCCGACTTCGAGCCACGCCTCGCTGCGGTGCAGAGGGCGCTCTACGTGCTCTTCAGCGAGGGCTATCACGGCGCGTGCGACGACGCGCCGATTCGCGAAGAGCTGTGTCGAGAGGCGCTGCGCCTCGCGCGGCTACTCATCGATCACGTGCAGGCCGCGACGCCGGACGCCTTCGCGCTCGCCGCGCTCATGTACCTCCACGCCGCACGGTTGCCGGGTCGCAGGAGTGAAGTTGGCGAGCTGCTCGCGCTCGCGGAACAGGATCGAAGTCGTTGGGATGCGAGGCTCATCGCCGAGGGCCTCGCGCTCCTCGAACGCGCGTCGACCGGCACGGAAGTCTCGCGCTTCCACATCGAGGCCACCATCGCCGGTTTGCACGCAATGGCACCCAGCTTCGAACAGACGCCATGGTCGAAGATCGTCGAGCTCTACGATCTCTACATTCAGGTCGCACCCTCACCGGTCGTCGCGCTGAATCGCGCGATGGCAATCGCAGAAACGGCGGGGCCGGAAGCGGGGCTCTGCGCGCTCGCCGAAATCGAGCACGCGGAGCGGCTGCGCGAATACCCGTTCCACGCGGCGGCGCGCGGCGAGCTGGAGCTCCGCGCGGGGCGCCACGACCTCGCTCGCGCACACCTCGAGACCGCCGTGGGGCTCGCTCGCAACGCCACCGAGCGCCACTTCCTGCTCCGCCGGCTCGCAACTTGCTCGAACTGAACCTCAGCTGACAGCGAAGACCCTTGAAAAATCG
>DASSMT010000429.1:0-23158 GCA_035688655.1 Polyangiaceae bacterium | reverse complement strand
GGCGACGGCACCCAAGTTGTTGGTGGCGATGGGATGTCCCAGAAGCGCGGCCGCGCGACTGAGGTGTTGCTCGCATTCGGAGAACCGACCGAGCCCGGCCAGGGCGTCGGCGACACCTCTCTCCCAAGTTGCACGGCGGAGGGTAGGTACGGGAGTAGGACTCTTGGCGTCCAACTCGAGGGCGCTGGATAGAAGTCCTAGGGCTTCGGCATCGGCTGAGAGCTGCAGCGCTCGTAGCCCGCCCAGATGCAGATACTCGATCGCACGATCCGACTGTCCACCGCGCTCGAAGTGACGCGCCAGTGCGCCAGCGCGACGCTCGAGCTCGCCTGCGTCATCGGAAAAAAGCGCCTCCAGCGCGCACGCGACCGAAGCGTTGAGCGCAACTCGACGTTCGGTGAGCAAGCCCTCGTACGCAACTTCTCGGAATTTGTCGTGCGCGAAGCGGAAACGTTGGCCCGTTTGCTCCAGGATGCCACGCTGTACGGCCTCGGTCGCCCGCTCGTGCACGCGGTCCACATCGCAATCGAGAACGCGAGCGAGCACCAGCGGCTCTAGCTCGCGCCCGAGCACTGCTGCGGCCTCCACGCACTGCAGCGCTTGGCTGCTCAAGCCGCGCATCCGGCGGCGGATGAGCTCCTTGAGTCGCTCTGGAAACCCGAGCACTGGAGAGGTGCCGCCTTCCAACGAAGTGCGTTCGAACTTCCAGCTCCCGTAGTCGAGAATCAAGGAGCTTTCGGAGAGCGCGCTGCGCAAGTACTCGGCAACGAAAAAAGGCACGCCTTCCGACTCTGTGCCGACGAAGTCGACCAAAGCCGGCGGCGGGGGGCCCTTCCCCAGCATATGACCGACCATTTCCGACATCGACGAGCGACCGAGACGCTTCAATGGAAGCGCTACGATGTCGGGGCGAGCATTCAGTTGCTCCAATGCTGGAGTCAATTCCTCGGAGCGGTACGTGCCGATGAGCAGGACCGGAAGGGGTTCGAGAAATGCCGCGTTCAAACTCTCCAAGAATGCGAGCGAAAGATCATCGGCCCATTGCAAGTCATCGATGGCGATGAGCAGTGGTTGTTCGCGCGCGAGCTGGCTCAGTGCAGATCGCAACGAGTCGAGGACGCGCTCCCTTGCGGACTTGTCGGGCAAGCGCGGCGGCGCGGCGGCCTCGATGACCTCGTGCAACGTCGCCAGCGTCGGCGAATAGGCAGCCAAGACGCTCGGAAACTCGCCGAGCAGCCTTTTCACGCCGTCACGGTCGAGCCCCCGGCATTCGTCCCGTAGCAGGTTGAAGAAGCCAGAGAACGGAGATAGCGCGCGCGGCGCGTGCATATTCGAGAGGGAAGATCCGGGCGGGGGTTCGCACTCGCCCGTGATCACGCGCATGCCCCGCAGCACTGCGCGCTGGCACACTTCAGTCACGAGGAAGGTCTTGCCGATGCCGCTCTCCCCGCTGATCATCACGAACGACCCGCGGCCGAGCAACGCCTGCTCCACGAGATCGTTCGCGGTCTTCCGTTCTGCCTCCCTACCCACTAGTTGCGGGCGATGCAGGTAGGCACGAGAGCGAACTTGTCGATCGTTGGTCGTTGCCCCGAGCCCATCCAATGCAGCAGCCACCTGCGCCGCATCACCGAGTCGGTCCCTTGGGTCCTTGGCCAACAGCGCGAGGAGCAACTCGTCGATACCATTGGGAACCCCGGACACCCGCTCCGAAGCCGGCACGACCTTCGCGTGTAGATGCTGCTCCAAGAGCTCGTCGCGCTGAAGCGAGACGAAAGGTGGCCGTCCTACGATGCTTTCATAGAGCATGCAGCCGAAGGCGTAGAGATCCGCGCGTGCATCGGGGATCCTTCCTTGGATGATTTCGGGGCACATGTACGGAAGTGTTCCGCGCCCGCGGGTCGACAGCGACAGGCTTTCACGATCGACGGCGCCACGCGCCTGGATCGCAAGGCCGAAATCCACCAAGATCGGCTCCGAGCCGCCTCGCAAGAACACATTGGCCGGCTTCAGATCACAGTGAACGATCCCCGTGTGGTGCACGAAGTCGAGTGGCGCGCACAACCGCCTGTAGAGCGACAAAATCTCTCTGACGTCACCGGCACCGACCTCCGGCAGAACCGATCGAGCCTTCTCGTTGCTGTCACCCGCATTCTTCAAGCGGGTGCTCCACCACGCGCGGTTGCGATCGTGGAGTGTTCCGCCTTCGAGCAACTCCATGACGTACCAGGGATCACCCTGTGTCACTTCATGGTCCAAAATCGCGACCAATCCGGGATGCCGAGCTTCGGCCAGAAAGAGGATCTCGCGCCGCAGTGCCTCGAGCGCATCCGGGGTTGCCGTGCGCACGGTCTTCAGCGCCACCGCGGTTCCGGTCTGGGTGTCGCGCGCTCGATACACGACGCCCATTCCGCCGCGCCCGAGAATCCCCTCGACGACGTAATGGCCAAACGACTTGTCGCCACCCAGCCCCGCCGCTTCAGAACCCACCGCGGGCCCTGCAATGCGCCCAGCCCCGCCGCTGTTCAGGCGAGACGACAGCCAGGCGTTCGAGATGCCGACGCTCCCGCTCATGCCCGCAGCAGCGAGCGCGATTTGATCAAAGCACTCCGCACAATCCTCGAGATGCGCCTCGAGGGGCACGACCTCCACGGCATTCAATTCACCGCGCAGGAATCGTGCCAGAGCGTCCGGACCTGGGCAGGCCATTTGAGCCTGGCCAGTATATAGAATTTTGAGAAAAAATCGGCTCTCGGGTGCATGGTTGCCACGCTCGGCGTCTCATCTAGGCAAGAGTAGGAGTTGACCATGACGACGACACAGGAGCTGCCTGGCTTGCGTGATGCCGTTCAGTTCGTGACGGCTTCTGGCATGGCCCGATGGCCGGCACTGGCGGTCGACAGTTCCTCCTTGACGAGACACCTCGCGGAAACACCAGCGGCACTCGGAGGTTGCTCGTCATCCTTGGCCGCAGAGCGATATCTCGCTTTTGCCTGCGCGGAGCGCGCCCCTCAAGCTATTGAAATCTTTCAAAAGCTCTATTCCGACGCGATAGACGGCGGAGCGCGCAGCGTGAATCCTTCGCGCGATTTCATTGAAGACGTGAGACAACGCGTGCTGGAGCTGCTCTTCATCGGGTCGCCAGGGGGGGCACCCCGAATACTGCAGTACAAGGGGCAAGGACCGCTCGGAGCCTGGCTGCGCACTACCGCGAAGCGCCTAGCGCTGAGACTCGCCACTTCGGATCGGGTCGAACGTCAGGCGCCGGAAGAGGCGCTGGCAAACGAGCTGGCCCACGCATGCGATCAGGAATTGGCGCTGCTCCGCGCGCACTACAGCGAGCTGTTCGGCGAGGCGCTGGTGAGTGCGTTGCGAGAACTACCCGGACAGGAGCGCATGCTTCTCCAACTGAGCCTCGTCGGGGGTATCAGTACGGTTCGCCTCGCCAAGATGTATCAGCTCAACCAGTCCACGATATCACGTCAGCTGCAGCGCGCGGCCAATAAGACATTCGACAACGTTCGCCAGAGATTGCGGGCGGAGCTAGGAATCGAGAGCGAAGAGCTCGAATCACTTCTGACCATCGTGCGCAGTCATATCCAACTCACGCTGTCGTGCTTCGATGATATGTCGAGCACGGAGAGCACTGCGTCACCACCTTGAGCTGTTCTGAGATCATCGGGCTCGCGCAAGCAACGCCGCTCGCGCGCTGATGAATTCAGGACGATCGTGCGACGCCAAACACGGCGGGACAATCGGCAACCGGCATTGGCGGCGCGTCAACGGGCGCGAGTGGAGGCGGGCAGAGATCGTTTGCTTGCGCACGCGCCGAGAGCGGAGCCGTGCTGTGCTGGGGCAGCAATCGCAATCGCTCCGCGCCCGACGGTGCCCCCGCCGAGCGCGCGGAACCCGTGACGCTCGCGTGGCCGAGTGCGCTCGGTCGTTGAAATCGAGGGGTAAGGTTGGGCAGACCGATTGCGCTCGGCGTCGCCGCTCAACCCGCGGGCGGCCGAGTCAACGGCAGGTAGTCATAGCCTGACGGTGAATAGATGAAGATGACGCACGGGGTGGTGCTCGCACAATGGTTGTCGTGCGCGGCTTTCCCGCGCTGAAACCAAAAGCCACCGGGACCGATCGGCTGACTCTCGTCGACGCCGGGAGCGAAGTCGTGGACGATGCCTTCCAACACCACGCTGTAGTAATCTTGCGTGTGTGTGTGCGGTCCCGGGCGGAAGCCCGGTGGAACCTTGAACAGGAAGCCGACCGGGGCCTTCTTCTTCATGTCGCCGAATACGAGGGCGATTTGTGGGCCAAGCCCCTGTTTGTCGCGGGGGTCGAGCGGTTGATACTTCACCTCCGCAGGAGGCGTGCGAGAGATATCGGGGGTCGAAAGCGCAGGCGCGCCGCGTGCGAGGAGCGTGGCAGCGACCGCAACCGATGCGGCTACGAGCGCTGTGAGAGCCTGATTGACTCGGATTCTGAATTTCTCGGTCATGGCCGCGTCTACGCCGAGCGCTCGCGCCGGTTTCAGCGACCGCTGCGTTTTCACCACGGGTGAGTTGGTTGCGCAGGGTTTCTCGAACGATCGCAGCGCGCCGCCGAAGGCTATGCCGGACTTCGACGGCAGGGTGACCATCAACCCAACTCTCCCCCCAGAATATTTTTTTTGATGGTCACTCGGCGTGGCGCTGAGCACTCAGCCTTCGGCGTCGCGGGCGGCTGGTTCAGAGATCGCGGCTCGACGAATCCGTGCGCTGAGCACCGGGATCTTCCAATCGCTGAGCGAGGAATTGGCCAACCGCGTCGAGGGCTAGGGCGGCTGCCCGCAAGCGTCCGACGCTGATCGGGAACACATGCAGCATCCCTTGCCAGACGTGCAGTTGCGCGTCGACCCCCGCGCGACTGGCGCGTTCGACGAAGCGTACGGAGTCGTCGAGCAACACTTCATCGTCGCCCACGTGGATGCGAATTGGCGGTAATTCAGCCAGATTTCCGTACAAGGGCGAGGCGAGGGGATCGCGCGGATCATGGCCGGCGAGGTAGTGACTGGCGGCCGAAGCGAGCGCGGGCGCGCTCAGGGCGACGTCGGCCTGTGCGCGGGTGCGCAGGCTGTCCCCGCTGAGCGAGAGATCAGTCCATGGAGAAAACAGTGCGGCGGCTACGGGAGGCGCGTGACCGGTCTGCTTTGCTTCCGTACTGGCGAGCTCGAGCAGGCTCAGGCCCAGCCCACCGCCCGCGGAGGCGCCGGCAATCGCGATCGGGCCGGGCATTTCGTCGCGAAGCGTGCGATAGCAGGCCTGGGCGTCGAGCACAGCCGCAGGAAAGCGATGCTCGGGAGCGAGCCGATATTGGGGAATGAAGGTCGCGGTGCGGGTTCGCGCAGCGATGTGGCTGACGAAACCACGATGCGCCCGCGGTGAGCCCACCACGTACGCTCCGCCATGAAAGTAGAGCAGCGCGGCACCCGGCCGAGCAGCTGGCGGTCGGCACCAGAAGCCCGGCACATCACCGACGCTCGCCGCTTCATAGACGACGCCGGGAACCGCGGAGATGGCCCCGATCAGCTCGTCGAAGCTCGCGCGGCGTTCCGGCCAATCCGGCCATTGGTCGCGCTGGGGCTCGAGCCAAGCGCGAATCGCAGCCCGCGGCGCAATGTCCGCGGCGTCGAGTGGGTGCTGGTGGATGATTGGACTTTCAACCATTGGATTCGATTGGCGATTTGCGTGGGTGTCGCAGCCTTTTATAAAATTTACTGAACGTTTCGTATTGTTAATGCGCGCTGGCCAGGGCGTCAATTGCCTTTCCGTCGCGTTTCGCTAAAAAAGGGCGCGATGACCGGACCGAGTAGCGCGCGGCGCCGCGGTCGACCGCCGGCAAGCAGCGCCGCGTCGCACGTAGCGATCATGGACGCCGTGTACGCGCTGCTTCAGGAGAAATCCGTGCGCGATCTCAGCATGGACGAGATCGCGAAGCGAGCCGGCGTGGGCAAGCCCACGCTCTACAAGTGGTGGCCATCGAAGGCGGAGCTCGTGATGGCGATGTTCCACGAGCGCATCGCGCGCAGGCGTGAGACGAGCGGCGTGAAGACGGCCGAGGAATTCATCCGCAGCGGCGTGCGGCGCTTGATTCGCGAGCTCAATGGTCTGTTCGGCAAGGTGATCGGGGAGCTCATTGCCGAAGGTCAGAGCGAGCCGGAAATTCTGCGTGACTTGCGCGAGCACCACATGCTGCCGCGGCGCCTGGCGACGATCGCCGAGATCGAGCGCGGCAAAGCGTCAGGCGAATTGTCGCCCGATATCGACCCTGAGCTGTTGATCGACGCGATCTTTGGCGCCTTGTATTTTCAGTTCTTGCTGCGCATGGCGCCGCTCACCGAGCGCCATGGGCAAGAGCTCGTCGATCAGGTGCTTCGAGGTGTTCGTGCTCGCGGCGCGGATCCGCGCTAGATCCGGTGGAACCGCGCGAATCCCGCTGCTCAACCCGTGAGCGCCACGCGAATCAGATCGCGCAGCCCGAATGCGCCGTTGTTGCCGAGGCTCGGGGTCCAGCGCGGGTCTTGCGAGAGGAACGAGCTCGAGTCTTTGAGCAAGAGGCCGACGAAGGTTTCGGCGACGATGCGCCCGCCCACGGGGCCGAGCTTGCGCGTTTTGAGGGCTCTCGGGCCCTTGGTCGTGAAGAGTTCGACGTTGCTTTCTTCTGTCTCGGCGAGGATGTAGGTCCACAGCGGGCAGTTGTCGGCGAAGGCGGGCGCGATGCTGGCGACGGTGCCGACGATGTCTTTGGGGTCACCGGTGAACTTGCCGATCAAGAGTTTGTCGTCGGACAGTGGCGCAATGCCCATCGCGCGGGCGATGGCTTGGCCGCTCGGCAGCCGCATGCGGAAGCCGCGCAAGAGGTTGCGTTCCGCGAGCACGTTGGGATTCACGGCGATTTCCGGGGGCAAATTGCCGAGCGGGTTCACGAGCGAGGTGTCGATTCGGTAGGCCAGTTGCGTGCGCGTGGCGTCGTCGGGATCGCGTGGTTCGAGATCGATGAACAGTCCCCAATCGAGCGCCCAGTTGCCAGGGAATTCCCGGAAGCCCGTGAGCGCCTGGCGGGGATCGGTGGAGAAGATGGCAAGCGGTCCGATCGTCTCGCTCAGCCGGTAGCCAGGGCGCACCATCGAATGGCCAAAGCGATAAGCCGCGGCGGAGAATTCGAGCGGCATGAAGGCTTCTTCGCGCGCGTGGTAGTACTCCACCGTCGGCCGGTCATCGGCGATGTTGGTTCGCTTGCGCACGTGCGGCACGACCCGGTCGAGCACGCTGTCGCAGACGATCGCCGGCAAAAAGTCGTTCAGTATCAGCCATTGGTAGTGGAAGCGCACTTCACGTTGGACGCGGCTGAAGTCCCAGTCCGGATTGTCGTTGGCGATCTTGTTGTGGAAGCGATGAAACAGCCCCTGCAGCTGGGAAACGATCACGTTCTCGTCGTTGCGCGGGTCGCCGATGATCGCGCGTCGCGGACCGCCCGAGCGCGGGTTGCTGCGCGGTAGGTCGCGCGCGTCGAGGTTCTTCGCGGCACCGGTGAGCGCTTGGCCCAGGATGAAGAGTCGCCCATCTTCGTACAAGTAGGGGTTGTCGTCTGGGCCGCGGCCGTACACGTTGTCGAGATCGAAGCGCGGGGTGCGATAGTCGACCAAGGCGTCCGGGTCGTTTTGACGCTGCAAACTGCTCGCGGGGTCGAAGGTGAGATCGTGATCGATGAATTGTCCGAGGTAGGTGTAGGCGGCGGGGAGCCCGCTCTCTTCTGCGTCGGGGCCGTCCTTGGGCGCGTCGAAATCAGCCGTCATTTTCGCGGCCAGCGCGGCGAGCGCTTGTTGGGTTGCGGCGTCGTCGTTGCCGAACTCAGCGGGTGGCAAGGCCCGGAACATGCGCCCGAACGGGCCGCCGAACAAAAGGGAGCTGCGCGAGAGTTCTGCGCCGCGCAAGCGATTGCCGTGCGGTCGCACCGTCACCTTCTTGGTGCCGGGCGCACTGCCGCCACCGCCCGTGGTCGTCGAGCTCGCCGGCGAGTGCGGTTGTGAAATGGGCCCTTCGGCGCCGTGCACGGCATTCGAGAACAGGTATTGAACACTGAGCTTCGGGCCGCCGTCGAGCCCGGAGATCTCCTTGAACACTTGGTGAAGATCCGTGGCCACGAAGATCGGTTGATCACCGACCTCACGTCCCCGCCGCGATGCCCAGCCCAGAAAATCGTTGCTGCGCTTCTCGATCGCGTCGCCGACGTCTGGATCGGTGCGGAACTCATTGAGCTCGTGATATAGGGTCGCGACCACGTTTTTCCATGGTTTGTCGAACACGGCGATGCCGTTCTCGACCCCGTTGACGACTTGCGAGAACACGTTTGCCGAGTAGTACAGGGTCACGTGTTTGCCGCCGCTGTCGAAGTGGACGGAGTCGTGAAAACCGCCCAGCCCGTGACGTGAGTCAGCGCCATCCAGGCTCAAAATGCCGCCTGGCGGCAAGATCAGGTTGAAGATCGTGACGCCCAGATCTTGGGCCTTGATCAATGCCTGCTTGAATAGATCCTGCATCAGCTGCTTGAGCTGTGCTTGATTGAATTGGGCCGGTGCGGCGCGGTTCAGCACGAACGACGCGCGCGCGTCACAGCTGATCGCGGTCCCCGGGAAATATTGGGTCATCACGTTGTTCAAGCGCTCGAAACGCATGGCGCGGGTGATGCCGCCGTCGATCGACTTGACGTCGCTTTCCGCCCAATTGGCGTTCGTGCCGAGATAGATGTTTTGAAACTGCATCTTCGGCACGGTCTTGCCACCGTGAAAGATCAGGTCTTCCGTCGGATCTGCCTGGATGCCGCGGGCGCGTGCATCGGAGATGGGAGGTAGCGGAAAGGCCGCACCCGGCAGCCCGCTCTCGATGTAGTACAAACGTTCGGCTTCCGAGCCGTTCCGAGCCTGGATGCGCATCGGCTTCTGGCGGTATTCGTCACCCATGATTGTCTTGCCCAGCGTTGGCCACGGACGACCTGCTGTGCTCCCTTCGTGACTCACCAAATTACACGCGCGCGCACCGAATCTCGATGGTCATTCTTCCTATTTCGCGAAGGCGCTTTTATCAGTCGAGATACGTCGCGCGGTCGAGCTCGGCCACGTAGGTCCAGGCCGGTGAGAGCAACCGAGAAAAGACGATCAGCCGCGGTCCTTTGATCAAGTATCCGCCCGCGTCGCCCTTGATGATGCGAGCCGCGAGCTCTTCATCGTCTACGGAGGGCAAATTCAGGTCGCGATCGGCGTCCTTGGTCTGGGCGATCATGGCTGCCTCGAGGCCTTCGATCGCTGCGATTTTGGCGTCTTCCGTGACCAGGTAGGCGCGACGAAAGCCGGGCAGAGTGAGCGTGAGCTTGGAGACGAGCGCGGCGACTCGCATATCGCAGCCGGCTACGCCGACGAACTCGTCGCGCGATGTCAAACCGCGCAGCGCGCTGATGCGGAGCGTTCGCTTCGAAGCATCCAAAATCGGGCGCGTCCAATGCAGCTCTCGATCTTGCTTTGCCATGCGATACCAAGGGCGGTGGCGTGGGTCGACAGTGGCGGCGATTTCGCGAGCCGGGAATTGCACGAACGTGCCATCTTCGAGCCCGACGAACGCGCGCAGCAGCGCGCTGTGCCCAAGGCCGAGCGCCTCTTTTTGCAGTTCGGCCTTCGCGCGGCGCTCATTTTCTGGCAGCGCGTTGATCAGTGGTTCACGCAGCCAGCGCTCGAGCAGTGCGAGCCGGCGCGCCGTGACGGGTTGAGCGACGCCCGCCTCTGCACCTGGCCAAGTCACCACCACGCCGTCGAAGCTGACCGCAGCGCCGCCATAGTTGGGAGAGGGCACGAGCTCGGGTAGTGTGGGGGTGGGCGGCAGACTTGCCGGATCGCGATCCATCAGCTCCAGCGTCGCGGCCGCGGCCGCCTCGACGTTGGCCGCGAGATCACTCAGCCCCACATCGATGACGTGCGCGCGATCGGTCACCGCCAAGAGCACGCGACGCGTGCTCTCCAGCGCCTTGGCTTGGCGCTTGGTTTGCTGGGCGTCGCGCACGACTGCCCCGACGATGGCCACGCTGGCGAGAAAACCGCACAAAGAGAGCAAGAACATGGCCAAGACGGGCCGCCGCGCCGCGGCGCGCACGGTGCGGCGCGCCAGGCCCTCCTTGTAAACGGAAACCGGTTCGTCGCGAATGAAGCGCCGCAGGTCGTCGGCGAATGCGTTGACGGACGGGTAGCGCTCGGCAGGCTCCTTGCGCGTGGCCCGCGAAATGATCGCCGCGAGCGCAGGGTCGATGGCTTTCCCGTCGCTGTCGACGGCAGGCGCCAGTTTATTCAAGACGGCCTCGGACAGCGCCTGCATCGAGGACGTGTGCGAACGCGCGGGGACGAGCGTGGCGAGTTCCTGCAGCATCACGCCGAGCGCGTACTGATCCGCGGCCGGGCCCACTTGGTCGATCAATCCGAGCGCCTGTTCGGGCGGCATGTATTGTGCGGTGCCCATCACGTCGCCATGGCGGGTACCGGTGTCCGACGCGGTACCGGGCCTGCTGTCCGCGTTCGGCGCCACGATCGTCGCTGAAGTCGCAAAGGAGTTGACCACCCCGGCGTCGGCGGGCGGCCGTTGGCTCTCGCCGCCGCGCTGGGCTTCGCGGGTCAGGTCGATCGCGCTGCTCATGACGCGGGCGAGCCCCCAGTCCATCACGTACACCTCGCGAAAACGCCCGAGCATGACGTTGTCTGGCTTGAGGTCGCGATGGATCACCCCGCGTTCGTGCGCGAAATGAATGGCCTCGCACACCCCGAGCAGCCGTCCCAGGCGTTCTTTCAAGGAATACTCGCCTTGCATCGAAAGCTCTGCTTTCGATGCACTGCCGGCGGCGGCAATGTAGTCGGCCATCGTCGTGCCTTCCAGGAGCTGCATCGCGATTGCCGGTGAGCCAGCCTGGGCTTGCTCGAAGCTGTACAGCGGAACGATGTTCGGGTGCTCGAGCTGCGCGCCGACCTGGGCTTCCAGAATGAAGCGCCGTAGCGCGCTCGGATCGCTCTCGAAGCCGTCGCGCAAGCGCTTCAATGCGACTATCCGACCGAGCCCGCGATCATGGGCGACGAACACGCTCCCCATGCCGCCTTCGCCGAGCAGCTGGCGCACCTGGAAGCGAGCCGCCACCTCGTCGGATGTGGCCGGCTTGCGTGAACCCGCGTCGAAGTCGACCGATACCTTATCCCCCTTCAGCGAAGGGACTTTCGGGGCTGGCATGTCGCCGCAGCATAGCCGCTCGACACGGGCGCGATACAAGAGTCCGTTCCCGCGCCTGGAGCGGAGTCGAACAGGCCGAAAATCAGGCCCTTGCGTTCAGGTACGCTGCCAGCCGGAGGCTCGTCTTGCTCCATTCGAGCAACCGTGAGCGCGGTCGGACCCGCGAGTTCCAGACGTATCGCCGACGTTGTATTGGTGTTGGGATTGACCGGGAGTGACCGCATGCAGGACGGTCACGCCAGCGCGAGCGGAACGCGTTGCCGTCGCTGTCGAGCCTTGTCGTCTTGCCGTTCGCAGATCCCCCGTTTCCGTGTCGCGCAGCGCGCGTCGCGAGCGAGGCTTTTCCGCCCCGGGGGACAGCACCTTCACGAACAGCCAGAACATCCCAAAGATGAAGCAGATCGTGAACAGGGGGGATCCCGTCCCCTCCGTCTCTTCCGCGGAGGCTAAGCTCGACGCCTGCGCGCACAGCAGTAGCGTCGTTTGAACGAGAGAAGCCAGCATGAGCTTCGACTGAGCAATTCCCGTTCCGTTGCGGAACGCCGCGCGCCGCGCCGTGCAGGGCACTCTCAGCGGCCACGGATCACCCGTCGGAGATGTGATGTTCGGCCACAGCTGGGGCGATTGCGTTGCCACGAGTGGGGTGCCGAGGCCCGCCACCGCGTCCATCACCCCTGCGTCGAAATGGCGCGGCCAAAATGCAAACGATCCGGAAGGCGGGGCACGCCATCCGGATCGTTTGCGGTTCGTCCGCTCGCGGGAGCGACCGAAGCCTCAGGGGACCAGCCGTATCACGCGGGGTCGACGACCATTTGAATCTGAGCGATCACCTTGTTGCCCTGCAAGGTCGCCGTTGCGTGCCTGCCGCTGTTGCCCGCTTCGTCGGCTTTCATCGCATCGGCGTACGCGGCCAGCTTCGTGCGAGTCTTGTACGGCTCGTTCGCCTCGTGAATCATCTTGCTGAACGCCGGATCGAAGTAGAACTGCGTGGTGAAGATCCAAGCCGGTTCGTTGCTCTTGCTGTAGTCGACACGACCGTGAGACATCGAGCCCTTCTTGAAGCACACGATGTGGATGTGCAGATCGCGCCCGTTGTACCAACCGGGGAAAGTGCTCAGGTACGCCGCCACGCCGTTGGCGTCCGTGGTCTGAACGCCGCGGCAGAAGCGATCCTTGTTCTCCAGGTTCATCGAACCGGGCGTGCCGTTGTACGCGACGTCGGGCTTCTGCTCGTCCGAACCGCCTTTGGTACCGAAGCCGCTATAGTAACCCTGCGCGTCGGTATGCCAGATGTACACGTCGATGTCGGGCACGGGCACGAGCATCCCGCAGGCGGCGTCGCTCTTGCTCTTGTCGATCAGACGTACGTAGAGCTCCATGTCGAGGCCCTTGGGCGCACTCTCATTGTATTGACCGCGAATGTCCTGACGAATGAGCGAGACATCGTCCGACTTCTCGAGCTCGTGGATGAAGAACGGTCCCTGGCCGGCGCCATCCCGCTTGGTCACCGTGTTGCACGTGAGTGCCTTCGGCATGTCCGCGTTGGTCGAATCCTGAACCTTCACGTCGGTCCACGGAGGCGAAACGAGCGTGCCGACGCTGCCGCCACCACCCGCTCCAGCCGCGCTGCTGCCACCTGCCGCTGCGCCCGCACTGCCCGGTGCTGCGCCGCCTGCGGCGGAGCCCGCCGCGCCTGGAGCGCCGCCCGCTGCAGCGGGTGAGCCTGCGACGCCCGGTTGTCCGGCAACACCTGGTTGTCCGGCAACGCCTGGTTGTCCAGCAACACCGGGTGCACCGGCGATACCGCCTGGCTGACCTGCCGCACCCGGACTGCCTGCGCCGCCACCACCGGGAGTCCCTTCGACGTTGGAGCCGCAAGCGGTGACGGCCGCGAGCGCGCCCAGGCCTTCGAGCATCTGTCGACGGCTCACTGACTTGGTGAGCGTCGTTTCAACCTTGGATTCACGCTTCCTGGCCATTACTTCTCTACTCCTTCGATCCTTCGATGCTCGATCGCCGAGACTCGGAAATTGATCTTTGTGCGCGCGGGGTTCTACACGCAGTACGCGCCATTGTGGTTGCCATTCGCGCAATCCACCAGGCATTCATTTCAAAACGTGCGCTTTTTCCGCGGGGATTCGCACGAGAGAGGTAATTTCGCGCGCGGCTACAGGCGTGAAAATCTAGCTTTTTGCCGCATCTTTTTTGACCTGAACTGGCGACTCCGAGAATCAGCCGCCATGCGCAAAAACTCATCTGGACATTAGTTTGCAACTTGCTCCAGTTTTTCAGTTCGCGCCGCAGCGCGGGGCCTTATGCCACGCGTAGTCTGACGCGATTGCAGGCTAGATTTTCCTGACTCGACTGGCCGCGATTCGGTACACTACTATAGTCCAGCCTTCACCGGACCGGTGCGCGCACTCAGCGCTCAGCGCCCTCGTCCAAATTTGCTCCCGGCCGCGGTCTTGGCTCCCTCGGAGGTTTGTATGTTGCTCGTCTCGAAGAATCGCCCCATTGGTGTCCCGGCCTTCAGTGCCGCGTCGGCCCTCATGTGCTTTTCGGCACTCGGACTGTTTGCGTGTAGCGCTTCGGATTCCCCGGCGGGCGCTGCGGGAAGCCCCTCTGCGACTGCGGGCAGCAACAACGGCACTGGGGGCAGCGTCTCCGCTGCGGCAGGGACTCAGGCGTTCGGCACTGCAGGGCAGTCCACGACGGTCGGTAGCGGCGGCAGCAGCGGCGGGCTGCCGAGCGGAGCGAGCGGCGCGGCACCACAGGGCGGCAGCGCTCCGCAAGGCGGCGCGCCGAGCAGCGGCGGCACGGCGAGCGGCGGCCAAGCTGGCGCCGCGCACGTGCGCGATCATTGCGTGGAGGGCTACGATCCCGATCCCACTGACGCCACGATGAAAGACGGCCCGGTGGAGTTCACCAAGTCGAATCAAATCGATCTCACCGTGCAGCCCGAGGTGCTGGCCTGGTTCAAGGCGCGTGTCTGGGAGCAGGCGCACTTTCAGTGGCACAACATCCGCCGCTGTACCTCCGGCGCTGCCACCAACGCTGCAGAGGGTGGTGGTGTCAACCCATGCAAGACCAACCCGGAGTTGATCCCGGCCAATCAAGAGAACAAAGGACCGGGTGATGGTCTGGAGTTCTTGGCCATGCATCGCCACATGATTCAAAGCTTGAAGCAACTGTGGCCCAAGCACACCGAGCAGTTCGAAGGCTGGGACCACTTCCCAACCAAAGCTTCGGACGTGCCGAAACAGTGGCAAGCGGATTGGTCCGCCTGGATGTCGAACATCGCGGACGCCGGCGCCAAAGCCGACGACCCCGCGAGCAACATGAGCATGTGGAAGACCGAAGGCGATTTCGGGCAGTGGATTCAGAGCACCAGCGGGCTACACGGTGCCTTGCACTTCAAGTGGGTGCGCACCAACAACAGCGAACACGGCTTGGGCAACCAGTACGCGAACATCGACAACTACATGTTCTGGAAGATGCACGGCTGGATCGACAAGGTCTGGGATCGCTACCGCGCGGCTCAGAACAAGAAGCCGACCGATCAGGACATCAAGGACGCCGTGCTCCAGCAATGCCGTCAAATGGACCAGCTCGCGATCATCGTGAAGCCGAGCTTGGCCACGGGCTGCACCACTCCAGCGCCCAAGCAGTCGGGCGTGTTCGTCGATACCATCCGTCCAATCTTCGAGAGCAGCACCAACAAGTGCACCGGTTGTCACGGGCCGAGCGGCGCCGAAGCGAACCTGACCTTGGGCGGTGGTGATTGCGTCAAGTCGTCGGATATCGTCGCGGCGTTGGTGAACAAACCGTCGATCGGTGGCGGGCAGTTCAAACTGATCGAGCCGGGCAATGCCGACAAGAGCTGGCTGTACTTGAAGGTCACCGGTAAGGCTGCCTCGGCGGGCTGCTCCACGACCGCCAACGGCGGCGTGTGCTCGACCGAGACGATGCCTCGTGGCGGTGGCGTGACGCTCACCCAAGCGCAGCAAGATGCGCTCAAGAAGTGGATCAACGACGGCGCTGCGGCGCCGCAGTGAGCTGATCGTCGGCGGCGCGCGTCCCCATTCGCCGCGCGCCGTTCACTGCCCCACGTCGCCGAGCACGCCCAGGGCTTCCAGCACATCGGACACGTCTTCGTCCGATAGCAGCTCACGGGAGTAGGGGGGCATGACCCCGCCGTAGCCGAGGAACAGGCCGTGCCGGATCTTCTCCGTGAAGACCAGGCGCTGCAGGCGCGGCGTGTACTGCGGCGGAGGGTGCTGAGCGAGGGTTTCCTCGGGCAAGATCGGCACGCGCGTGCTCAGTCGGCCGACACCTTCGTGCATGCTGCCGTGGCAGTGCAGGCAGGTCTGGGAGTACAGGAGTTGCCCGTGGCTTTGCGCGCTTTCGATGGCTTCTGGCGAATCGCCGCGCGGGAGCGGATCGATGGTCTCCACGACCGTGAATGGAATCGGATCGCTGTCTCCCGGTTCGAGGCTCGCGAGGTATGCGTATAGAGCGCGTGCCTGTTCGTCCTTCGCGGCCAGCGCGCGACTGTCGCCCATGAAGTTTTCGCGACATGCGTTGACCGAGCCGAGCAAATCCGCGACTTGCCCGCCCCAAAATGACGTGCGCAGCGTCACTCCCGAAAGCGCGCCGCCGGCCTTTTTCGAGGGCGGATCGCTGACCTCCAGATCGTGGCAAGTCGTACACGAGTAGTCGTTCAGATGCGATTGCGACAGCGCTTTGCTCTCGAACAGCCGACGTCCCTCGTCCACCTCGCTCGGTGCGACGGGCGAACTGCACGCGCTGAGCAAGCAGAACCCGAGCAGGGAGACAATCTCGCACGGTGTGCGGGCAGCGTGACGTTGATGGCGGTTCATGGCTCGAGGATCGACATGCGCTCCGGGTAGAGCTCGACGGGCACGCTGGCCGTGATCGCCAGCGTGTTCGGATCGACTTCCACGACCTGCCCGGGTTTGTAGTGGTCACCTTCGCACACGAGCCGCAGGCGAGAATCGCTGGTCAGGCTGAATTCAGCAGGATTCAAGCACTCTTCATCGGAATACAGGACTTCGCGCAGCTGCTCGCCGGTCGTGACGTCGAACAGGGCGGCGCCGCTCGGGGTCTGAAAAGGGATGGCTAGAATGCCGTCGGAGACGAACACCGAAAACATCGGAATGCCGAGCGGGAAACCGTTTTCGTCGAGGGTGCGGTGCGCGGACAGCAACTTCGGCGTGTCGTCGAGATTGAACACCGACACCGTGCGGGATACTTGATTCGAGACCAGCAAGCGCTCACGGCTGGCGTCCAAGACCAGAGCGTACGGCTTGTTCACGTCGGCAGCGCTCGCTGGCACACGCGAGAGTACGGTCTGGCTTTCGCTGTCGACGACCGCGATCGAATCTTCTCCCGTGCACACGACGAACAGACGCGAGCCAGCGGCGTCGAACGAAAGGGCCTTCGGTACCGCGCACAGCGTCAGCCGGTCCGGCTGCGCGCTGCCCAGGGCAATGGCGGTCGCCTGATCGACCAACACCAGATTGGCGCGGCGCTGTTGCGGGTCCGCCAGTAGGGCGCGCGCTTCGTCGGCGTGCGAAACCGCCAGCCGCCCACTCGCGGGTGAGAACGCGAGCTCCACCGCCCACGGATCGACCCGCATTTCCCCGGCGATGCTCAGGTCGGAGAGATTCAATGCTTGCACGTAGCTTGCGCGCTTGGTCGCCCCCTGCACGTGTACGCTCGGAACCGAGAAGGGGTAGGAGAGCACGACGTATGCGAGGGCGTTTGCCGAATCGAGCACGATGTGCCGTGGGCCGTCGATGTCGACCGGGTCGCGTCCGACCGGCACGCTGCCGAGCAGCGTCATCGCGTCCAGATCGAGCACGCTCACCGTGTCGGAATTACGATTGGCGACATAGCCGAGCCGGCGTCCGGCATGCTCGAAGGTGGATCGCCGGTTCGGAAACGAGACACCGGCATCGTCTGCGGGGCCGGTCGAGCCCGAACAGGCGACGGCGATCGTCGCGACCACGACGAACAGAAACTTTTCGAAATCAGGCAACAGGCTCAAGCGTGCATGTTATCCCCCAAGCCAAGCAGGCGGACAAGCCAGTCACACATCGGAACACAGAGCGTCGCGCCTCACACGCAATGCCATGATCCACTCGAACCGCAAAGTTCCGCCGCAAAATTCGCCGGCGCGGTCAGGGCGTGATCTTGCGCGCTGCTCGAAAAGTGCGAGACCTTGCCAGATGAAGCTGCATCGCCGAGGAGCTGCTTACTTATCGCTCTCGTTGCTGGTGGCTTGCTCGAGCAACTCGAACCAGCCCACAGGGTCAAATGGCCCGGACGAAACGCAAACCAGCGACGTGCTCTATGTCGATGGGATAACGGACGAAGCGCTCGATCGTTTGTTGGACGGAACGCCCAAGAATGACTCACGCCGGGTCATCAGCGTGGATTCACCCGATCTGACGGCTCCCGTGCCCAAAGACAGCCCCGCTACTTTCAGCTTTCACCCAGCGAGTGAAGCGACGCACGCGCCGGGCCCGCGTCTCGCACCGGCCAAGACCGCTCTCGCCAAGTGGCAGCGCGCAGCGCATGAATTCATGCAATTGCTCGCTCCAGAGCGCATCGCGTACGCGCACGGCACGCCCTACAACGGCACCGCCTACTACCTCGTGTTCAGCGACAAGGATGGTAAGCACGTGCTGCAAGTGTTTACGCCCCATACCTCGTTCACGCCCGAGAACACGGACTGGGGTCACTTGCGCGATGCGCCGCAGCCGCTGACGCTCGCCATCACTTCGGCGGACTTCGACGCCGACAGCATCCCGGCCGACGGCGGACCTTTTGTCGGCGGTAAATTTTCGTTTCGGATCGAGTGAAGATTCTGCGCGTTTCGCGCGCACGTCTTGCGTGGCGCCGAACGCTCTGCCGCGTTTCCCCGTTTCAACGTTGCGCGCGGCCCGCGCTTTTCACGCTGTCCGATTAGTCGCCTCGCGCTGACCCCGCTCGTGTCTCCGGCCGAGCGTGGCATGTCCAGTGCACCCTAGGGCGGACGAATGGCATCCGCTGTACAACAGCGCTCTGAATCGACGCTGGAAACGCCGAGGCGCGGAGGCTTGAGCGGAGAGGAGGCGGAGCGTCGCTTGAAGCAGGTGGGTTTCAATGACCCACTGCCGCAACGGCCGGAGGGCATTTTGCGCGCGCTGCTCGCTCGCTTCGCCAATCCCTTGGTGGCAATCCTGCTGCTCGCCAGCGTGGCGTCGCTGGGGGTGGGTGACGTTCTCAACGCTGCGATCGTGCTGTGCATCGTGGCCGTGAGCGTGAGCGTCGAGACCTACCAGACGCGGCGCTCGGAACGCGCTGCTCACGCGCTCCGTGCGTTGGTGGCCGATACCGCCAGTGTGCTCCGGGACGGAGACTTCCTCGAACTGTCGCGACGGCTCATCGTTCCCGGGGATGTGGTTCGCCTCGACGCGGGTCGTGTGGTGCCGGCGGACGCCTCCTTGCTCGAGACCAAGGACTTGCACGTGAGCGAGGCCGCACTGACCGGCGAATCATTGCCGGTGGAGAAGCACCCGGGACAGTCGATCTCGATGGGCACCTCGGTCGTGAGCGGGACCGGACTCGGCGTGGTTCAAAGGACTGGCGCCAGGACCGCGTTCAGTGACATCGCGCGGGCGCTCGCCACACGAGCACCGCGCTCCGAATTCGAGCTCGGTCTGGCTCGCTTCGGGGCTTTCATTCTGAGGACCGTGGTCTTCTTGGTGTTGTTCGTGTTTTTGGCCAGCGCGCTACATCATCGGGAGCCGCTCGAGTCATTGCTGTTTTCGGTAGCGCTCGCCGTCGGTCTCACGCCCGAGTTCTTGCCCATGATCACGACCGTGACCTTGACCCGCGGCGCTCAGCGCATGGCCAAGGCCAACGTGATCGTGAAGAACCTGGCGTCGATTCAAAATTTCGGCAGCATCGACGTGCTCTGTTGCGACAAGACGGGCACACTCACCACCGGCGAAATGTCGCTCGATCAGTGGCTCGACCCGCTGGGGCAGGTCTCGGAGCGACCGCTCTTGCTGGCTTATGTGAACAGCTACTTCGAGAGCGGTATCGAAAATCCGATGGATGAGGCGTTGCTGCGCAAGGCGAAGCTGAATGCGCTCGATTCCGCGGTGCTCAGGCACGCGCATCCGGACATCAGCGGTTTCAGAAAGATCGACGAAGTTCCGTTCGACTTCGAGCGGCGGCGCACGAGCGTGGTCGCCGAGCGAGACGGTCAACTGCTGTTGATCAGCAAGGGTGCGCCGGAGCAAGTGCTCGACGTCTGTTCACGCGTCGAGCTCGGCGCAGCGCTGCGGGCGCTCGATGACAGCACGCGAGCTGGTTGTCTGAGCGTGTTTCGGAGCTTGTGTGCGCAGGGCTACCGTGTGCTGGCGGTGGCGTATGCAGAAGTCGAGAGCGGGCGCACGTTCAGCAAGTCGGACGAGCACGACCTGATATTTGCCGGCCTGCTTTCGTTCGTCGATCCGCCCCGTGCAGACGCGCGGGAAGTGCTCGCGAAACTCGCGGCGGAAGGCGTGCGGGTCCAGGTCCTGACCGGTGACAATGAGCTGGTGACGGCCCAGATCTGCGAGCGGGTTGGCGTTCCTGCAAGCAACGCAGTGCTCGGCGACGAAGTCGAGAAGATGAGCGATCAGGCGCTGTTTCACTGCGTCGAGTCGGTTCGCGTCTTCGCGCGTGTGTCGCCTGCGCAAAAGAACCGAATCTTGAGCGCGATCAAGGCGCGGGGTCACGTGGTCGGCTATCTCGGTGACGGCATCAACGATGCGCCTTGCCTGCACAGTGCGGACGTCGGAATTTCGGTGTCCGGCGCGGTCGACGTGGCGCGCGACGCGGCGGACATCATTTTGCTCGAGCCCGGGTTGGGCGTGCTGCTGACCGGCGTGCTGGAGGGGCGGGCCGCCTTCGGCAACGTGATGAAGTACTTGCTGATGGGGACCAGCTCGAACTTCGGCAACATGTTCAGCATGGCTGCGGCTGCCACATTTCTGCCGTTTCTGCCGATGTTGCCGAGTCAGATCCTGCTCAACAACTTCTTGTACGACTTGGCGCAGCTCGGCATTCCTTCGGATCACGTGGATCCGGAATTCACTCGCAAACCTCGGCGCTGGGACATCGGCCTGATTCGCCGCTTCATGTGGTGGGTGGGCCCCGTGAGCTCGCTTTACGACGCCCTGACGTTCTTCGTTTTGCTCAGGGTGTTCCACGCGAACGCACAGGTGTTCCACACCGGCTGGTTCATCGAATCTTTGGCCACGCAGTCGCTCGTGATCTTCGTGATCCGAACTGCGAAGAACCCGCTCGCGAGCAGACCCAGCCGGGCCTTGATGCGAACGACTTTGGGGGTCGTGGGTTTGGGATTGATACTGCCGTGGCTGCCGTTCGCTCACAATCTCGGCTTCGTTCCGCTGCCGCCAGCGTACTAT
Organism: Polyangiaceae bacterium; assembly: GCA_035688655.1. GTDB lineage: Bacteria > Myxococcota_A > Polyangia > Polyangiales > Polyangiaceae > PMG-095. Next base: position 2,379 of record DASSMT010000429.1, on the reverse strand, counting down.
GTGTTTCTCGTGCTTGCGACGCTGACCTACCTGACCCTGGTAGAAGGGGTCAAGCGCATTGCGCTGCGCGAGGCGATGAGCTGAGCAGTTTGCCGGACTAGTGCACCGCATGTGATGTTCCATCAACAATCGCTTCGCGATTGTCCGCTTCGCGGCATGCAGTGCACTAGGCTGTCTCGCCGGGGCTTTCGCCCCGGAGCCCCACGCCTGCTTCGCAGGCTGCTAGTGCAGCGCCCGTCGAAATACTTCACCTCAACTCACATGCGCTGCACTAGCGCGCCGGAGAATCGTCGCTGGGCGGGTGAGGCTGCGTGTTCCCGGGACGCGCGGGCTCATCGTGCAGGAGCCGAATGGCGGGCGTCTCCAGATCATCGAACTGTCCGGAACGAGTCGCCCATGCGAAGCCCACGACGGCTGCCGCCGAGAGCAGCAAAGTGATCGGCAAAATGACGAAAATGATGGTCATGGCTCGGCCCTCTCGAACGTGCGCGCGCGGAGCGCTGCGGTTACAACCGTAATCGAGCTGATCGGCATCAAAATCGCCGCCCAAAGCGGATCCAGTTTCCCGCTGACGGCCAAGGCGACTCCAATCAAGTTGTAGGCGAGCGATAGCGCGATCCCGACGCGAATCACGCGCAGCGTTCGCTTGGAGCCCAAGGCGGCGAGCGCGACGGTTTCGAGCCCAGGGCGTGTCGTGAACACGTCGGCGGCGGACAGGCAAGCTTCCGCGCCGCCATGCACCGCGATGCCGACGTTGGCGGCGGCCATGGCCGCTGCGTCGTTCACGCCGTCGCCGACCATGAACACGCGCTGCCCGGTTGCCCGGAGCTCGCGGATCATCGACAGCTTCGCCTCGGGGCTGGCCCCGCCCTGGGCGTTCGCCAGCGGCACTCCCAATTCGCGAACCACCGAATCGACGACGCGTTGGTCGTCACCGGACAACACTTCCAGCTGAAAGCCGAGCTCGGCGAGCCGCGTCAGGCTGGCCGCGGCGTCCGGGCGAACCGTGTCCGCGAAGGCGGCGACGGCGCGCACTTCGCCGTCGACTGCGACCAGCACCGGCGTTTGTCCGGCGTCCGCGTGCGCATGCGCCCGAGTCACCGACCACACTGGGAGCGAGCCGAGCAGCGCACGCACGAACGATTGCGAGCCGACCAGAACGTCCCGGCCAGCCACCCGCGCGAAAATTCCCCCCGGGTATTCGCGCCGCTCGCTGCAGACCAGCGCGCTTTCGCCGATCGCGCGCTGAAACGCGCGCGCGATCGGGTGCCCGGAGCTGGCTTCCGCCGCGCGAGCGTAGGCTTTGCTGGCCTCAGCGCCGCACCAGGAGACCAGCGCGAGCCGGCCTTCGGTCAACGTGCCGGTCTTGTCGAACACGATCAGGCCCGGGCGCGCGAGCTCCTCGATGAACTCCCCGCCCTTGAACAAGATCCCCCGCTGCGCAGCGGCGCGCAGGGCCACGCTCACCGAAAGCGGCGTGGCCATGCCGAGCGCACACGGGCAGGTGACCACCAACAACGCCACTGTGTGGTTGATCGCGTGAGCTTTGTCCCACTGCCACCAGAGCAGCAGCGTGATGGCGGCGATGCCGAGGATCGTCAGCACGAAGTAGCCGGAGACGCGATCGGCGAGCCGCACGATCGGCGCTCGCTCGCGTTGCGTGGCTTCCACGCTTTGCATCAAGCGCCCGAGTCTGGTCTCGCCGCCCACGCTTTCGACGCGAACGCGCAGGGTCGCCGACACGTTCGTCGTCCCCGCGTGAACGCGATCGCCGACGGCCACTTCGACGGGGAGTGATTCGCCCGTGAGCAGCGAGCTGTCGACCGCCGAGCTGCCGGCGCTGACCACGCCGTCCACCGCGATGCGCTCGCCTGCGCGCACCTCGACGATGCTGCCCGCAGCTACGGCGTTTGCGGGCACGTCATGCGCGTCGTCGCCGTCGACCAGGCGAGCGGTGGTCGGGGCAAGCGCGTTGAGCAGATCGCTCGCCTTGGCCGAGCGCCGCTGATGCGTGCGCTGCAGGTAGCGCCCGACCAGCAGCAGGAAGACCAGCGTACACAACGAATCGAAATAGACGCCTCCCTGTCCGCGCACGGTATTGACGGCGCTGCCCAAATAGCCGGCGAGAAGGCCTAGGCTGACGGGTAAGTCCATGTGCGGCGTGCGCGTGCGCAACGCGGCGAGCCCACCCCGGAAAAACAAGCTTCCGGCCCAGAAAACCGCAGGCGTTGCAATGGCGAAGCTACCCCAACGGAACAGCGCCGCGTATTCCGAGGCCATGCCCGCGTACTCACCGGAATAGAGCGCGAGCGCCATCAACATCACGTTGCCGGCTGCCGCGCCCGCGATCCCGAGTCGGAGCAGCAACGCGCGGTCAGT
>DASSMT010000423.1:0-12569 GCA_035688655.1 Polyangiaceae bacterium | reverse complement strand
GCTCGGGCGCCATGTATTCGGGCGTACCCGCGATGACCTTGGTTACCCCACCATCTACATAGGGCGCCGCCAGGCCCAAATCAGCCACGCGCACCCGGAGCTCATCGTCCAAGAGCACGTTGCTCGGCTTGAGATCGCAGTGCACCGTCCCGGCCGCGTGAATCGCCGAGACACCCAGGCACACGTCGTTCAAGATCGAGAGCGCTTCGTCCAGCACGACGTTGCCGTCACTGCGCTCGAGCCAGGTCTCGACCGTTTGTCCTTCGACCAGCTCCATCACGAAGTAGGGAATCGAATCGTGCTCGCCAAAGGAATGAATCGCGAGCACATTCGGGTGGTTGACGAGCGCCATCGCGCGCGCTTCACGGACGAAGTGCTGCCGAGACTCTTGGTCGAACGAGGCGGAGTTGACGAACTTGATCGCGACCTTTCGATGCAATTGCAAATCGAAGGCCTCCAGCACCACGCCCATTGCGCCGCGCCCGAGCTCACCCAAGATGCGATAGACTCCGCCCACGACGTCACCGATGCCAGGCAAGCGACGCGAGTCGTCGTCGCCATCATTCAGGAATTCATCGAGCAAACGAGTGAGTTGGCTCTCTCCGTGGAGTGAGTTTGGGACTGCCATCGCTTCCGGCGCTGCAAGCTGCAAGTTGCAAGCCGTCGGGAAAGCCCGGATATTTCGGGGTTGAACGGCCAAAAGCCGTGACTTTATGACTCGCTCGCGACAGGTCATGCGGCGAGGCTGCGCGGAGCTGGTTGCGCGCAAGCCTCGGGTGCCCCTAGTCTAGAGGATCCCATGCGACCGCGACGAACGGCCATCGTGCTCGAGATGCTCTGGGGGAGTGCAAGCGCTGGTGACGGCAGCATTGTCGGGAGCGCTCGGCATTCCGCCCACACTGATAGCGGCAACGAATGTGAACGCCGCTTCGACGCCGCATGAGCCGCGCATTTCCGCTGTCACCCTTGGGAATGCCGCTCCCCGAAGCGGACAAGGAATCACTTCGAGGCTCGTTGCGTGAACTCTTGTCGTGGCAGCGCGACTTGAAGAGATGGCCAGCGCAGCCCCTGGCACCGGATGCGACGCCGATCGTCTCGCTGTACGCACAAGGCGCGATGTGCGGTTGTGCTGGGGTGAGCGACGGGCCACCCGGTGAGCGGATCTTGCGCGCCTTCGTGCAAGCCATGGGGGACAACCGCTTCGGGGGTTTGGCCCCGAAAGCGCGCGCAGAACTGCGCTGTCAGCTGTCGTACGCGCGCATCGTCCACGCGGTGACGCCAGATCGCGTCCCGGACGTGCTGGAGGTGGGCAAGCACGGCCTGGTGATCGCATTTCCTGGTCGTCCGGTGACGTTGCTGCCGGAAGTGGCGCGTGACCATTCGCTCGACGCTGAAGGCGTGCTGCAAGCCCTCGAACGCAAAAGCGAGAAATCGCGCGCGGCTTGGCCAGCGGACGGTCTGTTCTTGTTCGAGACCGAGAGTGTCCAGGCGCGACAAACAGAAACGCCCCCGCTCGAACGCAACCCGATCACCGCCGCCGCGGCCTGGCTTGCGACCCGAGTCGACAACAAGGGGCGGGTGACCTTTGGTTTGAGTCCGCGCACCGGCGAGCAACACCGAAAGTCGGCGATGTTTCACGGGCGCGCGGCGATCCTCGTGCGCGCGTTGCTCTCGCAACGCGTGGGCCGTGCAGCGGCGACGCGCGCACGGCGCTGGCTCGAGGTGGAGCTCGTGCGTGCGCTCGCGGGTCAACCCGTCGAGCAATTTCCGACAGAACCCGCCCTGATCGCCGGTACGCTCGCCCTGGCCGTGATGAGCGGCATCGAGCTCCACGACGCGCTCGTCGAGTACGCTGCGCGTCCCGAACTGCTGTCGGTGCCGTGGCACGCCGCGCAGGTCGTAGCCGCTCTGGGTTCGCACGCACCCGACCCGCTCTGGAACGCTTGCAAGCGTCATTTGGAGGTCGAGCCGTGGGCGCCTTGGACGGCGCTCGCCGCCAAAGCTCGCGGCGACAGTGAGACATTCGCGCGCGCGACCGAAGCCTTGATCGCCGCGGTGCCCGAAAGCGGGCCGTTCGCGGGCGGGGTCGGCCCGAACAGCGTGCCGGAGTTGGCGCGCACGGCGGCCACCGTCGAAGCGTTGCTCTCGGTCGACTCGACGGCCGCGCGAGCCGCTCGCGCCCGTGCGCGCGTGTTCCTGCTCGAGCATCAGATCAATGGCAACAACTACCTGCTGACCGCGGATCCGGAGCTCGTGCACGGCGCCTTTCCGCAGACGCCGGTCCACGACTACCTGCAAATCGATGTCACCGGTCACGCGCTCTTGGCGCTGGTCGGCAGCAGTCATTCCGTGCCCCCGACCGAATTTGCCAGCCCTCCCGATAGCTGGATCAGCGGTTGATGCAGCGCGTGACCCGGGTCGCGAGCGGCTTCGACTCAGAGTGAGACCTGTGACCGCGCACTCGTCGTGCGCCATTTGCCAATCTCGCTGCGTCACAGCCTTTTCCGTGTTCGCCCGAGGTGGAATCAGCCTGCAATCGCTTGCGATTGTGGCCCCCAGCTAGCTGCGGCAGATTGCGAGCGATGTAGGTGGGTTACCGACACCAAGGTTTCCTTACATGTTGCTAAAATGCGCGTACTATCCGTAGCCCGGAAAGGAGTGTCGATGAGTCTGGTCGTAAAAGGCATGGTTCAAGTAGAAGGCACGACCTATCGCATCGTGCGACTCAAACGCGGGCACTACAAAGTCGTGCGCGTGCTCGACGACATCTCGGTGGGCGTATTTTCGGTGGGCGCCAACTTCGAGATGGCCCCGGAAGGGATCGAGGGCGAGCTGATGCGCGAGATCGCGCGCGTCGCCATTCAGGGCGCGAAGACCACTTGGGTGGGGCGTATCTAGCTGCGCTTTTGCCATGGCCGCCAAGTCCAGCGCGGGGATCCTGCTTTATCGGCAGCGAGCAGCGCAGGTCGAGGTGCTGCTCGTGCACCCCGGTGGCCCCTTCTGGAGCAAGAAGGACGATGGCGCTTGGTTCATCCCCAAGGGAGAGCTGGAAGAGGGCGAGCAGCCCTTGACGGCGGCCCGACGTGAGTTCCGTGAGGAGCTCGGCGCCGAACCACCGAATAGCCAACCGCTTTCGCTCGGCACGGTCACGAACAAGAGCGGCAAGCTGATCCACGCTTGGGCGCTCGAAGGCGATTTTGATCCCGCGCAGCTCAAGAGCAACACCTTCCTGCTCGAGTGGCCGCGAAAATCGGGCCGAAAGCGCGAGTTCCCCGAGGTCGACCGCGCGGCGTTTTTCACGCTGCCCGACGCCGAGCCGAAGTTGCACCAAGCCGAGCTTCCGCTCCTTGGACGTCTGCGCGCCTTGCTCGCGCAGACGTGATGGTGGCCGCGTCGGGCGCGGCTCTCCCCGAACCCTCGCCGATCGCAACCTACTCGACACATGGCCGACATGGGTCGGCCCAGAGTCGCTTCGTAGCCTCCGCGGATGGCTCACGACGCACCGCAGTTTGGCGTTCCCCACGGCTTCCACCAAGATGGCGCGAAGGTTGCCGCACTCAAAGCGCGCCTGTTCGACGCCGGGGTGACCAGCTGTCTCGGGACGTTCGTGGACATTCACGGGATCCCGAAGACCAAGCTCACGCCCATCGATGCCTTCGAGCATCTGTGCGACGGCAGCGAACTCTACACCGTGGGCGCCGTCGAAGGGCTCGGTCTCGTCGGGCCGCAAGAAGACGAGTGCGCGACGGTGCCCGATCTCGACAGCTGCATCGTGCTGCCTTGGGACAAGACGCGCGCTTGGTTCAGTAGTGACTTGTACTATCACGGCGAACCGTACGCCGGAGATCCGCGCGGCATTCTGCGCCGTGTGCTCGCGCGCGCGAAATATCTCGGGTTTAGCTTCAATCTCGGCATCGAACCCGAGTTCTACGTGCTGAAGCCCGACGGCCAAGGGAGCTACGCGCCCATCACCAAGACGCGCTTTGGAGGGCCCAACGCCTGCTACGATCTGACGCAGGCCAGCGAATCCGCGGAGTTTCTGGATCCGCTCGCGAGCTACCTGCGTGAGCTTGGTTGGGGCTTGTATTCATACGACCAAGAATGTGGGCCTGGTCAATACGAGTTCGACTTCGGCTACAGCAACGCACTCAGCATGGCCGATCGCTTCGTGTTCCTGCGTTTCATGGTGAAGAAGGTCGCGCAGCAGATCGGCGCCGTCGCAAGCTTCATGCCCAAGCCCTTCGCCGACAATTTTCGGAGCGGCGCGCACTTCAACATGTCGCTCGCCGACAGCAAGACCGGGCAGAATTTGTTTTCACCGAATACCGGCGCGAAGGGCAAGCTCGCCAGCCGCTACGGCGTCTCTTGTTCCGACCTGGCGCTGCACTTCATCGCTGGGCTCAAGGCTCACGCCGCGGCGATTACCGCGGTCACTTGCCCGACGTACAATTCTTACCAGGGCCTGATTGCGCAGGGAGACTTGGCAGAATTTTCTTGGGCGCCGGTGCTGGTTGCTTGGGGCAAGAACAATCGCAGCGCGATGCTGCGCTTGCCCGGCAATCGTTTCTGCGTCGAGAACCGCGCGGTCGACATGGCCAACAATCCCTACTTGGCGGCAGCGATTTCGCTGGCTGCCGGGCTGGACGGCATCGAACGCGAGCTCGACCCCGGTGAGCCCTTGAACGACGATCTGTACCGGCGGGGGAGGAAAGAGCTCAAGGCTGCCGGCGTCGAGCTCTTGCCGCGCACGTTGCTGCACGCGCTCGAAGCCTTCGAAGTCGACGACCTCGCCACGCAGGCGTTCGGCAGCTTCTACCGCGATATCTATCTCAATCACAAACTGCGTGAATGGGAGCGAGGCTTCTACCCAGTGCACGAAGAACAGCGCCGCGCGCAGTTGACGTTCATCTGACGCGTGCCGCGCGTGCTCCGGGGGGGCCGAGCAGGTCTCGGATCGCCGCGTCGATCAGCGCGCTGACTCGCGGATTGCGATCGGGACCGCCCGCGACGTGACCCCAAGTGGACTCGATGACTCGCAACTCGGCGCTGGGCAAGTGCGCCACTTCCAGCCGGTTGTCGTCGGGGTGGAAGTAGAGATCCTGAGCCACCGGCATGATGATCGCGCGGGCCGTGATGGCGCGGAGCGCGCGCGTGAAATCGCCTTGGTACAGGGGGTTGTCGCTGATGTCGGCGTTTTGCCAGCTATGCAGCAGGCACAACAAATCATTGGCGTCCCGCGCTCGATGATCCAGCGCCCAGGCCTCGAGCAACGCCTCCGGCGAGTCATGGCCGAGCTCGCGGTACTCGTGATTGCGAAAAAAGGCCTGACTGTACGCCCAACCGGCGTACACCCGTCCGAAGGCGCCTAGACCCCCGAGCGGCGGCTCGCGATAGTGCCCAGCGAGGAACGCGGGGTCGGCGAGCAGCGCAGCTTTCACGCCGGCCAGGAACACCCAATTGTGCGGCGCGGTCCGCGCCGAACCGCACACGGCGAGCAGACTTTCGACGCGCTCGGGGAAGAGCGCCGCATGATGGTAGGCCTGCTGCGCGCCCAGCGACCAACCGAGCGCGAGCGCGACGCGCTCGATCCCGAATTTTTCGTTCAGCAAGCGTTGTTGGGCGCGCACGTTGTCGAGCAGGCTGACGCGTGGAAAAGCCGCGCCGCCCTGAGTCGGGTGGTTGCTCGGTGACGACGAGAGCCCATTGCCGAACGCGTTCGGGATCACCACGAACCACTCTGCGGGGTCGAGAGCTCGGCCGCTTTGAACGAGCTTTGCGTTGTCTCGATGCGTGCCCGTGTAATAGGTCGGAAAGAGCACTGCGTTTCGCCGGTCGTCGCGCAAGTTGCCGAGCGCCTGGTAAGCGAGCCGAGCGCTGTGCAAGACCTCGCCCGATTGCAGCTCGAAGTCGCCGAGCTCGAAGTACTGCGCGTCGCTCGGGGCCGCTTCGCTCGGCGTCATCGCCTCACTTTAGCGCGACGGCGGCGTGCGAGTCCGAGCACCGACAGAGTGAGGTAGAGCCCCCACACGCCGTGGCTCGCTGTGCTCGGTAGCAGCGAACAACTGCAGCCATCGTCGCTCGAGCCCGGGCCCGCGCCGGGGTCTTCGTTGCTGCCGGCTTCGCCCGCTTCGGACGAGGCTCCGCCGGCGCTCGTGCCCCCCGTTGGCTTGCCGCCTGCCGGCTCGCCGCCTGCGCCTGGGCTCGCGGGCGCGCCGCCTTCGCTTTCGAAATCGCTTCCGCCGCTGCCTGGGGCGAGGCCCCGCTCACCGGCAGCGCCCCCTGCGTCTGCTCCGGCGCTGGCATCGGCACCTCCTGTACCGCCTTCACCGCCGGCGCCGAGCACGACCGGTGGCGTTCCGACGTACAGGACCTTGGAGAGCGTGGTGCTGAGCTTCGTGCGATCGACGGCCTTGAGCGTGTAGCTCAGCACGGTGCCGTCGGCCTGCGGCGGGATCGTGACGCGGAACAGGTCCCCGCCGACGAAGCTCACTTTGGCCTCTTTGGTCTGTCCCTTGATCGTGTAGGGTACGCTCAGCGTGGCCATCTGACCGGCTTGATTCGTGGCGCTGTCGCTCAGCGCGACGTGAAAGACGATCGCTGCGCCGACCCGGGGGACCGGCGTCTCGACGGCCCGGAAGCTGGGCGGAGTGACGTCCGCGGCGAGCCCGAAGTAGACGCGATTGTTGCGCAGCGTGGCGGCGTTGGCCGTGCTGATCGTGCCTTCCCCCTGGCCCGTCACGAGATCGATTTTTCCGTCACCATTGAGATCGCCGAGATCGATGGCCAGCGTAATGTCCGTGAATTTCGGCAGCGCGTCCGCTGCGTAGGTGAAGAGCCCGCTGCCGTCGTTGAGCAGCACTTTTTCCGAGCTGTGGTTACGACTGCCGACCACGATGTCGAAGTGGCCATCGCCGTTCACGTCGGCACATTTGGCCGCACCGTCCTGAGCGGGAGGCTCGCCCACGATTCGCGTCCTGGTTTGATCGCTGAACCGGCCGTGTCCGTCGTTGATCAGCAGCTGAGTGACGTTCATTCCCGCGGGCGCGCCCTCCGGTGCCTTCCCCGCGTTGTCCACGATCAGATCCAAATCGCCGTCATGGTCGAGATCACAGGCCTCTTGGTTGTAGGCGTAGGGGCCTTGTTTGGGCGGGTAGTTGGCGCTGATCTCGGCCGGGAGCGCGCCCGAAAAGGCCGTACCATCACTGAAGAAGCCGTGACCGTCGTTCAGGAAGATGCGGCTCTGGCCTTCGCGATGATTGATCAGGATGTCTAAATCGAAGTCGCCATCCACGTCGGCGAAATCGAGGTCCGTGGGGCGCGAACCGTAGTAGGGCGTGCCGGAAGCGTCGGACGTCGCGGCGATTGTGGCCGGGAAGTGATCGCTCGCGCTCGGCGCGTCCTTTTGAGTCTCGGTGAGCGTGAACCGACCATGCCCGTCGTTGCTGTACAAGATCAGTCTCGAGACGGCGGTCGCGCTGGCATCGCCCCAATCGGCCACGACCAGGTCCAGATCGCCATCGCCGTCCAGGTCGCCGAGATGCGTGGAGCCTGCGTGCGAGGCAGAGGATGCCGGTAGCAAGGTCGCCGCGCGATCCTCGAACACCCGGGGCGCGGTTTGCACCCAGAGCTTGTCTGGGTCAGTGCCGTACGCTCCCGGCTGAAACACGTCCAAATCACCGTCGCCGTCGATGTCGCCCACCGCCACTTGTCGCAGTTGGCTCGGCGCGCCCGAGAAAGAGGCATTGGTCGCGTTGAAGAACGCGCCTTTGCCGTCGTTCAAGTACACGACCGCGGCTTCGAGATTGCCCGGCCCGAACAGCCCGCCACCGTTGGCCATGACGATGTCGAAATCACCATCGGCGTCCACATCGGCGAGCTCGAACCAATTCGTGTAGCAGCCGGGATCGCCGCTGTCGGCGCAAGCCTGTGCCGTGCCGATGCCCAAAGACTTGAGTGTGTCTTCGGTGAACAGCGGCGCTGCCCGAGCCGTGCGCGCTGCACAGAGTAGCGCTGCGAGCAACCCGAGCGAAGCCAAACCAAGCGTCCGAAATCCGAAACCCGAGGGCGAGTGCATGTTCGTTACTGGCGATTCCCGAAAAGAGTTGGCTCCGCGCTACCTACATACGCGGACAATGGGTGCTGAAGCTCTGCTCGCGGGCCGGCGCGCCGGTGTGAGCGATGCGCCAGCGTGTGCGACGCGAGCGCAGCGAGGGATAGGAGCGAATGCGCGCGACGCGAGGCGAACGAGCAATGTGACAAGACACTCCCTTATGTGATTCGAAGCGACCGGATTTGTTTCCGCGGCGTGTCCCGGCCGAATTCTTCGCGTCTGGCGGGGGGCCAAGACGCGAAAGACGAGAAAGACGCGAAAGACGAGAAAGACGAGAACGACGAATGCGGCGAATGCGAACGGGAGGCGGGTAATCTGCCTTTGACAGTGCCGCGCCATTGGGAGGATGCTTTCGAGTCAGGTTGTCGTGCCGATACTGCGCGCGGCGACAGGGAAACGCTGAATGCCCGTCAACGGTCCGTCGTCCGAGCCCGCGTCCAGTATCTATCCGGGAGCCACCATCTCTGGTCGCTTTCGCCTCGTGCGCTTGCTCGGTCGCGGCTCGATGGGCTCGGTGTGGCTCGCGCGTCATCTGACGCTCGATGTCGATGTGGCGGTGAAATTCATCGACGCTGCGTATCGCGATCAGAAAGATCACCGCGGTCGCTTTGCGCTCGAAGCCCAGGCGGCGGCCCGCATCAATAGCCCGCACGTGGTCAACGTGATCGACTTCGGCGCCGAAGTCTCGGGGCGCCTGTACATCGCCATGGAGTACTTGCAAGGTGAAGACCTCGGCAAGCTGCTCGAGCGCAGCGGTCGACTTTCGCCCGCGATGACTGCGCGCGTCGTGAGCCACGCGTGCCGCGGGCTCGCTCGCGCGCACGCGCTCGGCATCGCGCATCGCGACGTGAAGCCGGAAAATTTGTTCCTGGTCGGTTCCAGCGAAGACGAAGGCTTCGTGCTCAAGATCTTGGATTTCGGCGTCGCCAAGTCCGCCCATCAAACGACCAAGGATTTCGTCGGTACGGCGGTCGGGCAGCTCGTGGGGAGCCCGGCATACATGAGCCCGGAGCAAGCCCATGGCTCGTTGGATGTGGACTTTCGTTCGGACCTGTTCTCGATCGCGGTCGTGGCTTATCACTGCCTCACCGGCGTCGTGCCGTTCGGGGGCGATTCACTGGCCGAGCTCCTGATCGGCATCGTGAGCAAAGACCCGGTGCCCGCGACCCGGCTCACGCCCGGCTTGCCGCGGGCCGTGGATGATTGGTTTCAACGGGCGTTGGACAAGAATCCGGCGCGTCGCTTCGCCTCCGCCAAGGACTTGGCGCAAGCCTTCCACATGTCGATTGGCCAAAACGCTTCGTCAGCCACCGACTATTCCTCGTCCCCCTTGCTCGCTGCGCCTCACGCTGCAATCGGCGCTCGTGCGCGCGTCGCCAGCGATACCGTCGTGAACGCGAAGACCTCGCACAAGCCCAATGTGCAGCACGCCGACGTCTCGAATCACACCGCTTCGACCGGTGTTCCGTTGGCGTTGGCCCAAGTGGCTGAAGTCGCCAACGTGCTCGGGATCGCGCTCGTTTCACCCGAGGGCGACGCGGTGGCGCACCACAGCTTGATGGGGCTCCCCGCCAGCACTTTCTCGGACGTGACTCAGCGCGTGAAAGATTCGCTCGATACGTTCGAGAGCCTGGAGACCACGCGCAGTCAGGCGCTCGCGTTGTACTTCGAACATGCGACGGTACTGATCCGTTGGGTCGAGAGCCACGCGGTGATTGTCGTCGCTACCGAGCAGGTGCACCCGACCGTGCTCTCGGTCAGTCTCAACGCCGCAGCATCCAAGCTGCAGGCTTTGGCCAAGCAGGCCGGTGGCGCTGCCGTTGCGTTCCGTTCCACGATTTCTTCGCTGCCGGACAACGAGGTTTCGGAGGTCTCGGGCACCGCGCTGGTCGTTCGACCCTCAGCGACCGATCCCGTCTCCGACGCGACCATCGCGCGCCTCACGCAACTCTATGCCAAGCCCCTCGGTGCGGTCGGGCGGCTCGCCATTCAACAGCGCCTCAAGAGCGGTAAGCCCACGGTGCAGGGGTATCCGGAGTTCGTGAAGCGGCTGTCGGGGCTGATCGAAGATACCCGCGAGCGAGCGGAGTTCTTCAGCGACGCGCTACGGCTCGTGCCGCAACCCGAAAGTGCGCCTCCGCTCCCGCCGATATCGAAGACGGCGGTGACCGCGGCGCCGCCGGCGACTCGACAACCGCTCGCGCCGAGCGCGCCGCAAAGTGCGCCAGCGCAGCCCGCGCCGCGTGCAGCCATGCCCATCCCGCCTCGGCCAGCGGGGGCCACGCCGTCGCCGGCAAACCCGGGCGGTGACTCGAGTGCCAAGGCCAAGAAGTTCGTCGTGTACCGCGGTCGCAAGATCGAGGTCGACGAATGAAAGAAAACATGGATGCCCTATTGAAAGAGCTGAAAGTTCAAGGGGTCGCGCGCAGCTCGGATGGCGGCGAGGCGCTCGAATCCGCCGGCAGCTTCGATCTGGACACTCTGTGCGCGGTCGCCAGCGTCGTTGCAGGGCAGCTGCGTGAGATTGGGGACGTGCTCAGCGCCGGTCGACTGGAACGCTGGTACTTGGTCACCGAGCAGCAGGCGTACTACATCAGCGAGCGCGCCAGCTCTCGCTTCGTGGCAGCCGGCGAAGCGGTCAAGAACGCCGAAGCGACCTCGAAAGCGCTGCACCGGGCCGGGCGCTGAAAGCTAGCGACGAGCGAGTAACGTTCGGGCAATGGCGACGAACGCCACCGTACTGGCGATCAGCATCGACCAGCGCGCCGCACTGCGATCGGCGGGGCGCAGTCGCCGAATTGCAGGCAGGGTGAGCACCAGCATGGCAGCGATCGGGACCAGTGCGGGCACAGCCACGCCGGACCAGGCCGCGGCCACGCCGGCCAGCGCGGTCCCAGCGAGACAGGCCAGCACGCAGCGCGCGTAGGGCAGGCGGTGCGTGCGCGCGACGCCGAAGCAAAGCGCCATGAACAGCAAATCTCCGGCACCCAGCGCCGGAGCGAGCGCGGCACCGCCTGGCACAGGAAACCAGAGCGCCAGCACGGACAGCGCCTTTTCGCTGCTGGCGATGGCATGGCTCGGTCCCTCCGGTGAAAGCAGCGACACCAGGTCAGCGCTGGCCGCGACGACGCAGGCTGGCAGCAAATGCGCTGCGTGCTGCACTCGGCGCCCGAACGAGCAACCGAGCGCCCACGACAAGCAGAGCCAGGCCGTGTCCACCAAGAGCGCCGTGCTGAGCGGCGCAACCCCGACCAACGAAAGCGTGAGCAGCAGCGCCGCAGCGCAGGTCGCGAGCAAGAGCGCGAGCGCCAAACGGACCTCGACCGTGGCGGCCAGCGCGAGGCCGAGGATCGGGCACAGGGTCGCGCCAGCGAACGCACTGACGTTCGCTGCGGTTTCGCCGATCACCACGCGCGGCGCGACGTAGGCCGCGAGCAGAAATGCGCTCGGAGTGAGCATCAGCCCGACTCCGAGTCGTGCGCGGCTCCCGACTAGTTGCGTCGCGACTCGGATGCGCTGGCTCTCGGGGCTCACGAACGCTGGAGCTTACCCGCATTCGGGGTGCGCCAGGCGAGCAACGTTCGTGAGCTTCGGCTGCAGGTTGGTTCTGCCGGCCCGGGTTCGTTCTCCCGACGACTCAGCCGTGCTTCGCTGAGCTCGAGGGCCGCGAGTCGGTGGCTTTGGGCGGGGGGGGTGGCAGCGGTTCTGGCACTTGGTTCTTGATGGCCGGGATCGTGCCGAGATAGGCGAAGATCGCGCCCAGCTCGTCCTCGCTGAAGTTGCGATAGGCGGGGATCGGCATGGGCGGTAGGATCTGTCGGCCGCGGCCGTGATGGCGACCGGACTTGATCGCTTGAACGAACTCGTCCTTGCTCCACGCGCCGAGCCCAGTCTCCTTGTCCGGCGTGAGGTTGGCGGTGAAGCTCACGCCCCAGGGGCCAGCCCAGGCCGTGTTGCTCGCGGCCGCAGCCACGATCCACGGCATCGAAGCCGCCGGGGGAGGTGGCAACTGGAACTGCTCCGGATGGCCAGAGAGCATGCGCGTCATGTCCGGCTCGGGTCCGTTCTTGCCCGGTTTCAAGGGCGTGTGACAGTCGTGGCAACCCGAGGTCAACACCAAGTGCTCGCCGCGCGCGATGGTCGCCTCGCGCGTGTGCTGCTCGTTTGCGGCGCGCGCGCTCGCTGCGGGCTCGCTCGTGCGCGGGCTGACGCTGGCTACGGTGGGTGGTGCCCCGGTGGCTTCGCGGCTCGCGAACCAGGCAGCGAGGCCGATCAGGGCGGACGAAAACAGTGCAGTCGTTGCGATCAGATTGCGTTTCATGACAGGGCTCCTTGTTTGTTCCAAACGAAAATCAGTCACGGTTTGTCGAGCTGAAGCTCGAAGTCGGAAGGTCCACTGCGATCCAGCGCTCGATCAGCGCGCTGGCCTCGCGGTCCACGAGCTTGGTGCCGAGCGGCG
>DASSMT010000344.1:0-18849 GCA_035688655.1 Polyangiaceae bacterium | reverse complement strand
GGCCAGAGCAACCCCCAAAAACCAATTTCGCAGGGCTCGAACGTGCATCAGTTGACTCCCTGCCGCACGACTCGCTCCACGATCATTTGAGCCACTTTCTCGGACTCCACGCCGACAGCGACGCGAATCGAATTCACCTCGGCCTCGATCTTGCGCCGGCCATCTTCCACGATGCGCGTCGTCGCTTCGCGCGCTTCGCTCAGGATTTCGGCTTCGAGCTTGCTGGTCTCTGCGCGCAGCCGGTCGCGTTCCTCCGCTGCGACTTGCTTCACCCGCTCGAGTTCCTTTTCGTAACGCTGCAGGAGCTCGCCGGCTTTTTCTTGCAGCTGGCGCGCGGTGGCGCGTGCACCCTCGGTGCGCTCCTCACGCAAGGCGAACACCTTCAGCACGGGATCGAAGAGCAGCGGCTTGAGCACCACGATCAGCACTGCAAAAACCACGATCTGCAGAAGCACGGTGCGATCGAAGTCCAGTGGAACGCCACCGGAATTCGCCTTCGTGGCGCTTTCCAGTGCGCTCGCGGCAGTCGCGGAAACCAGTTCAAAAAGCATGCTCGGTATAACCTCGCTCCCGTGGGGCGGCGTGATGAAGTGGCCGAAATACGGGGGAAATCTCAGTGCGCACTCAGCAGGCGCGGGCGGCTCGTACCATCTTGGCGCCGGTGTGTCTAGACCAGCGCTCGGTTGCGTTCGGCTGCTTCGTCCTTCATTCCAGCCAACCTGCACGGCTGTTTTCGACTTCCCGGACCTGGGTTCGGTCGAGCTCCCGGACGAGCTCCGAATAGGCTCGGCCCGTGTGTGGATCGCGGGCGTCGGGCATGACATCCAAGAGCGGCAGCAGTGCGAACGCGCGCCGCCTAAGCTCACGGTGGGGCACGCTCAGCCCGGGTTCATCGACCGTTTGGCCGGCTACGAACAGCAGGTCCAAGTCCAGCGTGCGAGGCCCCCAGCGCTCGACCCGCACCCGACCCGCAAGGCGCTCGATTTCTAGCTGCAGCAAAAGCAGCTCGCGCGGTTCGAGGGAGCTGGTCAGACGAATCGCCGCGTTCAGGTAGTCCGGTTGGGGTGGGCCGACGGCGGGGCTCTCGTACAGCGCAGAAAACCCGGTGATTGTCGCGTGGCGCTGCAGCTGTCGCACAGCGATACGAAAAAACTCCAACCGGTTTCCCAAATTGGAACCCAGCCCGAGGACGTAGTCGTGCGCGTCGCTGGTCACTTGCCGCACGCTAGCAGTCGAGCGGGCTTGCTCGCGACCGGAACCTGCCCTACTCGATGCCGGTGTTCGGAATGAGCGGCGGCGAGTGGTTCATCGTGACTTTCGTCACGGTCATGGTGGTCTCGGCCAAGTACTGGCCCGCGCTGGGCATGCGCATCGGCGGGCGCCTGGGTGGCCCCGCGCCGAGTCCGAGCGAGCCGCCGCGAAACCCATAGACCTATAATGCCGTTGGGGGGTGAAACCGGCGCTTGAAAGCCGCTACACTCTCACCGTAGTGACACCGCACCTTGAGGCCGGCGGAGACACCGGCAACCGCGAGGAAGGCGGCTCGCTCATCTTCGTGAGCGACGCCTCGGCGGAGGCCGAGCGCCTGACGACCGCGCTCAGGGGGCGCGGCTATCCGGTGATCGACGTTCCACTCGGACTCTTGGTCAGCCGCGTCGCGGTGCAGCAGCCCTCATTGATATTGTGCGACGCAGACGCGCCTGGAGCGCTCGAGACGATCCAGCGCGTTCGCGAGGCACCCGGCGGTACCCGCGTCGACGTGGTCTTCCTCGGTGAGCCGGGGCGCACTGTCGAGCAGAACGCGGCAGCGCTTCAGCAGGAGGCGAGCGGGGTGTTCGTTCGCCCGGTGGACGAGTTCATCCTGTTGCGGAAGGTCGAGGCGCTGATCGGCGCACCCACCGGTCGCCACGATTTCAACCTGCGCACGACGCCGACCAATCGCGCTCCCGTGCTGGTGGCGGCAACGCGCCGCCCTTATCGCTATGACGCGGGCAAGAACGACGTCCCGCGAGACCCGCCTTCTTCACCGTCGTCGCCGTTGTCGTCTGCGCCGAGCCATCCGGCGCCAGCGACCAGTCCGGGGACCGAGCCCGGATCTGCGAGCGTGCGCCACTCCGAGATCCCCGAGAGTCAACCGCATTCGAGCCGACCCGCGGCCTCCAGCCACCTGCTGCCGCCGCGGCCGCAGGAGCTGCCACAAGCCAAGCTCAGCCCGGCGCTCGAGTCACTGCTCGCAACCGCAGAGCGGCGTGTACTGTCGACCCGCACCTCCTCGATCCCGCCATCCGATCGTTTGTCACCCGAAGCGGAGCTGGAAGCCATCCTGCCCGCGGACGTGCTGGACGCCCTGGATGAGCCGCTCGACTTCGACGACGACGACGACGACGACGACAGTTCGATTGGCACTCACAACGGTGACGCCGAGCCAGGCCCACGCTCGGCCACGAAGACCACGGGCGCTGGCACCGCTGGCGGCGGCAGCAATTTGGCGCCCGAAGTCGTCGACTCGCTACCGCTCAGCGCACGCGAGAAAACTGCGACCCCACGCAACGGCACCGAGTTGCCGCCTCCGGAGATTCCGGACTCGCAATCTTCGCGCGCGACCGAACCACCCGCGACGCCACCGCGTCACACCACGCGCATGCGCAACGAGAGCGAGGCGCGCGCGACCCTCGAAGCGCCTGCGCTCAGCCGCGCGTCGGGCGCTGTTGCCAACATCACCGCGCACGGGCCAATCACCGATCTGCCTCCCAGCGCTGCTGCGACGCCCTCGGAAAGTGCCGCCTCATTGTCGACGGTGCCGCCCGCCGCGCGTGCCCCCGAGCGTGCGCAGCCGGACCGAAGCGTGCCGTCGCTGCCAACTACGCCACCTGGTTCCACTTCGCCGCTCACTTCGCCGCTCGCCCCCCCGCTCACATCGCCACTCGGGGCGCCCGAGTCGCGCCGAGACGCGCCGAAGCTCGAGCTGCCCGCTTCGCTCGGCGCGGGCGATGCGGTGCGCGCGCTCGCGCGTGTCGTGCGCACTCGCTACACGGGAGCGTTGGCGTTCGAAGATGCCACCGGCATTCGGCGAGTGGTCTTCCGAGACGGCGACTTCGTGACTGCGGCCTCTGGCGCCGACGGCGAGTCGCTGGTCGCGTTCCTCACACAGCGCGGCGATCTGCCCGCAGACGTTGCGGCTCGGATCGGTCGCAAGCTACCCCAATTTGGCCGCCACGCGGGCGCGGCGCTGATCGCTCAGGGACACCTGCGCCAAGAAGACCTGTGGCCTGTTCTACGTGCGCACGCCGAGTGGCTCGTCGGTCGGATCGTCGTGCTCAGCAGCGGTGCAGTGAGCGTGGAAGGCGACGTGCCGGTACGCTTGCAGGCGGAACCCGCCGTGTTCGGCGGCGCGACCGGCGCGGAGGTGTTGCTCGAAATCGTGCGTCGCGTGGTTTCTTCCGAGCAAGCGCTGCAGCGCCTGGGCGGGCCGAACACGGTCCTTCAAAAGGGGGACAATCCGACGCTGCTGGGCGAGTGTGCGCTCCCGGACGCAGAAGCGGCCGTCGTGCGCGCCATCGACGAGGAGCCCCTGAGCGAAACCTTGCGTCGTGCCGGGCATAAGGATTTTGCAGCGGTGCTTTACATTCTGGTCGAGCTCTCGGTGCTCGGGCGAGCGAGCGGCGAGCGACGGCCCGCGCGCGAGCGGCAGGAAAAACCCGTCTTCAAGCCAGACCCCTTGGATCACGCGGCGCTCCGCGCACGTATCCTCGCGCGCAAGGCGCTCAGTGAAGAGGGCGATTACTTCGCGCTCTTGGGAGTCGCGCGCAACGCCACGAGCTACGACATCCGGCGTGCCTACGCTGCGCTCAAAGATCAGTACGACCCAAGTCGAATTCTGACCCACGAGACCGTCGACCTGCGCGACGACGTGGAGCTGATCTTGGAAGTGTTGGCGGAGGCGTTCGAAATTCTCGAAGACGACCTCAGACGCGAACGCTACCGACGTGCGCTCGACGCAAGCCCGTAGCACTGCTGGCTGTACATCGGAGGTGCCCGCTGCTCCGCGCGAGTACTAAAACCGGCGTTTTCCAGCGCTCTGGGAAAAACACATTCGATAGTGTTGCTCGCATGTGCACGACTCGTGCACATGCGAGTGTGCGCACTGTGCAGGGTGTGCGCGCCGTGCACGATCAGCGGCCAGTGCAGGCGCCTCGAAAAATCTCCAACCTACAAAAACGCAACGGTGTTCACACAACCGACAACCCAGTTGTGTTATCGCGATTCACGATGGGGATCGCCTTGGAGATGACATGTCACACCAGAACGTTGCGGAAACAGAGTTGGATCCCAGCGAGGAAAGCGCTCCGCACTCTTATATCAGCGAACTAAACCCGAACCGAACGCGTCAGTCACACGAGCCGCAGTCGGCGGTAGTCCCAGCGGCTCCCGCGATCGAGACGACCGCGCCCGCTGCGCATCGACTCGTGCGTGCCTTGGTCGACGCAGGCGTGGATACTTTCTTCGGCATCCCCGGTGGCCCGGTGTCACCGGTGTTCGATGCGATCTTGAACACCGAGGGCGCGCGTCTCATCGAGTCGCGCCACGAAACCTCGGCAGCCTTCGCAGCCGTCGACTTCTACCGCGCGTCGGGTCGCGTTCCCGCGGTGGTGGTGACGGCGGGACCCGGTGCGACGAACGCCGTCACCGGCGTGGTCTCGGCGCACCTGGAGCGCGTGCCACTGTTGCTGATCTGCGGCGACGTCGCCTGGGCCGCAGAAGGCGGACGCTTGCTACAAGACAGCGGCCCTGAGGGCATCGCGATCGAGAAGATGCTCGGTCACGTGACGCGCGCCACGGTGCGCGTCACACAATCCAGAACTGCCACCGCTCAAGGCTTGGCTGCGCTCAACGCGGCCAGAAATCCGGCCAATCCGGGCCCGGCGCTGCTCGTCCTGCCGATTCAGCTCGGTCGTGGCGGCGCGCCGCTGTCGCTGGTCGAGGCTCCGCCCACGCGCTTCATGGCACGCGCATCGGCAGAGGTGGTGCAGCGAACTGCCGACTGGCTGGTGGCCGCCGAGCGACCACTCTTGGTGCTGGGCGCAGGTTGTCGCGAGCACGCCGGGACGATTCGCAAACTCGTCGATGCGTTCGACATCCCGTTCGTGACCACCCCGCAAGCCAAGGGCATGGTCAGCGAGCTGCATCCGCGTTCGCTGCGACACGGTGGTCTCGCCGCGTCGCTGTGGGCGCGCGAGTACACCGCGCGCGGGGTCGACGCAGCGCTGGTGCTCGGCACCGACTTGGATGATTGCTCGATCGGCCCGACGCGCTTCATTGCCGAGGGTGGTCGGCTCGTGCACGTCGATCTGAACGCGGCGGTGATCGGCAGAAACTTGCCGACCGCGTTGGGCGTGGTCGCCGACCTCGGCGCCTTCGCCGAAGATCTGCGAGCGTTGGTGGTGCACGAGGGTCTGCGCAACGGTAGAGCCCAAGCGCGCGTGCGCGAATTGCGCCACGGCTCACCCTGCGAACACGCCAATTTCGCCAGTGACTCGAGCCCCCGCATCACGCCGCAGCGCGCGATCGCCGATCTGCAAGCTGCGGTCCCGGAGAACACCGCGTTCATCACCGACATCGGTGAGCACATGTTGTTCGCGCTCCACTACCTGACCGCGCGCTCACCCGACAGCTTCACGATTCACCTCGGCTTGGGCAGCATGGGTTCCGGCATCAGCGGCTCGATCGGCCTCGCGCTCGCCGACCCGGAGCGGCCGGTCGTGTGCGTGTGCGGAGACGGCGGCATGCAAATGGTCGGCATGGAGGCGCTGGTCGCGCTCAAGCACCGCTTGCCGATCGTTTTTGCCGTGTTCAACGATGCTCGGTACAACATGGTCTACCACGGTTACCGGCAAGTGTTCGGGCGCGAAGCCGAGTGGGAGTCGCCCTGGACGGATTTCGCGGCCTGGGCGCGCTCGATGGGCATGGCAGGTCTGCGCGTCAATCATCCCGGGGAGATCACCGGCGAACAGCTGTCACGCTTGCGCGCGACGCGCGTCCCAGTCGTGCTCGACATCCGCATCGACCGCGATGTGAAGCTCACCGGCGGCGGCAGGAACGAAGCCTTGCAACACATGTCGATGCTGAGCAAAGGGACCGCTTAGTGCACGCGAAAGTCGCCGGACTCGGTCAATGGTTCCCGGATCGAGTCCGCAGCAACGCCGATTGGCCGGAGGCGTTCAGCGCCGCGAGTCGCGCGAGGCAAGGCGATCGCGCCCTGGTCGACGTCCCGAGTGACGAGCGCGATCCGACGTTGCGCATCGTCAAGCGCTACTTGGCCGAAGAAGAGCACGACCCTTTTCTCGGCGCGCACGAACGCCGCGTCGCCGACGCACACATGACTTCGGCCGAAGCCGAAGCCAACGCGGGCCGAGCCGCGCTGAGCGACGCCGGCATCGAGCCCTCGGAGGTCGACGTCATTTTTTCCTGGGCCTTGGTTCCGGATCGGATCATGCCCAGCAACGCCTGCCGCGTGGGTGATCTGCTGGGCGCCCGGCGCGCGTGGTCTGCCAGCGTCGACAGCGCGTGCGCGAGTCCGATCACGCACTTGGGCTTGGCGGCGGCGCTGATCGAGTCGGGCCGCGCGCGCACCGTGCTGCTCACGCTGTCTCATTTGGCGACGCGCACGTTCGACATGTCTCATCCGGCAGCTCCGAGTGTGGGCGACGGCGCAGCCGCGATGCTCGTCACTGCCAGCGAAACGCCCGGCATCTTGTCGACCCACAGCGTGACTCACGGAGAGCATCACGATGCCGTCGTTTGGTGTCGAGGTAGAAGCGACGAGACCGACCCGCCCTGGTGGCAAGCCGGGGGCCCGCTCTCGATGGGCAGTCGCGCCCCGGAAGCCACGCGCGCGCTGATGCAAAACACCGTACCGACGGCGGCGCGCACGGTGGCCGAGCTTTCGCAACGCGCCGGTTTCGCCGTCGACTCGATCGATGTCCTGCTCAGCGTCCAGCCGCGGCGCTGGGTGCCGTTGGCGATCGCCGAAGCGCTCGGTCTCGGGCCGGACGTCGCGGTCGAGACCTATCGGCGCTACGCCCACTTGGGCGGCGTGGGCCCGGTGATCAATTTACTCGCCGCGCGCGAGGCGGGCAAGCTCGCACAGGGCGCACGCGCCGTGCTGTACGGGCAAGGCGCCGGCTTCACTCGCGCGGCGGCGGTCTTGAGCTGGTCGGCCGCTGGCTGACCAAGTTGGCGAGCGCGGTCCACAGGTCGTTGGCGCTGACCGGCTTGGTCAGAGTCCCGTTCATGATCTCGGCGAGGAACGCGCGGTAGCGCTCGCGCGTCGCGTCCGAAGTCACGAACACCGTGCGCGCCGCGAGCGCTGGTCGTTCGCGGCGCAGCCACTCGAACAGCGCGCGCCCGTCGACCTCCGGCAGCGCAATCTCGGTCACCAGTGCGTCCGGACTGGAGCCGGAGCTGAGCAGATCGATTGCCTCTTGCCCATCGCTGGCCATGATCACGTCGCACGAGCTCGCCAGCATGCGTGCGTACGCCTTCAAGATGCGCTCGTCGTCGTCGATCACGAGCACGGTGTGGCGCTTGTTCAACGGGCGGCGCACCGCGGCATCACGGTTCTGCAGGTACGCCTTGCGCATGGTCGCGTGATCCGGCAGCGGCAAGAGTGCGATGAACGTCGCACCCGACCCATGCACGCTCTCGACGATCAGATCCCCGCCCAGTTCACGCATGATCGAGCGTGAAATGCTGAGGCCGAGCCCAGTGCCGAGCCCCGAGCGCTTGGTCGTGAAGAACGGATCGAAGATGTGCGAAAGCGCCTCCGAGGCGATGCCCGGACCGGTATCGGAGATGGAGATCGCGACATACTCCGTATCCGCGCGAGTGGTGATGCGCACGCGGTGCACTTCACGCTCGACATCGTTGATGGCGTGAGCCGCGTTGATCAGGATGTTGACCAGCACTTGCGTCAAGCGCCCGTGCGGGACCACTACCCGAGGCAGCGCGCGTGCGTAGTCGCGCTCGATGTGTGCCACCATGCCGATCTCGCGACCGACCAGCCGCAGTGCCTGGTCGACCACATCGTTGGCGTCGAGCATTTGGGCTTCTTCGCGATCGCCATCGGAGCGGGCGAACACCCGCAAATCACGAACCACACTGCCGATGGCCGACGAAGCAGCCAGCATTTCTTCGAGCAGCTGGCGCCCCTCGACGCGGGGCGCGCCGGTGAGCGCGAGCTCATGCAGCATTTGCACTTGCTCGGGCGTCGCGCCCCAACCGCGGGTCGCCCACACGCTGAGCTCGTGCACCACGTTCGCCAAGGGCGTCATCAGCGCCATGCACGCTTCGATGCTGAGCTGAAGCGCCATCAGCGGGTTGTTGATTTCGTGCGCCACGCCCGCCACCAGCGTACCGAGCGCGGAGAGCTTCTCGGTGTGCACCATGGATGCACGGCTGTGCTCCTGACCTTTGCGCAAGCTGGCGCGTAGCTGAGTGCGGTCGAAAAAGCCGTGAATCGCCCGGTCGTCTGCGGCCGGCCAGACCAGCACTTCGTCGGCTCCGTGCGATAGCGCGTCGAGCGCCGCCACCTCGTCTACGGCGACGAAGCCGAGCGGCGCGCCGCCGACTCGCTCCCTCAGACGCGGGAGCAATTCAGCCGCAGCACCGTCGACGACGAGGATCTGCGTGTCGTGTGTGGCATAGCGATCGGCCAGCGTCGCCGAAATGCGATCCGCTGCGGCGGCGCTCGGCGCAAGCACCCATACGCCTACTCCACCTTCTGTTTCCGGCAGGTTTGGCTCGTCGTTCTTGGTCACGGAACCCGTTGGCTGCTCCGCCTATAGTCTTACCACGTGATCATGGTCGAACCGTCGAATCGATTGAGCAATTTCGTCTCGAGCTTGGCTTCGATGCCGCACGACTCGAACGCGCCCACTGCGCCACCGGCGATGGCCGATTCGATCCACAGATATTCCTCGCGGTATACCATCTCTACTGCACGGGGACCGTGACGAACGATCTCCCAGTGTCCGTATTGGTAGGTCTGCCGACGGGCGGCGAGCCCCTGCTCCGTGAGCCGGACTGGGTCGTGCGAGAGCAAGCGCAGCATGGTCCGCCCCAAGAGGCTCGCAGCAAAGGTGGTCGCATTGGTGCGCCAGATGTCGTGCATGCCTTCGTGCACTCGCGCTGGGCTCCGCAGCGAGGCTCCGGCGAGCGCGAGGCGAATCATATAGTCACGCAACGGATACATTCGAATCGGCGACCAGCGCTCACCCTCGAAACAATCGCGGTAAAGCTGAGGCCGACCGGCACGTTGCAGCACGGTTTCAAGAGAGCGGAGATAGAGCCCCCTGACCATGGCCGACGGGGGCACGACCTCGAGACGGCTCACCAGATCGCAATGAGGCGCGACGATCTGGATGGCGCGATCCACCGGACGATGCCGAAGGCTGAGGGGATCCATGGCCGCCATCTGGGTTCTAAGGTTCTGTGTCCGCTGCTCTGCTCAGTGCCCCTAAAAATATCTTCGTCGATCCGAATAGGTAACACGACGGCCGGTCAAAAGTGAACTCGTCTACCAATACTGCCCCCGGCAACCGCCCCCACCCCGACCCACCCATCCGAGTGATTGGACGCGTGCTCCCGCCTGGTTCCGTCCGCACACCCGCGAAAACTGGGCAGTCAGCCCGCCCAGCTAGTGGGGCGTAGTTGCCTTTGCCAATCGGTGGGTGGCGGGAAGCGCCAGCACGCACTCCCCGCCTACACGGCCGCAACCTACTCGGCGGCGCTGCTGGCGCTGGCGTCGAGCACGTCGCATTCGAGTCGCTCGCCCTCGACGCACAGCAGCAGGGTGCTCTTTGGCTGAAGCTCACCGCGCAGGATCTTCTCGGCCAAGGGTGCTTCGACCAAGCGCGCGATGGTGCGCTTCATCGGCCGTGCACCCAGCGTCGGCTCGAAACCGCCATGGTCGAGCAGGAACTCGACCACCTCGGGGCCGAAGTCGAGCTGCAGACCGCGCTGAGCGGACAACGCCCGACGCACGCCTTCGAGCAGTCGGCGGGCGATCTCACGAACCTCTTCCCGAGCCAGAGGAGCAAACACCAGCACCTCGTCGATGCGGTTGTACAGCTCGGGAGCCAACGCGCCACGCGCCGCGGCGATCACGCTCTGTTCGAGATCCGCGCGCGCCTGCTCTTCGTTGCCGAAGCCCACGCGTCGACGCGAAGTAGTACCAGTCTGCTCGGCGCCCAGGTTCGAGGTCATCAAGATCACGGTATTCGTGAAATCGACCGTACGCCCTCGTCCGTCGGTGAGTCGCCCCTCGTCGAACACCGCCAAGAACGAGGTGAGCACATCGGGGTGCGCCTTTTCCAACTCGTCGAGCAGGATCACCTGATAGGGCCTGCGCCGCACCGCCTCGGTGAGCTGGCCGCCGGCCTCGTGTCCTACGTATCCCGGGGGCGCACCGATCAGACGAGCAACCGCGTGTGGCTCGGAAAATTCGGAAAGGTCCAAGCGCGTCATGGCCGTGTCGCAGTGGAACAAGACCTCGGCAATCGCCTTCGCGCTCTCGGTTTTTCCCACACCGGTGGGGCCCAGCAAGAGAAAGGTGCCGATCGGACGGCGTGAGCCGAGTCCGGCGGCGTTCCTGCGCAAGATGCTTGCAATGCGCCGAATCTGCGAACCGTGGCCGACGACGCGTTCGGCCAGAATCTCCTCCAAGCGCAACATCCGATCGCCGTCGGCTTCGAGCAGGCGATCGACCGGCATGTCTGCGAGCTCGGCCACGACCTCCGCGACGCTCTCTGCGGTCACTTCGGGCTTGCCGCGCCGGCGCGTGCGGGCACCCGCCAAATCCAAAATCGAAACGGCCTTGTCCGGCAGTGCGCGTCCGGGCAAATAGCGTACGGACCAGCCCACACCGAGCGCCAATGCCTCGGTCTGATAGCGGACCTGATGATGCGCCTCGAGACGAGGTTTGAGCGCGTCGACGATCAAGTAAGCTTGTTCGCGACTCGGTTGTTCGACCTCCACCAAGGAGAAGCGGCGAGCCAAGCCTGCATCGGCAGCAAGCGCCTTTTGGAAATCTTCCGGCGTGCTGGCACCAATGCACGGCAATTCACCGCGCGAAAAAGCGATCTTGAGCTCGGAAGCGATTTCTTCGGCCGCGTCACCGCTGAACAACTGATGAATCTCGTCGAAGAAGATCACCACGCGGCCCTTGGCGGCGAGGACTTCCTTGCGCAACGCTCCGATGCGCGAAGCGAGCGCACCGCGCACACCCGTGCCCGCCAAGAGTTCGCTGACCGGGATCTGAACGATCACGCGATTGTCGAGCGACAGCACGTCTTCGGCCGCCGCGATGCGCTGCGCGAGACCGCGCACGACGCTGGTCTTGCCCACACCCGCGATGCCGACCAGGCAGGGATTGTTCCCCTCGCGCTTGGCGAGCACGTCCAGCGCCTGTTCGATCACCGCGTCTCGTCCCACCACCGGGTCGAGCTCGCCGCGCGCGGCCGCCAGCGTGAGGTTTCTGCCGAGCGTGGTCAGAGTCGGAAATTTTTGTGGATCCAGCTCGAAGCGCTCCCACGGTTCCGGCTCTTTGTAGAGCGGTTTGTCCAGCAACGGCACCGGGTGCAGGGCGCGCGTCGGGTTTGCGCGATCGCGCTGCGCAGTGCTCGGCAGCGCCATCACCGGCACGATCACCGCGGTGCCACGCGCCTCGGGAGCCTGAGCGACATTCGCTGCCGCTGCCTCGCTGGTCATCGTCTTGCGCGCGGGCGGGTAGAGCGGCACTTTGACCGCCGTCGAGGCGCGGCGCGGCGCGGGCAGCGGTGCCTCGCGCGGCGGTTCCTGCGCTGCACGACGTCGCCCCACCAGGCCTAGGCCGACCTGAACCGCTTGCGTACGCAGCCGCGAGCTATCGACATTCAACCCATCGAGCACCCGACGGGCAGAGCAGCGCGGCTCGCCCACCAGCGCGACGAGCAAGTGAACCGCCGCCGCATCACCGTCACCCATGCGGCCGGCGATTTCGCGGGCGCGTTGCAGACACGCTTTGAGCGGCTCTTCGAGCTCCTCGTCCAGGCCACGTGCGGCGCGGAGCAGCTCTTCGACGCCCAGCTTGCGCTCACGGAGCAAATCGCAGGCCGGACTCGGACGTGCCGCGATCGCCGCCAGAAGGTGCGCGCTCGAAGGCCGTTCCTTCTGCTCTTGCGCGAGCTCCTCGGCAATCCGTTTGACGAGAGCGAGTTCGGACTCGAAGCGGCCGGCGATCATCACTGAGCGTTCTGCCCGGCAGCTGGAAAATGGCCAACTTTTCCAGCATTTGGCCGGCGGCCCGAGGGCACTCTCGCTAGCGCGTGAACAGCGCTCGCCGCTCGCCGTAGTCCCAAACGCTGACGACCTTTTCGCCCCCCACGGCAACCAGCGGTTCGAACCCGGAAATCGCAAGGTTTTTGTCTTCGACCACGTTCGCCGCCCAATCATCCTCTGCGCTCGCCGGGCTTTCGGGCAACTCGCTCTGGAAGCGGGTTTGGCCTTCGAGATCGGTGACCCACAACGACCAATGCCGCGACTTTCCCGCTTGCGGGTCGCTCACCAAGATGAACGCGAGCGCCTCTGTGTTGGCGGCCGCGGCGTAGACGGCCATGGGCAGCGAAAAGCGTGCCACTAGCTGCAGGCGCTCCGCCAGACGCAGGTGCAAGACCTCCCCCGCACGAGTGACAGCAAAGAACTCGTCCAGGCGCATGCCGGGGAGCAGGCGCACGGGCTCTTCAGCGAGCGAGTACGCGAACTCCGCTCGGCTGCCGCGGGGAGCCTGGCGCAGAAAGCCGTTCGCGGTCCGGCAGACGATGGCGCCGTCCCGCAACTGGACGATCGGCTCGCTGCAGCCATCCAGATGAAAGCGAGCATCGATCGGCATGATCGATGACTCGCTCTTGAACGGGTAAAAGCAGAGCTCGGCGTCGACCGGGTAGTACACGTAAAAGTGATTCGGCCCTTCCAGGTCCGGCAATAGTTCGGAGTCAGGGAGGAACGCGACGTGAGGGAAGTACTTCAGCGCCTTGGCGCGCGGCTCGAGCAGCGCCCCCCTCGCCCCCCCGATCGCGAACAAAGAACCGTCGGGGCCATGAGCCACCGCGCGTACCGCACCAATGCTCGCCTCGGTGATCACCTGCCCCTGCTTGCTGTCGCGAAAAGTCGCTTTGGACGGGCTCGCCTGCAGCAAGCGCTGGGCCCCGAACGACAGCATTTGGCGCTGCACCGTCGGTGCACGGATCTGCAGGCGTTGCTCACGCAACGAACTCAGCGTTTGGACCACCGCCGACGGCCGCGGCACGGGAGTCCGACTCGGGTGCGGGCTCGGGCTCGGCGAGCCTTCCGCAGTCACGGCGCCGGGGACCGCAGGATCGAGGGCTCCGAGCGGCGGAGACGGCAACTTTTTCTCGGTCCGCTTGGCGTTTGCACGACAGGCGCCGAGCAGGGCCAAGCAGGCAGCGAGCGCTGCGGCGCGCCTGATTGTTCGGGTAGCGCCCATGATGCTACGTTGACTTTCCCGCCCGGTCACGCCGGAGCGCAAGCACTATGTTTCTCTACTCTTCGTTCGCCCGGCTCGTCAGCTACGGCTGCGCGCGGCTCGCGCCGCTCACCCTCGTCTCACTCACCTTCGCGAGCGCCGCCTGCGGTCGTTACACGCGCACGAAGCAATGCCGTGCGCTGATCGCTCAGGTGAACCCGGCCCTCGACGACGTGCTCACCATCACTCACGGCGGCGGCGGCGCCGGTGGGCGCGGCGCAGCGGGTGGCGGGGGCAGCCCAGCCGCGAGCGGCGCCGCCGGCATGGGCGGCAGCGCGGGCGTGAGCATCGGCACGGGCGCGAGCAACGGTTACGTCGCCGCCGCGGGCCGCTACGAACGGCTGGCAAAACAACTCGGCCCGATGGAATTCGCCAGCGAAGACATGGCCAAGCTGGTCGCCGAGTACGTGGGTGTTTTGAACAGCGCGGCGGAAAATCTGCGCTCGCTCGCCACGGCCCTCGACTCGATGAACTACGCGGAAGCGGAGCGGCTCAATCGTGAGCTGGAAAGAATCGGGGGGCACGAACGCTCGCTGGTCTCGCGCATGGATGCTTGGTGCCAGCCGGGTTCTTAGAGCCAGTAGCCGCGGCTCGAGCGAGACTCAGTCGTCGCGTAACAGCGGTTCACGCACCGCCGCGTATTCTTCGATCAGCGCCCGCGCCTCGGGCGAGACCTCGTTGAAGCGAACGCCGAACCCCGCGGGGAAATCGTCGTTCAGCTCGTCTTGGGTGTATTCTACGGCGCCGAAGACGCTACACGTGGGACCGGAGGGGAAAGCCAAGGCGAGCTCGATCGGAGTCCCCAGCGCGGGCGGCTTCTCGTAAGTGGCGACGAACAGCCCACCCAAGGAGCAGACATCGTTGCTCGAGAGCGGTCGGAAGAAATTGGTCTTGGAATGGCTGACGAGCGACACATCGACGCGTTCGGGGCGATTGATGCCGCGTTCGAGCGCGCGCTGCATGTCGGCAATGGCCGCGGCGATCTCGGCCAGGCGGCGCTCTTGGCTACCGTTTGCGTCGGCCACGCGCGAAGCCAAAATCGGGCCGAGCAGCTCTTTCAGCAGCGAAAGTTGCTCACTCGCCAGCCCCGCGAGCTGCTCGGGGGCAGCCCCGTGCAGCGTGACGGAAAGCTTCGGACGCGACAAGGCCGCGAGACCCTCGCGCAACGCTTCGCGCTCCGCGTCCGAGGCTTGGGCCGTGCGGTTCTCCAGCAGCGCACGCACCAGAGCCTCCCGAATGCCCTTCAGCTGATCGTCGAGCAGACTGAGGGAACCAGTGACGCGCGCCACCGGATCTTCGTCCTTCCCGCCCAAGCGCTGAACGCGTACGAACGCGGTCTTGATCTCGGCCCAGCGTGTCTTCTGCTCCTCGCTCTGACGCCCGCGCACTTCGGCGAGCTTGAGCAGATTTTGCTCCGCGCCACGGGTCAAGGTTTGCGCTTCACTCGCGTAATGGTCGTCGATCAGTCGTTCGAGCTCGGCCTCGTTCATGGCCGCGGCCACCTTTTCAACCAGTTTGTTCATGTTGCGGTAGCTGCCCTGCAACTTGAACGGCGGCTCGGTGCGGTAGCGATCGTCCTGGGAAGCAGACGCGATGTACTCTTGGTTCACGCGCAGCAGCACGCGCTGTACTTGAAACAAGCGCTGGAACAGGGCCACGAATTCTTCGATCTCGGCAGCGGCGTAGCCGTGTGAAAGCTCCGAGCTGGGGATCTCCTCGCCTTGTGCCATCCCGATCAACTTGAACACGTCGCTGGGCTCGCGAGCGGCGAGCGGCGCGAGCACCGCGTTGGAGGTCAGCGCATTTTCCAGGTAACTGAGCGCAAAGGCTTGCTCCTTGCCCTGCAAGACATCGCCCAGGTTGTAGGTATCGGCGCGATTCGCGAGCATGTCCGGGATCTGAAAGCGTGCCCCCGACTCGGTATAAGGGTTGCCCGCCATCACGACGCAAAACTTCTTCCCCCGCAGATCGTACGTTCGAGTCTGACCATTCCAGACGCCCTCGATGCGGCGTTGTGCGTCGCACAAGGAAATGAACTTTTGCAAGAGCTCGGGGTTGGTATGCTGGATGTCGTCCAGGTAGAGCATCACGTTGTTGCCCATCTCCAGCGCAAGGTTGATCTTTTCGACCTCCTGTCGGGCGGTGGCGTTGTGCGCTTCGTTCGGATCCAGGGAGACCACGGCGCTACCCAACGCTGGACCGTTCACTTTGACGAACACGAGGCCGAGTCGGTTCGCAACGTATTCCATGAGCGTGGTCTTGCCGTAGCCGGGCGGCGAGACCAACAGCAATAGCCCCATCAGATCGGTGCGCTTGGTCTTACCGGCAGCGCCCAATTGCTTGGCGAGGTTCGCGCCGACCAGCGGTAAGTACACCTCGTCGATCAGGCGATTGCGCACGAAAGAGGTGAGCACGCGCGGCGCGAATTCCTCCAAACGCAGCCGCGCCCGTTCTCGAGCTGCGACCTCGGAACGCAGCTTCTTGTAGCTACGATAGCGCGGCGCGCGCTCTTCGATGAAACGCCCGACTCGTTCCAGCAGCTCATCCAGCGAAAGCGAGAGTTCGCGATTGACGATGCGAGGATGTGTGCCGAGCAGACCCGTCACGGTCGTCTCTGTGGGCGCTGCAGACACGTCGACGGTGGCTCCTCCGAGCGCGACGAAGCGAGCGACCACTTCCAGGCGATACCTGACCAGCGCCGGGCGCTGCACCTGCTTCAAGAAGGTGTCCACGTAGGCCAGCGCGATGCCGATTCGCTCTGGGGCGTGAGCTTGGAGCAAACCGAGATCTTCCTCGAAGCCGCGCCGCGCAGCGAGCTCGTCGAGCTGCTTTTGGAACTCGGCTTGCAATTGTTCGGCGCGCGCGCTGACCGTGAAGCTCGGGCGCGGCGCGCCGAGCTCTTCGATCAAGTAGCGCGCGGCATAGGCGGCGGCGGGTACGGCCTCAGCCAACCCCACGCTCGTCGCGTAGCTCGCGATCGGCGCTTCGAATTCGCGCGCCAGGGCCAAGCTCGGAGCAGGCTCGCCGAACAGCGCGCGCAAACGACCGATGCTCGCGCAGCGCCGCGACAGCAGATCCTGCTTGTCTTCGGGTTGCGCTTGCCAATAGAGCCAGGAAAGTCCCCGCGCCTCCGGAGAAAACCTCAATGAACCCGCGCTCTTGGACAAGAGCAGCAGTTGCGCGAGGATGCTCGCCGCGTCCGCGTCGTGAACCCCCGGTTCATAGCCCTCGTCGAGGCGTTCGGCCGCGTAGGCTCGCACGAGCTCGAACAGACGCTCTTCACGCAACGCGCTCTCCAGCGCTTTCAGGCTCTGCCCGGCTCGACCGCGCTCGGCATCCAAGAGCAGCGAGACCGCGAGGTACTCGCCCCGGTACACGTCCGTGCTTTCCGACACGAGCGCCTGATCCCAGAACTCACGCCCCAGCGCGAGCCCGGGGTCGTTCAACGGTTCGTAGAAGTTCGTGCCCGTCAGGTGACTGAACAGACCGCCCTCACGCGCCACGATCGTCAATTCGAGCGGCTGTTTGTTGACCAGAAAGCGATGCTCACCGAAACGAATGCTGTCGTCTTCTCCCCCCGACAGTTCGGTCTTGTCCCGCAATGCGCGCAGCGAGGTCTGACGTGCCGCTTTGAGCTTCGAATCGAGCTCCTCGGCCCGCACCGAATCCCCCAGCTCGAGCAGCTGCGAGCGCAATTCTTCGAGTTTGCCCAGCGTCGGATCCGAGATGAAGAAAGTATTCAGCTCGTCGAGCTGCTTGAAGTTTTGCGCGCGGCGCACGATGCCGGACAAGATCCGCTCGGCGGCCAGCGCGAAATTCTGGGCTCGACGCTGGCGCTCTTCCACGATCGCCTGACGCCGCGTGGCGATCAGGTCCAGCACTTCCTCGCGTTTTCCAGCAATTTCCGGGGCAAACTCGGCAAACTCCCCGAACCGACTCTCCAGCTCTTCGAGCTGCAACATCAGCTTGCCGAGCTGCTCGTCACAGCTCTCGGGCGACTTGGCCAAGCTGAGCGCACCGACCACGTTCTGATCGAGCAGTTTGAACTGGACCGCGAACTCGGCGCGACCCTCGTTCGCCGAGAGCTCTTGATAGCGGCCATCGAAAATGGCCCGTGCCCGGTTGTGCTTGGCGAAGGCAGCGCTCGTGCTGTCCAAGATCGTGGTCCGCGCCGTCGGCTCCGCGACCTTCAGGCCATTGATGGCCTCGGAGAGCAGCGTCAGGCCCTCGTGAATTCGCTCGAGCTCTCCGCGCGGCCCGCTCAGTTCGCCGGCGGTCTTGGTGGCCTCGATCTTCTCCACCAAGCGATCGAGATCGGCCAAGAGCGGCTTGAATGCGTCCACGGACAGGAAGAATTCGACGCAGGCCGCGCTCACTTGGTCGAAGCGCTTGACGACTGCAGCTTCCAGCTCAGACACTCGCGCTCGATCCACCGAGCGCACTTCTTTGAGCGACACCAGCGCGCCGCGCTGCTTCTTCAACGCGCTGAGCGCAGCCAAGAATGCGTCCACCGAACGCAAGTCTGCCGGACGCAGCTTCTCGAGCAGCTGAACTTGGGCCTCTTCCGCGGAACGAACCGCGTCACGCGCGCTCTTTTCCAGCGCTCGCAGCTTCTCGAATTCGTCGATGATCAGCGCGGCGGCGGCCTGTGTCTCGCGTACGACACTCGCCAGATCGAAGGCCTCCGCGTGCCCGAGCCAATGATGAGTGTCGAGCAGCCGTTGCGAAAAACTCACCACGTCTTCGAAGCTGCGGCGAGTGGGCTGCTCGAGCTTTGCCAACTTCTGCACGGTCAAGGCTTCGCTGATCCCGGCGACGAGATCGGCGTTGCCGACCTTGGCCAAGTACGAGCCATCGGTCGGCGCCGAAGCGTGGAACTCAGCGGTGGTAAACGGTGTTTGCCAGACCTGAACCGGGTGAACCCGCGTCGCTTCTTGCCCCGGACCGGCGCGAAAGATCAGCATGGTTCCATCGGGAAACAAGCTGTAGCCGTGGCAGCGGATCGGAGTCAGCACCTCTTTGGCAATCAGATTGTACGAAAGCAGTTCGTATTCACCCTCGTCTTCCCGATAGAACACGAACAGCACGTCTTCACCGTTCGGTGAAGGCAGCACGCGTTCGATGCGCAGGTCGGCGACGCGCTCGAACACCTTGTACTCGCCGGATTCCAAGTAGTACCCGGCAGGAAAAATGATGCCGTGATTCTCGGGCAACTCCAGGCAAGAGTGACCGATGGAGTCTTCACGCAACACGTGCGCGGTGCGCGTAGT
>DASSMT010000275.1:0-6558 GCA_035688655.1 Polyangiaceae bacterium | reverse complement strand
CGGTCGACGCGGGCTGCTCGGCCAAACTGTGGTTCGGCCCCGAGCTCACGCTGAGCGCGGTGGAGCGCGGGCGACGCGTGTTTCGCACGCACGATCCCGAGACCGAGCGCGAGGTCAAGGCCGAGCTGGCGCGCGACCCTTATCGGGAACGGCTGAAACTCGTGCTCGCGGGTCGTTTCGGACAACCGTTCACGTTGGAGGGCCGCAGCGAGCGCGGCCGGTTCGCGCGGGTGCAGTCAGACACGAACGTCGAGCCCGCGCACAACCAGCCCACCTCGCCGAGCGAGCTCGCCGACAAGCTCGGCCGGCTCGGGGATTCGCCGTTTGCCTTCGACGGGCTCGAGATCGACCTGCCGAGCGGGGCTTGGATCCCGGTCTCGTCGCTCAATCGCGCGCGGCGAGCCCTGGTCGCAGCGCTGGGCGAGACCCGAGCCGGGGCTCTCGAGCTCGGGCGCGAGCGTCCGAGGCGCATGCCGCGGGAGCCGCGCGGGCTGCCTGCGCCGCCCGCGCCGGGGTTGTTCGCGCTGTGCCGCAACCGCGCGCAGGCAGACGCCGCGCTTTCAGCGGGCGCGGACGGCGTGTATCTGGATTTCTTGGAGCTGACGGGCACCGGCAGCGCACTGCGCGAGTTGCGAGCGGCCGGCGCGCTGGTGGGCGTGGCGCCGCCGCGCATTCGCAAGCCGGGGGAGGAGAAGATCGATCGCTACTTGGAGGGGCTCGCGCCGGATGTCGTGCTCGTGCGCAGCCTGGGCGCGTTGTTCGAGCTCGAAGCGCTGGTCACGAGCGGCAGCCCGGCGCTGCGCATCGGCGATTTTTCGCTCAACGTCAGCAATCGTCTGAGCGCGCTCGAAGTGCTGTCGCGCGGGCTCTCGGCCTTCACACCCGCCTTCGATTTGGATTCGCCGCGGCTCTTGAGCTTGCTCTCGGAATCGCTCGCGCCGTACGCGGAGGTTGTCGTGCACCATCCGATGCCGCTGTTTCACATGGAGCATTGCGTGATCGCCGCGCTGCTCTCGGACGGGCGGGACCACCTGAGTTGCGGCAGGCCGTGTGAACGGCACCAGTTGTCGCTGCGCGACCGCGCAAACATGGATCACCCCGTGGAAGCCGACGTCGGCTGTCGAAACACCGTATTTCACGCGTCCGCGCAGAGCGCGGCCGAGCTCGTCCCGGCGCTACAGCGCGCAGGCGTCGGCCGGTTCCGTCTCGAATTGGTGCGTGAATCGGCCGAGGAGACGGCGCACCTGGTGCGCGCCTATTGCGACCTGTTGGCGAGCCGAATCAGCGGCCGAGAAATATTTCGCAATCTGCGGGCCGCAAGTGGCTACGGCGTGGTACGCGGCTCGCTGCGGGTCCTGAGCGACTGAGAGCCGCCCGCCGCGCGAAGATCGAGCGGCCGAGGCTGAGAGCAAGGCGAACAGAAGACTTTCTCTTGACGCCTGGGGGCCGAGCGGCCAATACGCGCGCCCATGGGCCTACAGGCAATCGTCCGCTGGTTCCTGCCGCGCGAAGACCATTTCTACGGCTTCCTGGAAGCCCAAGCCAACGTCGCCCACGAAGCGGCCCTGGCAGTGGCACGCTTCAAGGACGAAAGCATCAGCGCCGCCGACGTGCGCTTTGCAGTTCAGGAGCTGGAGCACCAGGGTGACAAGATCGCGCACGAAGTCGAAGAGTCGATCGCGCGCACCTTCGTCACTCCCATCGATCGCGAAGATTTGCAGAAGCTCTCGCAAGAGCTCGATACGGTGATCGATCTGATGAACGGCGCGGCGCGCGCCTGCGTGTTGTACGGCGTCGAGCGTCCCACTGCTCCCATGGTCGGCCTGATCGATAAGCTGGTGGAGTGCACCGAGGTGCTGAAGAACGCCTTGCCACACCTACGCGCGCACGACTACGCCGCGCTGATCGAGGCGAGCCGTCAGGTGCGCAAGCTGGAGAAGGATGGCGACACCGTGTTCCGCGGCGCCATCAGCGCGCTGTTCAAGGACGCTGCGATCGACGCCAAGCAGCTGCTGCGCGAACGTGAAGTCTTGGATCATTTGGAAAATAGCATCGATTACTGTCAGCACGTGGGCTCCACGCTGGCGAATCTCGCGATCAAGCACGGGTAAGATGCTCAGCCTGCTCATCGCCGTAATCGTCACCGCGATCATCTTCGACTACATCAACGGCTTTCACGACGCGGCAAACGCGATCGCAACCGTGGTGTCGACGGGTGTCTTGCCCTTGCGCACGGCGGTGATCGTGGCAGGGGGCTTCAACTTCGTGGGAGCCATGGCCGGGACCGCGGTGGCCAAGACCATCGCCTCCGGCTTTGCCAACCCAGCGGTAGTCAGCCAGACGGTGGTGCTGGCCGCGTTGCTCGGCGCGTGCATCTGGAATCTGCTCACCTGGTGGTGGGGGATCCCATCCAGCTCGTCACACGCGTTGATCGGTGGGCTGGGCGGTGCCGTAGTGGCGCACGCCGGGGTGTCGGAGTTCAAATGGCACGCGCTGCTGCAAAAGGTGCTGGTGCCCTTGGTGCTGTCGCCGACCTTGGGTTTCATCGTGGCCTTTTTCGCGATGGTCGGGCTCACCTGGATCGCCCGCCATTTCCGGCCTGGCACGGTGCGGGTCGTGTCACGTCGGCTGCAGCTCTTGTCAGCCTGCGGTATGGCGTTCTCGCATGGCTCGAACGACGCGCAGAAGTCGATGGGCATCATCACCTTGGCGCTGGTGGCGTTCATGGCGGCTGGTCACGGCGGCCTGCCGGACTGGATGACGCCCGTCGGAAACGAAGTGCCGCGTTGGGTCATCGTGGCTTGCGCCGCCGCGATCGGTCTCGGCACCATGGCCGGTGGCAAGCGCATCATCAAGACCATGGGCACCAAGATCATTCGCATCGCGCCGCTACAGGGCTTCGCCGCGGAGACCTCGGGCACTTTGGTGATCTTGGCCGCGAGCAAGCTGGGGATCCCGGTTTCCACGACCCATTGCATCAACGCTTGCATCATGGGCGTCGGCGCGAGCAAGCGTGTCAGCGCGGTGCGCTGGGGCGTCGCTTCCAACATCTTGCTCGCCTGGGTGCTCACGTTGCCCCTGAGCGGCGCCGTCGCCTACGTCACCATGTTGATCATCAGCGCAGTTTTCTGAGCCGTTCTGCCAGAAAACTGCCGGGCGGTAGCGGTAGGGCAGCGGGTCGACTAAACCACTCGAGGTGGCAACGAAGAAGATCTCCTTGGGCCCCGAGACCGACAGCAGCACCGTGCGGCGCATCGTACTCGCAATCTTGATCCTGATTTGCGCTGGCTTCTTGCTGAATGCCACGCTCATGCGCATCGACGCCGGACACGTGGGGATCAAGGTCAAGCTCGCTGGCAGCGCGCGCGGCGTGCAAGACATCCCCGTGGTCACGGGCTGGGTGATGTACAACCCGCTCACCGAGCAGATCGTGGCTTTCCCGATCAGCGTCCAGAACGTGGTCTGGACGTCATCGGCGACCGAGGGGCGCGCGGTCGACGAGTCGCTCACCTTCTCGTCGCAAGAGGGCGTGAACGTCAGCGCCGACATCGGCGTGTCGTTTCACATCGAGCCATCGCTCGCGCCGCACTTGTACCTGCGCTTCCGGCAGCAAGATCTATTGGTGCTGGCCCACGGCTACATGCGCAACGCGGTTCGTGAAGCGTTCAACGACATCGCTTCCCGCATGGCCGTGCAAGAGATTTACGGTGCGGGCAAGGGCAAACTGGTTTCGGACGTATCCGTGCGGCTGCGTGAAGTGCTCGGTAAGGACGGCTTCGTGATCGATCAGCTCACGATCAACGGCGCGCTGCGCTTGCCGGAGAACGTCGCGCAGGCCATCAATCGCGCGATGGAAGCGACTCAAAACGCGATTCAGGCGGAAAACCGCGTGCGTCAGGTGCGCGCCGAAGCCGAGCAGAACATCGCGCAGGCCCACGGCGGCGCGGAAGCCGCCCGTCAGCGCGCCGAGGGCGAGGCGGATGCCATCTTGATCCGGGCGCGTGCCGACGCCAAATCCAACGAAATCATCCGGCTTTCCACGACCGGCACGGTGCTGCAATACCGTGCCATCGAGCGCTGGGACGGCAAGTTGCCACTGATGCAGAGCAGCGAGAAGTTGCCGCTGCTCACGTTCGACACCAGTAAGCTCGCGCTCAACGACGCCGAGCGCGAGAAGAAGCTGCAGGAGTTGCTCGCGAACGACAAGAGCGAGGACAAGGCCGTGTCGAAGCCCAACTCGACCCCGGCACCAACGCAGTAGTTTCGGACCGTCGAGTTGCTCAGTCGTTCGCGCTCGCGGGCCAGGCATCCTGGCGGGCTGCGTTGCTCCTCGGTCGAGGGCTCTCAGCTCAGGAACCCGAGCATCAGGTTCATGGCCAGGCCCAGGATCACGGTGTTGAACAGGAACGAAAGCAAGGCGTGCGCGAGCACCGCGCGCCGGATGGCGCGGCTGGTGATGCACACGTCCGAGACCTGAAAGCACATCCCGAGCGTGAAGGAAAAGTAGGCGAAGTCGAAGCCATCCGGATCGATCTTGCCGGGAAATTCCAGGCCACCTTCGCCGTCGTCGTCGTCTCGGTAATAAAGGTGCGCGTAGCGCAGTGAATACGCCGTGTGCGTCAAAGCCCAGGCGCTGACGACGGCTGCCAAACACAGCCCGAACAACAGGCAGAACGCGGTGTCGTTCGGGGTGAGGCTATGCGCTTGGCGCAGCACGAAACCAGCGGCAAATAGGCTAATCGTGCTCGCGAGCAGCACGATCAGCCAGACCAACTTGCGCCCGGGATCGTCCACAGCGGCGTGCCGCCGTGTTTGGACCGAGGTCTCGTGCCAAATGCGCCACCAGCACAGCGCGAGCAAGGTGAGCCCGGCCGCGTCCCAGCCCGACAGCAAATGCACGGCCCAGCCGACGCTGGGGACGCCGAGGCCAACCAAGCTGCCAGTCACGAGTCCGACGCAGGCGCTCACCAACAAGCGTCGCCCCGCGGTTTGCGGAGCGATGCCGCGGCGAATACTCGAAGGGGGAGCGATACTCGAAGGGCTAGCGCTCATCGCCTCGGACAGAGCTTACACCGCTCTCCCCCGGGCGGAACGCAAACTCTCTCAAGACTCCAGGGACGCCCGCAAGAACCAGGCGTTTTTCTCGAATTCCGTGATCACGGTCGTGAACAAATCGACCGTGTCCGTATCGGCCTGGCTCTCGGCTGCCGAGCGCGACGCACGCAATTCGGTCAGGTAGCTCTCGAAGCGATCGGCCAAGAGCTTCACGTGTTCGAGATCGCGCGTGGTGTCTTGCGGGTATTCGTTGATGCGCGAGGTCTTGGCGACGTGCCGCACCGTGCCGAAGGCTTTGCCGCCCAAGGTAACTGCGCGCTCCGCGATGGCGTCGTTGAAGGCCGCGAGTGACACCGCGAAGGTCTCGAACAGCGGGTGCAAGGCGGCAAACTGCGGCCCCTTGATGTTCCAATGCGCAACCTTGATTTGACTATGCAAATCCAGGCCGTCTGCCAGCCGGGCGTTGA
Organism: Polyangiaceae bacterium; assembly: GCA_035688655.1. Taxonomy (GTDB): domain Bacteria; phylum Myxococcota_A; class Polyangia; order Polyangiales; family Polyangiaceae; genus PMG-095. Next base: position 1,036 of record DASSMT010000275.1, on the reverse strand, counting down.
GCACGTCGCTCAGGGTTTGTCGGGCAGCTTCACTGAGATGACTCGGACTGCGATACATGCGGGCGATCTCTCCTTTCGGGCGGAACTGTGTTCTAGAGGAACTGTCTTCCAAGGGAACCGTCTCATCAGAGGAAACGATCTGGTTTCGAGATGAGTGGATGGCGGAGCTCTCGTTCACGCGGAACTGTCTTCGCGAATCAGCGAAGAGCTGTCGAGGGCGACGGCTGCGCCGTGGACGACCGACGCGATGCGTACGGCGTCGTGGATCTGATCTTCGGTCGTGCCGTGCTCGAGCAGGGTGGCTTCGTGCGAGCGCACGCAGGTCTCGCAGGCGTTCACCGCGCTCACGGCCAGTGAGAAGAGCTCGAACGCTGCCGTCGTGGTGGCGGGCTTGGCTAGACGCTGCATGCGCAGGCGCGCGGGCCGCTGCTCATAGCTCGGCTTTCCCACCAGGTGCCGGAAACGGTAAAAGACGTTGGTCATGCCCATCAAGGAGGCTGCCGCGACGGCGTCCTCGACGGTTTTGGTGGTGACCTCTTCGGGACGCGAGGCGATCAGTGCCTCGGCAAGGCGGCGCGAACGGGAAGCGAGCGCGACCGCGATCGCGACACCCCAACGCTCCGACGGCGCGAGCGTACCGGCGTCCAGCACGGCGCTCAGGTTCAGGCGCAGGTCCTTGGCGGCTTCGGGAATTTCGGCACGAATGGCTTCGAGAGCGCTCATCGGTATTTCTCCGTAAATACGATAATTGAGAGGGGCTCAGAGACGGGGGTGGCGCGGGCGCACGAGCGGCGCGCGCCGCTGGGAAAGAGCGGTTCGGGGCGCGCATTGCGCCCCGGACCGGGTCAGGTACTCAGAGGGTCGGATCGCCCTTCTTCCAGTTGCAGGGACACAGCTCGTCGGTTTGAAGCGCGTCGAGCACGCGTACTACTTCATCCACGTTCCGGCCGACACTCAGGTCGTTCACGCTGGCGAAACGGATGATGCCCTCCGGATCGACGATGAACGTGGCACGCAGGGGGATCCCATCCTTGTG
>DASSMT010000224.1:0-6200 GCA_035688655.1 Polyangiaceae bacterium | reverse complement strand
GCACCACCGTCACCCATGTGCCCGGTCTGCACCTCCGTCACCCATGTGCCCGGTCTGCACCACTGTCACCCATGTGCCCGGTCTGCACCACGGTGTGCCTCTGTCGATCGCGGTCCGAAACTTGTGGGCAGTCCAGCGCACCGGGGGGTGCGGTCCCTCGCGTCAGAAACGTGTTCGTGCACGAATACGTTTCTTCACCAGGGGTGCCCCCCTCAGCCGAGCACCTCGTGCTCCGTGCACCAATCCCGTAGGCCGCACGCGCTTGCGTACCCGCCGCGTGCCGAACCCGACCATTCCTCTGACGGCGGTGCCTCTCATGGCAACCCGCAAATCTTCTCTCCTCTCTCCCTTGTATCTGACCGAGTGGAGTATGAAGGGGAGGCTGGTGAGCCGAAAGCGCGTGCGCCACGCCTCCACGGCTAAACTCGCGCCGCCCTCTGTGATGTGCGGACGCAGTGGGCGGGTACGGCGCGGGCTGGGAGGTGCGATGCGGGAGTGGGGGCGCCCCCTCTCCAATAACTCCTTGGGTTGGGAGATGTGGGTGGAAGTGTGCCGATTTTTTGGCCGATTGGGGGTCGGCGAGCGAGCATCGGCGCAGGTCACTCGAAGGAGGCCAGGCCCAGCATGGAACTTCAGCAAATCCCTCGCAGCATCTTCAAGCCCACGCCGCCGCCGCTCTGGTACGTCACGAACGGTGAGCTCACGGTGGGGCCGGTGGTCACCGGGCTTTTGATCCGCGGCGTCGAAGCGGGGCGTGTGCCGGAGTTCTGTCAGGTCAGTCCGTTTCACGGCGATTGGCGTGGGCTGACCTCGGTGCGCGAGATCGCCGCGTTGACGAGCAAGACCACGAGTAGCGCGCCGAGTGCCGAGCAATTGCAGGAATGGAGCCGCCCGGTCGAGCGAATCAAGGACGAGGCCGAGCTGAGCCACACCGTCACCTGGCTCGCGCTGATCACGACCGGCGCGGAGAGCGCGATGTTCCATTACCGCGGCCGCAATCAGCGCCAGCTGATCACGCGCTCGGTTCTCGGTCCGATTTCCAACGAGCGGCTTGGCTATGCGCTACCGGAAAATGATCTGGTGTTGCGAGCGGCGCGGCGCGGGCGACCCGTGCTCGGCCCGCCCTATGGTCCCACCGAAGACGCGCTCGCGATCCGCTTTGCGAGTAGCCGCGGCGGTGTGGGCGCGGCCGCGATGATCCCGATTTTCATCGGCGAACAGCTGACCGCAATGCTCGAGCTCTCGCGCCCGGGACACGCGTTCCGGCGCAGCGACTTGCAGCGTGCGGAGCGCATCGCTCAACGCGCGGTGCGACCGCGCGCGAATTGAGCGCGCTCCGTCGCCCGCGCGCCGCTCACTGGAGTCTCAGCTCATCGATGATCAGAGCGCCGGGCTCGGCGCAGAATTAGGTGTGCGCGACCAGGATCTCTTCGGCGTTGTTCGGCGGGCGCAGGCCGTCGGCTCGACCCGCAAAGTAGCGCTGGCCGAGCGTCGCCATCGACACGTGTTCCGCGCTGCGAAAGCCCGCTGCGCGCGCGAGGTTCAGCAACTCTTCCGGCCGGAAAAAACTGATGAACGGCGTGCCGCTGGCGCGCGCCCCTTTGATCGCCATCTCGAATCCGGGACGCACCTCTGGATCGGCGAGCTCGAGCGGCATCAAGAACGTCATCACGAACGTGGAGCCCGCGGCCAACATTGCCAGCTGACGCAGCATCGCAGCGACGGCATCCTTGGTCAGGTACATGCTCACGCCAGCGCAGGCCACGATCGCCGGCGCGCCGGGATCGAAGCCCTCGGTGGCCAGCCGCTCCCACCACGAATCGCCGCCCTCGAAGTTCACCGGCACGAAGCGCAACCACTCGGGAATGCCAAAACCGAGCTCGAGCAGGCGTTGCCGTTTCCAGGTCTGTGGCCCAGGTTGGTCGACCTCGAACACGTTCAGTCGCGAGGCGCTGTCTGGTTTGCGCTGAGCGAAAGTATCGAGTCCTGCGCCCAAAATCACGTACTGACCGAGCCCTCGGCTCGCTTGCTCGGTCACTAGATCTTCGATGAAGCGTCCGCGACCGACGATCGAAGCGCGGAAGGGCGCCGTGAACTCTGGGTGCATGTCGGGGCGCTGACGCCAATTTGCGTCGGGCGCGACCAGCTTCAGACCGACTTCATCTGCAAGCACGTGCGGGGGCAGGTCGACTTGAACGTGCATCGCTCGCCACAAGGCAACGCGCAGCGCGGTGCTCTCGGGAGCCACAGTTTGCGAATTGGGGGCTGACGGGTTCATCGCGGCCGCGAGCGTAGCTCGACCCACGGCTCGCGAACACTGCCGAGCGGTCAGCCCTTGACCTCGAACGAAGCGCGACCGAGCTCCACGCCGTCGTCGGTGGAGACCACCGCCACCCAATGCCCGGGATCGCGAATCAGGCGCGTATTGCCCCAGGTGCGAAAGCGCTCCGCGGCGCCCGGGACGGTCAGCTTCACGTGGCCGACCGTGGCTTTGGTGTCCTGATTTTGGAACATCACGCGCACGCTGCGCGCGGCGTGGGCCGCGTTTTCGAACTCGGCGAACGCATAGACGGGCGCGCTGCCGACCGAGAAATCACCGCCCGTGACCGGCTCGCGATTGGCGATTTTGCGTGCCACCACGAAGCGCTTCAGCTTCAGACCCGCGCTGCCGGACGCAAGCTCGGCCTCGCCCTTGCCGGCGACCGACCCGGACGCCGATGGGGCGGGAAGCGCCGAGGGCGCCGCGTTCACGATCTTCGCGATGCTGCCGAGGCTCGCCGCAGGCGCTGGCACGCTCACACTCTCGGCAGCGCGCGCGGCCTCGGCCACGCTCACATCTCGGGAATCGTTGCAGGCCACGGCCGTGAACGAGAAACCCACCGCGAACATCGCCGCAGCCAACGCACTCACCGCTACCCAACGCGAATTTTCGATGCCAGTCATTGCTCGAGAACCTCCACCGGACGGAAGCGCCGGTTGTGTCTGCAATTCAGCAAGCTTCGGGCCAGCGTAAATTGCGGCCGATTTGCGCATTTTGGCCCGTGATCGTGGTTTCCGTACCGCGGGCCCGTGTCGGGCGAGCCGCACGTCGCAACTCCCCGGGCGGCGCGACGGCGAACGTCGGCTACGCTGCAAGGGATGAATCGAGTGCGCTCTTGGCAGCGACTGGGATCGACGACACTCACTCTGTGGCTCACGAGTTGCGCCGCTCCCACGCCGGTCGCGCCTGCCAGCGCGCCGGCAGTCGTGGCGCAGACCGCGCCGCCGAGCCCAGCGCCCGAACCCGCGCCTGGCAGTCCTCGTTTCCTCGACGCCATCCCGGCGGATCTGCCGCCCGAGCTCGCACAGCAGGTCGGCATCCTGTCGGATCTGTGCAATGTCGCGCTACACTACGAGACGGGTGGCGCACATCGCATTCACGTCGGCTGCCGCACGTGCCCGCCGTTCGACGGCGCGGAAGCGGTCTCCGATGGCCGGATCGCGGTCGACGGCAATGACTTTTACGAGCTCGAGCTGCTTCTTTCGGGCCATTTTACCGCGCCAAACGTCGACCAACGTTTGGCCGTGTTCAACGGCTGCGAACCGCATTCGGGCAATTGGGGCGGCACGCTGATCGCGGAACGCAAGGGCGATAAGTTCCAATCGCTGCGCTACCTGTCAGGGATCCATCCGCAAGCGTGTCAGGCGTACCATCGTCCGGACGGCCGCGACCTCGCCGTGTGCGAGTTTGGCGACGCTCATCAATCGACCTCGACCGACACACTCAGCGTGCTCGACTTCGCCGTCGATCCGCCCAAAACGCAGACCCTGCTCTCCTTCACGAACCAAGATCCGTGCCTCACTGAACTCGGCACTCGCACCACCGAGGAACTGATCGAGAGCTTCGAGCTCAACCAAAACCCTGCCGCCAAGAACAACGGCCTGGTCGTGCGCACCACGCGCACCGCGCGCACCCTGGACGAACGCTATCAGCGGTATTGCCGCGAAACGGCCGCCGAATCGCAGAGCAGCGAACGCCCGTTTTCGAAGCCTCAGCTGACCACCCACCTATATCGCTTCGACGGCGAAAGCTTCGTTCCCCGCTGAAGCCGCCATTCCAGGTTCAATAGGCGTAGAGCAGGTTCCCCGCCATGAAGTACAAGTGGTGATTGGCAGCCGCCATACCAACGACAGGAAATTGGATGGTGCCTTCCAATGTTCCTGGCGGAGAGTCGGGAAGTGCGTCACTCGACAGCACCGCGCCTGTCTGGGCATCGAGCACGTCGATTTCGCCGGGGCCGCCGAGCGAGCCGACTGCGCTCCCGACGACCACTTGATTGCCGACCACGATCGGAACCGCGGTCACGTGGGTTGCGGAGTACGTCCAGAGCGGCGACGTCGAGCCGCCCAGCGGAAATGCCGAGAGCTTGCCGGCATTCGCAATGAAGGCGGCAGCTTGCGAGCCAGCTGGCATCAGCAAAGGGGGGAACGCGCCGGAAACGACGCCCGACGCGGCGTCGAGGATCTGTGAGTCCTTCAGCGAATTGCGCACGTAGAGCCAAGAACCCAAGAGCGCGCCCGTGTAGCCCGTGTTTTCCTGACAGCTTTGACCCGCGTACCTCCAGAGCGCTCTGCCGCTCAGTGCGAATTTGTCCGTTTGCCCGCATCCCAAACCCAACACCCAAGCCCGCCGAGGCGCTCTCTTCATCGTCCGCGATCCTACTCGGGCTCGCCGCGTTTCACAGCCGTGAGAGGCTGACCCGTGGCCGAGTGGCGCTCGGCGCAAGAGACACGTGACGCGCTCAATTTCTGATGCTATCGAGCGAGGCTCCAAGCACTTCCGCGACTTGGAGGAGTGGCCGAGCGGTTTAAGGCACCGGTTTTGAAAACCGGCGTACTCGCAAGGGTACCGTGGGTTCGAATCCCTCCTCCTCCGCCGCAGCCCTTCGGGCTGCGTGGAGGAGCAGGGCTTTAGGCTGACGGGCGCGGCCTCCGGCCGGCGCCCTCGCGCGCGAATCCCTCCTCACGTGGTGCTGCGCGCGAGGCGGCGAGGAGCAGGGCTTAGGCTGACGGGCGCGGCCTCCGGCCGGCGCCCTCGCGCGCGAATCCCTCCTCACGTTGCGCGGTGCACTCAGACTCAATACGCGAAATTGAAACTCAGCGCCGGTTCGAGCACGAAATCCGGACCGTGCTCGCGACCGATCATCGCGTACGCCCGCGCTTCGAAACCGAACAGCACGCGCTCGCTCTTGTACAAGTCGAGGCCGAGCGTGCCGCCCAGCGGAAATAGGCCTTGTCCGGGGGCGTGCGCGTAGCCGGTGCGAAAGCCGAAGTAGGGATTGAGAGTGCGACGCCGACCGCCGCCGAGGTATTCCGAGTAGAACGCGGTGCCGAGCGTGATGACGTAGAAGTCGACGGCGCTGCTCTGGGCGTTCGTGAGGTCGTGCAAGAAGTCGATGTCGATGTCGAAGATTCGCTGCCACTGCAGCGACAAGCCGCCGCCGGCGTAGCTGGTGGTCGCTGCGCCGGAGGAAGTAGCCGGCATGTCGATGAGCAGCGTTGCGCGCAGACCGGGGTAGAATTTGGCTTCAGGTTCGACGTACTCATGTCCAGGTGTGAGCGAGAGGGTCACGTACACGGTCGAGCGCGCCACGCGGTCGCGGCTCCACTCGATGTCGCTCTTGACGCGCGCGAGCTCGGTCCGCACGCGCATCAGGGCGGCCTCGAGTTGCGTGGCTTCGGCCACGTTCGCGGCTTTGGCGAGTAGCTCCTCGTAGCGTGCGATTGCGTGCTCGAGATTGCTTTGTACGACCGCGGCGTCGCTCAGCGCGCGGCTCACCTCGCGCGTCTCGATTGAGCTCGAGGTCACTTTGCCCACCTCGCTGAGGCGAGCGACGAACTGACGCACGCCCGCGGACGGGATCCGCAAAGAGAGCGCGGCACCGCGCCGCAACATGCCATCTTCGACGGCCTCGTTCATCACTTGGCCGTCGAAGGTTTCGGCGAGCTTGATGAGCGCCGTGCGCGCGGCGTGGATCGCAGCGACTTGCAGCTGCACCTGGGCTTCGATCTCGAATTGCTCGGCCCGGACTGACTGGGCGGGCTTGACAGGGATCGCGACGGGTGGAGTCGATGGCGGCGCGGCGCTGTCTTCCTCAGCGAGTTCATAGCCGTACCGAGAACTGCGCACCGCGGGAGCGCCGGCGAGAGGTCCATTGAGC
>DASSMT010000192.1:0-17680 GCA_035688655.1 Polyangiaceae bacterium | reverse complement strand
TGGCATCCCGAATGCGCACGCCAGACAGAGAGGTGCCGTTCAGCGAGTCGGTGTCGGCGATCGTCCACAGACCTCGATCGAGACTGAGCACGCAGTGAAAGCGCGAGACCAGGCGATCCGTGATCAATAGCTCGTTGCTCGGGTGTGAACCGACGCGGATCCGTTCGCCCTCGAGCTCGAGCGAGCGATTATCGGCTTTGCCGCCTTCTCGAAGCACGGTGATGAGCAAGCGCGGCACGGCCACGACGGTGCTCGGAAGATGTTGCGTCTCGCGGTTGCGCGTCCAGGTCTCGTCCTCGATTCCCTGGCGAGTTTCGACGGGACGCTTGCTCATTTTCCCAATATAATATCTCACCCGCAGCGGTAGCGTCGAGAGCTCTTCCGCTCTGGGCGCGCTCGGCGTACGGTTTACTCTGTCTCGTTTTGCTGCCCAGAGCTTGCTTTGGGTTCGCCGCTCGAGGTGAAGCCCATGACCGGTCGCGCTCGGCAGAACCAAACCGAATGCCAAGTGCTGTTCGAATTGTTCGGAAGTCCGCGCGGCAAGGTCTCGCTCGGCCGCATCAGCACTGGAAACGAAGCGGGTCGCATCGTGATGCTGCGGGAAATCAGGGCGGAAGCCTTGCCGCAGGTGCTTGCGCACGCGAGCGCCTTCGAGCTCGCGAAGGGGCTCGCACATCCCCACTTACTCAAATTGCTCGGTGTGGTCTCGGACCGCACTCACAACTACCTCGCTAGCGAGTATGTGCCCGGGCTCTCGTTGTTCGAGGTGGTCGCGCGCGCGCGTGCGCGCCAGCAGGGGCTGGAAGTGGGGGCCGCGGTGCGGATCATGATCGACGCGCTGCGCGCCATCGTCAGTGCGCGCTCCCTGCTCGCGGACGCCGGCGCGGGGCCCGTCCGCTTGCTGAACAGCGATTGCATCTGGCTGGTCGACTACGGTGAGACGCTGCTGTCGGAGGTGGGAGTGTCGGCGGCTCTGCTCGGCGGCACGAAGCAACCAATGCCCGACACGTCGAGCGACGTCGAGGCGCGCGACCTGATGACCGCCGCCGTCGAGCTTTATCAGCTGGCGACCGGGCGCCTGATGACCGGCGATTTGAGCCGCGCAGCCAAGCTTCACCTGCCCGCGCCGCTCGCCAAGGTGCTCGAAACCTTCGCTTGGACCCCCGAGACCGACGCTGGCGGCGTGAGCGAGCTGGCAGACGCACTTTCGAGGCTACCCGCAACGCTCGTCGGCTCTGAAGAGCTCGTGAGCGAGGAGCTCCAGCGTTCCGCTGGCGATCTGCTCGCAGAGCGCCGGCGCAAGCTGGCTGGCTTCCACAGCGGTGCGGGCGCCGACACCGAAGGCGCGACTCGCGTGTTCGTGGCTGTGCCGACCGAGGAGGAAGAGGCAGCGGAGGAAGCGACCCTGGCCGTTCCGGGCTTCCGGCGAGCGGTGCCGCTGATGCTGGCCGTGCCGACGATCAGCACCGTCGTCCGCTCCGAATCCGCATCGCAGCGGCCACGGGGGCACTCGTCTCGACCTTTGCCGTCGAAGGCTCCCAAGACGCCAGCGCGCTCGCTGCTCGGCCTGTCTCGGCGCGAGCGCTGGCTGCTCGCCGTCTGGTTGGCATTGGCAGTGGCAGTGGTCGCTTGGCAGCGCCGCGCTTGGTTGAGCTCCGCGATGACTCGCCTGGGCTGGAAAGCCAGCTCGGCGAGCCATCACCCAGCGAGCGCTGGACCCAAGGAGTAGGCTGCGGAGCTAGAGACGGCGCTCCTTCGGCATGGCTGCGTGGTACACGGTGACGCCCTTGTGCCAGCCTTCCGGGGTGATGCCCGCTCCGGGCGGGTGATAGTGAGGCTCGAGGCAAAACAGGTATGGGCGCCCGGCGACGGTCAGCAAGCTCCCGGCTCCCATCGGCATGTTCAGTTGCTCGTTGGCCGCCAGCACGACCGCGGGATCGAGCCGACCGCGCAGCGCCTCTTTCGCATTCGCGGTAGCGCATTCACGCTCGCCGAGCTCGCTGTTGCTGGGCACGAGCAGCGCGCGCAAACGCGGCCGAACCGTCGCGTCGAAGGCGCGCTGCGCCTCGCTGAGCGAGCCCGCGCGCTCTTCTCGAGTCGCGTTCGGGTCCTGTTCGAGGGCTTGCGAGTTCAGCGCGGGTTTCACTGCGGGCAGCTCTACTAGCGAGCAGAGCAACGCCAGCAAGACCGAGCAGCAGCGCGCGAACAGCTTGCGATTCCCAGTCCAGAGGCGGCAGTTCGGAGGCAGGTTTGGGGATGGCATGGATCGTGGCGCTGAAAGAAGCGTGCCTCGATCCAGTTCAATGATCACCCGTACTTGTGGGCCATCGCCGGCGGCGGCTGAGGCCTTCGGTCCTCACTTCAGCGGAGGCCGGGCAGCAACGGCTGTGATGAGCGCCTTTGGCCGGTTCACGGAGTTCCTTGCGTGCGGAGACGGAAGGCATCCGCTTGGCTGAGATCGGGCAGCACGCTGAGCACCGTGTAGCCGTCTATGGCGAGCTTGCTATCGAGCTGGTCGACCGTGCACATGTCGCCCTTGCTCGCGTCGCGATTGAACGCGAAGGATACCCAGCTCTTGGCATAGCCTCGGCGAACCTGCGGCGCGTCGGCGAGCTCTTGCATCAGCTGTAGTGGGTTGTCGATCTGCTTGGGCTGTCCGTCGCCGAGGTCGACCGTGGCGCTCGCATCGATTTGCCCGGAGCGCTGATCCACGGTTTGCCACTTGCCGATCGCGTCGTAGTTCTCCAAGGCGTAACCCCAAGGGTTGATGATTGCGTGGCACGCCTTGCAAGGAGCGGTGCTGGTCAGCGCCTCGGAAAACTCACGATTCGTCTTGAAGCTCGCGGCGACTTCCGGACTGTAGTCCACCGTTGGGTGGGAATCGCTCTGCCCGAGCTGCAGGCCCAAGAGCGACGCCGCAATGTAATTACCCCTGAAGAACGGGTTGCTGCTGCCGTAGTTCGCGTACGAGCTCAGGAACCCGGCGCGAGTCAAGAAGCCGGACCGCTGCTGGGCATCGAGCTCGACGCGCTTCAGGTCCTTGCCGTAACGCGCCGGATCCAGGCCGTAGATCGGTGCGGTGTCCCGGGTGACGAAAGCCACCTTGCTCAGGAAATAATCCTTGTACGTGCCGTGACCGTAGGCGATGTCCTCGAAGAAAGCGTCCATCTCCGCCTGAAGCGCGGTCTCGACGTCGGCCGTGTAGAGCGGGAACTTGGCCGTGTCGTGTTTGCCGATCCACCAGTGGCCGCTCGGGTTGTCCATCTGCGACCAATAGTGATGAAACGCAGTCAGCACCGGCACGACTTTGTCGCGTACCGCGACCATACGGCGCGCTTGAGCCAAGATCTGCTCTTTGCTGCGGAGTAAATTGGCGTCGGCGGCCGCGTCGAGCTCATCATCCGGGATCGAAGCCCAGAGCAACATCGACAGCCGGGTCGCGACCTCATGGCTCGAGAGCTCGATATTCGCCTTCGAGCCCTTGGGATCCGGCAGCAGCTCGGGCAGCAAGAGGAACGAGGGTGAGATCAAGAATGCGTACAGAGTCGTTTCTGCGAGCTCGTCCGGTGTCGCTTCTGGCATGGCTTGGCGAAGCTTCTGGAAGCGCGCGAGCTCGGCATCGGTCAAGGGTCGACGAAATGCTCGGCGACCAAAATTCTTGGTCGTGTCTTCCAAGCAGCCCGCTTTGGCGGGCTCGCAGCTGATGAACTTGGAGCGATTCGCTCCCGTCATCACCGCCTGGGCGATCTTTTCGCCGACGTCCATGTAAACCTTCCAAGCGGGGGAGTTCATCGGCCCGTCGAAGTCTTCGAACAGTAAATTCGACACTCTCGAGTCGCCCGCGCTGCCGTTGGGGAGGGTCGTGATGCCCAGCAGATCGCGCATCACGTTTGCGTATTGCCGGTTCAACAGCCGTGGGATCTGGCTCGTGACCGGGATCTCCGGGATGCAGGGATCTCCGTCGCCGTCGCTTCCGGCAAAGCTCGAGTCGCCGCCTGCGCTGCTCCCGCCTGGTGCGCTCTGCGCGCTGCCCGCGCTGCCCGCTGAGCCGGCGGCGTCGCCGAACGGGTTTTCCCCATCTCGATACGCCCGGCCGCACGCGGACAGCAGCCCGCACGCCAGTAGCGCAGCCCTCCAACGCTTGTTCGATTTGCTCGAGAGCGCAGCCATGATGTTCATCGGATCCACCGCTGCTCCGCTTTCAGGCCTCGAGCCGGTCGAAGGCACCCGGGTCGTGTATCGTCGCGCTCGGAACCGCCCCCGCGCCGCCACAGAAGTCTTCGGTCAGGTCCGAGTAGCCGTAATGAGTGACTTCGCCGGCGGGGCCGTTCAGGGCTGGAAAGCCATCCTGGTCCGCTTTCAAGCCCATCGCCTTCATGATGTTGCAGAAATACTTGTTCACGGGCGCGTTGCCGTATTGGGGGTCGGTGCCCGTCCCTTGACTGACGGCGTCCACCTGCATGTCCGTGCCCTCGGTGCACTGCGAAAGGCTCCGGCCGAGCATGATCTCCGCGGTCGCTCCAGAGCCCGGGTCGAGATCGATGACCTGGCCCGTCTTGAAATAACCACCGCCGCTGCCGGCTTGGATGATCGTTGCGTTGTTCAGGTTGCGCGCGCAACCGTCCGAGCACTCGCTCATCCAGACTGCCACCGTGCTGTCGAGCACGGTCTGGCCATCCCCTTCGGGGATGGCGTCCAGCAGCCGCACGAGGTTTGCGAATTTTTCCGCGTAGTAGCGGTCGATTGTCCGCAACCTGTTGATCACGTCGGGTGCGCAGGGCCCGGACATTCCTGCGGCTTCCAGGCGGTGAGCCAGATTGTCCGAGTCAGCGTTGATGCCGAGGCCGCTGAAGGTGAAGGTGCCCGGGTACTTCAAGACGACGACGGGGTTCGAGTTGCAGGAAACCGTGAGCGCCGCGATCGCCGAGTGCAGGTCTGCGTTGTCCATCGTATCGTTGATGCGCCGGGTGACCGAATCAGCTTCCCCCACGGTGGTGTTGAGTCGGGCGGAGGCACCGAGCCTGTCCGCCACATCTGCGCTGCATTGGTTGGCGACGACGACGTGGGCCACGTCGTTCGTCAGCTCCATCCAGGCCTCGAGCTTGTCCTTGTCCGCCTTGCTCATGTCCATTCTGGCGAGCGTACTGAGGTCATCCTTGATCAGATCGGTGAGGGCTTTGCCCCTGGCGAGAGCTTTGGTATCCGCGTTCGTCGGGCCGGGACTGAGCAGACCGGTGAGCTTGGCGAACGCGTCGGCCACAGAGGTTGCTTCGAACTGCGTCTCGGCGGCTTGCCATGAAATCGCCGACTGTGAGCCCTCGCGCCCGCCCGCCACGTTCAGCAGCAAGGGCACGCCCTCCGGGCTCAGCTGCTTGGCAATGACGTGATCCAGCGACGGACCGATGGGCTTGCAATTGAACTTGGTCGCGGTGTTGAAACTGAAGGGATCGTTGCTGTTCGGAGTGACCGGTTGGCAGGTCAAGAGCGAGCCCGTGAGCTGTGTGTGGATGTCGTTGCCCTGGCCGCGCCCCTGCCCGGCGCCTTTGTTCTCCGCGGTCCACTCGTTCATGGTTCGGATCCCGCGGGGCATGAGCAACTTCTTCGCGAACGGGGCCAAGGGCGCCAAGGTCGTCGGTTGCAGATCTTCGGCGAGCAAGTCGCCGTTGAGCTTTGCTGGGAACCAATTGTTCGTGATGTGACCGTAGTGCGTGAACATCACGATGGTTCGCTTCGGAGCGACGAAGCCGGCGCGCGCCGAGCGCTCGAATAGCGAGCCCAGAAACGGCGCAGCGACGAGCGCCCCACCCAGCCCACGCAGGAAGATCCTTCGGTTCAGATTTCGCATTTCTCGAGCGCGCCCCAGCCCATTCATACCGTCGCGGATACCGTCTCGAAAAGGTGAGCTTTCGCTCGTCCGTGCCGGCAATTTTCCAGTTTTGGGCGAAGCAATTCGTTCACCCGAACACCTCGAGCCACGTCCCTCCGCCTCTCGAGCAAACGCGGCGCGCCCGCGCTGGGATAACCTCCGCTCCTTCCGCTAGCGCGTCCGCTGGGTACGCGATTGCGCGCAACCGCGCGAGCTCGGCGTAAGCCCTGCAGTCACGGTACCAGTGCATCTCCGCTCACCGCTTCGCCGCTCTGCGCTTCCGAGTGCGTTTTGCGCGCGGCCGCCGCTCGTCTTTCGGCGTGCGCCGAGGATCGACGCGGATGCCGAATGCGCCCACCAGCTCACCTTTCCAAAGCTGCCGAACGGAGAGGGTGTAGCCGCCTTTGGGCGGACGCAGTGCCGGGCGCGGAGCTTTGCTCTCCGGCAAGACGTAGTCGATGTTCAGCTTGAAATCTTTCTCGATCAGGATTTCATCGAAACCGGGGGCGCTATCCGCTTCTGCCGGCGTCTTGTTCAGGAACACCAGGTGCCGTGAACGCGCGTTCCCCCGCAGCAGCTCGTAGGTGTCTTCCTGCGTCTTGCGTTCGGCGAGCTTGAAGCCGCGCGCGATCGCGCCCCCGAGCAGCCTTGCTGGCCCCCGCAGCCGCACCCGCGCCCCGGGCACGAAGCGTTTCAAGTCGAGCTCGAGGCTGTAGTGCTCGCGCAAGCCGGGCAGAGTGCGAATCATCGCGCTGAACGTCCCTGGGGTCCCGGGTACGGCGTCCACGACGTCCATGTTGCGGTATGCGATGTTGTTCGTATTGCGAACGAACGAGAGGTAATCGCTGACCGAAGCAATGAGCGTGTGGTCCGGCGCGGGATCGAGCACACTCGAGACCACGGTGATCATGCAATAGTGGCCGGGCGAGGGGATGAGCGCGGCGGGGAACGTGAGCGGCCCGGAAATGCGTAGCGCGCCCGGTGCGATCCCCGTCTCGTTGAGCGTGCCGACGTGGATCCACGACGCGGGCGTCCCAAAGGTCGACGCCGCCGAAAAGTACACGTTGATGGTGGCATCGCCGCTCTGGGGCCCGCGGTTCTGCAGCCGCACATAGACGTAGTTCGCTTGGCCGAACTCCACGTTTTCCCAGAGGCTGTCGTCCGAAAGATCGGCGAACTCCGTGGTGGGGGAGCTCACCGCGCTGGTGCGGTTGATGATGTCCGGACTCGCGTACAAATACGTCCCGCCATATGGTTCCGTGCCATCGTCGGCAAGGTTGTCCCGCACATAGATGTCGGGGCCGATCCCAACCGCATTGAACGCGTTCTTGATCTGCGACAGCTTGACGAGATCGGTCGGAAACAGGTCCAAGCAGGCATCCAGCATCGCTACGCGGAAGTCGAGGAATGTTGCTGTGGGGTTGCCGACCAGGTGCACGGTCATGCAGCGAAAAAGCAGCTGTTCGGCGGCGCTCTGCCCGATGCCGATGACGCTCACGCCGCTCACGGTATGCGTGCCGCCGACCGTGAGCAGATAGAACAGATTGTTGATGATGCCGCTGTTGATGTGGACGCCGCCATTGTCGGCGGTGCCCGTGTAGCGATCCGCATAGTGGCTCGGCTGGTGCCCGGCGAGAACGCTGGTGATCGGATCGGTGACGTCCCAACTGCCTCCGTTCGTGGGATCGACCATGTTGCGCCAAGCGGGCGCCGAGGCCTTGAGCCAGGTGTCCTCGAACACCAGCCAATCCCCGGTGATGAACGCGGCGAAGATGTCGGAGAACGCCTCGTTCAGAGCGCCCGATTCGTTGAGGTACTGCAGACCGCAGGTGTATTGCGTGTAGGCGTGCGTGAATTCGTGTGCGAGCCAGTCATCACTACACTCGTAGTCGTCGCCCGTTGCGGCGACGCCAGTGCCATCCCCGAGGTTGACCTTGCTGCCGTCCCAATAACCGTTGCTGTAGTCCGTGCCGAGGTGCGAGAGGATGACGAGATTCGCTCCCGCGCCGTCGAAGCTGTTCCGTCCGTGGACCGTTTGGTAGTAGTCCACGACGTCGGCTGCATAACGATGGGCGTCCACCTCCGCTCCCTGGTTTGCGTCGCGTGGGGTCGTGGTGGTGTCTGTCCAGTCGCTGCCGGCGTCTTCCGACGGTGACGCGCCGTCCTCGTCGTTGGTCACGATTTCGGGCCCGCCGCTCGCGGTGCGCGTGGTGTCGCGCAGCTGGTAAGTCGTGCCGTTGGACCACGCGTTGACGCTGCCCGCGCCGGAGTAGTAGCCGGTTCCGGTTCCGACTACCGGCCCTGTTTGCACATTGTCGTAGAACGAGAGAACTCGCGCGCTCGTCGCATCGACGTAAACGACCCAGTGCGCGGGCACGCCGCGGGTCCCGCGCTTGCTGTCGACGAGTCGCACCTCCCACGCCAGGTGCGGGGTGCCGGAGACACGCACGACCAAGAGCTCGGGAGCCTGCTTCGGTGCGTTGCGGCAGCGCGTCGCCTTCTGTGCGGCCGCCACTGCGCGCTCGACTTTGATGCGTGCACGCCGCGGAACTCGCTTCAAATCGGTGAATAACCGGCTGTTGATCGTGTCGAAGACGCCGTCCTCGTTGGCGTGAAAGCGAATGCTGCCGGAGAGGACGCGATAGGCGCCGTGATACTGCGCGAGCGTCACGCTTGTGCCGCCGCGCGCGTCGTGGCCGTCGACGAGCGGTTTGAGCTCCACTTTGCCGCTCACGCCGAACAGCCGAGCATGGCGGCGCAACAGGCGTTGCCCGGCCGTACGCAGCGACCTGGTTTCCTTGGCAGCCACCGTAGCCAGCTTGCCTCGCAGGTCGCGCACGATCCCCGAGGCGGCGTCCGTTCGCAGCTTCAGCTGCGCATCGAGTTTCAACAACGGGTCCATGGTGTTCTTCATCGCTGTTCTTCCTCCGAGTGCTCTGGGAGGGCATGAAAGCGCACAGCGCGAGGCTGCTCCGTGCTCGAGTCACGAAGGTCAGTAACCCGCGCCCCATCGTTCGAATCGCCATTGTCGGCGATGCACAGGCGCGCTGATGCTCGCGCGCGTCCCGCTCCTCCACCTTGCCCGTGTTTCCATGTCAAGGATGCCGCCCCGAGCCGGCGCGCGCCATAGTAATTGGGTTGGCTGTAGTGGCATCGCTCGCCACTCCGGGCTTCAGCCCGTGGCGACGCAGCGGGGCGGGATCGAGAGCGCGCTCAGGCGTCGCCGGCGAGCGCTCCTCCGTCGCATGCAGCAGATCCTCGACGAATCGCTGGGAGAAGCCACAGAGAGAGGCCAGCAGCAGATACCAGCCGGGATTGTCCTCCAGGCTCGAGCCCGAAATGACCTTCCACGACGGCCCGCGTTGGCTCTCCTATTGCCCGCTCATCGCTGATCCCGAGTCCGGTCCACTGCTGACCGCAAATGATCGAGCTCGCCTACAGCTGCCTACGCTCTTAACCAAAGTCTACGAGTGCGCGCAAGAGAGCGGGTGAGAGCGGGTGAGAGCGGGTGTGAGCACGGGTGTGAGCGCGGGTGTGACCAAGACCGAGTCGCTCGCATTTTTGATATTCAATATCTCGATATACGCCAGAAGAGTGTTGGTCTATGGTGAGCGGTCATGTGAACCGCGGCGCACTCGAGTGCACCCTGGTTGCGAATGTATATCTCGTCAACGTCTCGCACTGGACCAGTGGGAAAGCACCCGAGCAGAAACATGAGCCAAGCAGCGACGCACTCTTCGCCGAGCTACTCGATTCTCGAAAACCTCGTCGTTTCATCGCGCAGCGTGGTGCAGCGTGCTCGCCGCGAGTGCGACGGCAGCACCGTCGTGCTCAAGTCCTTCAACCAGAGCGAGAGCGTGCCGCAGCAACGCCGGGCGCTCGAGATCGAGCTGCAGATACTGCAAGCGCTCGCTTCGCCGCTCATTCTGCGCGCCCACGAGGTGTGCGAGGTCGACGGCCGACTCGCCTTGGTCTTGGAGGACTTCGGCGGGCAAGCGCTCGAAGTTCCCCGCGGGGGCATGGACCTAGCTGCCGGTCTCGGCATCGCGCGCCAAGCCGCGCGCGCGCTGGCCCACGTTCACGCACGCGGTTTCGTGCACAATGACGTCAAGCCGAGCAACCTGCTGGTCAAGAGTGAGACCCTCGAGCTCAAGCTCATCGATTTTCATCTCGCGAGCGGCGCAGTTCGTCCGGGTGAAGCCGAAGGCAGCGAGCCTCAGGGGTCGCTGCCGTACATGTCGCCCGAGCGCAGCGGGCGCATGAACCGCAAACCCGATTTTCGCGCAGACTACTACTCGCTGGGAGTCACTTTGTTCGAGCTCTTCACTGGACAACTCCCGTTCAGCGCGAACGACGCACTGGGCTGGGCTCATGCCCACATCTCCAAGCGTCCGCCGCTGTTGTCCGAAGTCAATCCGAGGGTTCCGCGCAGCTTGGCCGAGCTGGTTCTGAAGTTGTTGGCCAAGGATCCCGAAGAGCGTTACCAAAGCAGTCACGGGCTGCTTTGGGACTTGGAATTTTGCGCTGAATGCTGGGAAAAGCAGCGGCAGATCCCGACCTTCTCGCTCGGCACGCGAGATGTCCCGAACACGCTCGAGATCTGTCGCGAGATTGTCGGTCGCGAAGCGGAGCTCGAACGCTGCAATCGAGTCCTGGCCGAAGCGCTGCAGTCCGGCCCGCGCCTGCTGTTGGTGTCAGGTTCGCCGGGCGTCGGGAAGTCGTCTCTGGTGAGCGAATTCCAGCGCCGCGCTTTCGCTCCTCAGAGCTACTTCTTGCAGAGCACGTTCGATCGACAAGAGCGCAATCGTCCATATTCTGCGCTCGTCCGCGCGTTCGAGAGCCTGGTCGCCAAACTGCTCACCGAGTCGGAAGCGAAGCTTGCTGGTCTTCGCGAGCGTCTCTTGTCGACGCTGGGCCCGAACATCGCCGTGATGATCGACTTGGTCCCGCAGCTCTCGCAGATCACCGGCAGCCATCCGGCCGTGGTCGAGCTCAGCCCGAGCGAAACGCAGCACCGCTTGCAACGGGTGATCGCTCAGTTCATCCAGGTGTTTGCCGACGCCGAGCACCCGCTCGTGCTCGCGATGGATGATTGCCAATGGCTGGATACGGCGACCGCCGACACCTTGTTCGGCTTGCTCAGCAGTGCCGATGTTCGGCACCTGCTCACGGTGCTCGCTTTCCGAGACGGCGAAATCGAAGCTCTGCACGCGCTTCGCAAGTTGACCGAGCGGCTCCAAAAAGAATCTCCTCAGCTCGTGCATGAGCTCGAGCTCGAACCGCTCGCTGGTGCGGGGCTGACGAGCTTGCTGGCGAAGACGCTGCAGACGACTCCCGCCGATGTCGCTGCCTTTGCCGAATTGATCGGCGAGAAGACCGCCGGGAACCCGTTCTTCGTGGGCGAGCTCCTCTCGACACTGGTCCGCGAAGGGATCCTGGCGCTCGATCCAAACGCGGGCTGCTGGCGTTGGGATCTCGCTCGGACGGCGGGGGTGCTCGTCTCCGACAACGTGGGTGCGCTGATGGCGGAGCGCATTGGCCGCCTCTCGCCACGCACGCGAGCAGCGCTTTCCGCTGCAGCGTGCTTGGGTAACCAATTCGAGCTTGCGGTGCTCTCGTTCGTGCTCGAAGTACCCGAGGCGGAGCTCTTGAAGTCGCTCGAACAAGCGGTGACCGAGCGTTTGCTGGTCGTGCTCGCGCAGAGCGAGGCTGATGAGGCTCAGGGGCCACGCGACGAAGCTTACGTGTTTCAGCACACGCGCGTGCAACAGGCGGCCTACGCACGGTTGGATGAAGCTGAACGTGCGCGCCTTCATCGTCGGATCGGCCAGCGATTGCAGAGCGAAGCGCTGGATGACACGAGCAGAAGCCTGTTCGAGCTGCTACATCACCTGAACCTCGGCAGTGCCGGAATCGACGACCGGGCAGCGTTGGTCGCGCTGGCCGAGCTGAACATGCGAGCGGTGCAGCGCTCCTTGAAAACGGCAGCCTTCAGCAGCGCCGAGAGTTACGCCCAGATCGCGCTCGAGTTGCTGGGCGACGCCGGCAATGGCGACGAACGACAACTCGCTTTCCGTGCCCACTACGCGCTCGCGGAGGCCGCGGTCATGTTGGGAGACACGCGCGTGGAGGGCTCGTACGAACGGCTGTTCGCGCTCGCTCCGGACAACTTGGCGCGCGCAAACGTGCACCTACTGCGAACTCGCATGCTCGAAAATCAAGGGCACTTGCACGAGGCCGTCTCGGAAATCCGGACTGCCCTGGCGCTGTTTGGCGTCGATTTTCCGGAATCACACGCTGAAATCGAGCAGGGCATCGGGGGCGGGATCGGCAAGATGCAGGCGCACCTCACTGGCATCGAAGTCGAAGAGCTAGCCGACTTACCGACGACCGACAGCGCCGAGACGGCAATGGTCCTGGCCTTGCTATCGCAAGTCGTACCATCCGCGATTCAAACCTATCCGCCGCTTTTCATCCTGGCCGAGTTGATGATGTTCGATTTGGCGCTGACACGGGGTGTGGCCGCGGTTTCGTGCAAAAATTTCGTCGACTGCGGGATCTTGCAGGCCAGCATCTTGAACAATCACGACGTCGCGTATCGCCTTGGTCGCGTCGCGTTCGAGTTGCTCGAGCGCTTCGCGCCCACGCCGCTCGAATCTTCGGTGAACTTCGTGTTCGGCGGCTTCGTGTCGCATTGGAAGGCGCACTTCAGTGAAGGGACGCGAGCGTATGAAACCTGCCAACGAAGAGGGCTCGAGCTGGGAGACATGTCACACGTCGCCTACGCTTGGGCGCACCAGACCCAGCGTTCGATCCTGACGGGACGGCCGCTCGACGATTGCCAGCGCGAGTTGGACGATGCAACCAGTTATCTCCGACGAGCGCACATGCCTGGGCAATTGGTCGGCACCTTACCCATGGCGCGGGCGCTCGCTCGGCTGCGCCCCGGCGAGGCCGACGACGAGGCCATTGCCAAGGGCGACGCCGACGCGACCCGTGAAGTGCTCGAGTCCAAGAACGCTCAGTGGGCTTACTCCTACGGCCAATGCCAAACGATGGTGAGTTTCTTGCTCGGCGATCTCGCGGCGGCGCGCAGCTGGCAGGCCTTCACTCAGCCATACAGTCTGGCAGCCGCCAGTCTGTTTTCGGTGCCCGACTTTCATTTGTTCGAAGCCTTGATTCACGTGCGGGACTTCGCGCCCGCATCGGAAGCCGAACGCCCGGCGTTACTCGCCGCGATCGATCGGACGCTGACCAAGCTCGAGACCTGGGGAAAGGCCAGCCCCGCGAACTTCGAGCACAAATATCAGCTACTGGCGGCGGAGCGGGCGCGCATTTCTGGGGCGCCGCCGCACACCGTCCTTTCATCGTATGGGCGTGCACTGAAGGCCGCGGGCGAAGACTTCATCCACATGCGGGCGCTGATCAACGAGCTCGAGGCAAACTTTTGGCTCGAGCTCGACGACCCACGCCACGCACGCCCAGCGTTCGAAGCCGCTTATCGACTATACGCGGCGTGGGGCGCCACCGCCAAGTTGCGGTGGATGGAACGGAAGCAGCCGATGTGGCTGCGAAACGGCGGGCTGCAGGACGTGCCGCTGGTGTTCGCCACCGGAACCCATACCACGTCGTCGAGAACCAGCACGCTCGACGCAAGCTCGATCCTCAAGGCCACCCAATCCATCTCCAAAGAGGTCGAACCGCAGAAGTTGTACGCCGCGCTGATGGCGACGCTCATCGAGAACGCGGGAGCTCAAAACGGTTGCCTCGTACTGCAGAGCGAGCTCGATCAAAGATATTACGTCGAGGCGCGCGCCAACGTCGATGACGCGACTGGTCAGGCGCTGCGGGCCGAAGCGCTCGAAACCGCTCCGGGCGTTTGTGCCAGCGCGGTGCGTTACGTGCTCCGCACCTGTGAGCCGCTCGCCCTGGACGACGCCTGCACGCGCGGCAGTTTCCAGGCAGATCCTTACATCGTCGAACACCGCGTGCGGTCGCTGTTGTGCGTTCCGATTTTGCGGCAGGGCGAGCTCCTGGGGGCGCTGTACCTGGAAAACAACCAAACCAGTCACGCCTTCACGCACGAACGGATCGAGATTTTGCAGGTGCTCGCCAGCCAAGCCGCGATCTCGATTTGCAACGCTCAACTCTATGCCGGTCTGGAGCTCCGGGTACGGGAGCGCACGCTGGAGTTGGCGCAGAAGACCCGTCAAATCGCGTCCATGCTCGACAACATGGATCAAGGAGTCTTCACCGTCGACGAACAGCTCCAGGTTCAACCGGGCTATTCGCGTCACCTCGAGCAGATTCTGGGCACGAGCGACATCGTGGGTAAAAACTGCATGGATCTGCTGTTCTCCGGCGCCAATCTGCGGCCCGATGCATTGAAGGCCGCGGACGCCGCGTTGCGCTTCAGCTTCGGGGTCGAGCCGTGGTTGGCGCGAGCGAACAGCTCGCATCTGATCGCTGAGTTCTCCCGAGCGACGCTTGCTGGCGAACCACGCTTCTTCGAAGTGGATTGGAACCTCATTTGCGACGATCTAGAACGGGTCGAACGCTTGTTGGTGGTCGTCCGTGACGTGACGTTCGTACGCAAGCTGAAGCAAGCTGCCAGCGAGAAGGCGCGCGAAGCCGACATCGTCGCTCAGGTTTTGGAGACCGGTCTCGATGTTTTCGAGGAATTCTGCGCGACCGCCCTGCGCTTGCTCGAGCAAAACCGCGCGACGCTGGCGTCCGGCGTGCCGCTCACCCCGGAGACGATGGCTGCTGATCTACGCAACCTTCATACGCTGAAGGGCAACGCGCGTCTGTTGTCGTACACGCATTTGGTCGATGCGCTGCACACGGCAGAATGGGCCTACGCGCGTTCGCAGCAGGAAGAGTTGGCAAATGTCCGTCATGAGCTGCTACATGAGGAGCTCTCGTCCGTGGATCGACTCATTGGTCAGCATCGGGACGTGTGTGCCCGCAAGCTCGCGCCGCTCGCGCAGTCCAGGAACGGGCGCGTCGAACGCTCACTGCGGGAGATTTCCGAGATCATGGCCAGTGAAAATCAGTCCAGCACCATTGCGCTGGAGCGCGTTCGTGGAGCGCTCGATCGGCTGGAAGCCGTGCCGCTCGCGGAGCTCGTGAAGGAAACGTCGCGCATCGTGCCAAGTCTCGCGAGCGAGCTCCATTTGTCAGTACCGGTGCTGACCTGTGTCGACGCGGGGTTACTCTTGACCCCGAGCTGGGCTGCGCCAGTACGTGACATTCTCGTGCAGTGTTTCAAGAACGCGCTCTATCACGGGCTCGAAGCTCCCGAGGAGCGGGCACGGCTCGGCAAGAGCAGCGAAGGACGAATTTTCGTTCACGTCGAGCGCGCCGATGATTCACTCGAGATCAGCGTCAGCGATGACGGCCGCGGTTTGGCCCTCGACGCGCTGAGGCAGAAGCTGGGTGCTTGGGGTCAGAGTGACGAAGCCTTGGCCGAGCGCATCTTCGAATCGGGCGTGTCGACCGCGGCGGAAGTGGGTTTGGTTGCGGGGCGGGGCATCGGATTGGATATCGTTCGCTCGCTGCTCAGAGCCCGCGGCGGCGACGTCGTAGTCAGGTTCAGCGGTCAAGCGCAGCACGGCCATCGCGCATGCTCGTTCGTCATCGTGCTTCCAACGCACGCCGTCCTGACCGGGGCCCGCGGAGCAAGTCCGAGCTATCCACCACGCGCGGCCGAATAGAGCACCGGGAGGAGGTCTCGCTCACGCCCGTCGGCGAGTGTCTCTTCCGTCGACGAGGATGAACTGAGAAGTCGCACAGCGATCCCCCTCGGCTCCACAATGCAAGCGCTGGAAATCTATGACTCGTAGTCGGGCAACGTCCGAGCGGCAACACCTGCTGGCTCGCCAACGCCCGACCGAGGCTTCAACGGCAAGGCTAAGCTCGTGATTCGGCGAGCTTACTGATATAGGAGCTTTCGGAATTACCGACCGCGGCTCCTAAACTCCTGCGCCTAAACACAGAATTCTTCGCACCCACTGCGAAGTGAGCAGAGCCGTAGCGAGAACGATTAAGAAAACTCAGCGGAAGAGGGCGGGATTCGAACCCTGCGAGCAGCGTTGGCGAAACCTTCAGCGTGTGCGCCGACTTGCGAGTCATCGCTGGGAAACCGAACGAGAAATTGGGTCCGATCACCGTGTGGGGCGCGACGAGGGAGTGCGAAGCAGTCAGCGAAACCCGCTGAAACCGGAATGGGAAGCCGCCAACATTGCGCCAACCTATTGTTAACATGGCAAATTGACTGAACTGAGCGCGCCGTGCGCGACTTTCGCCGTGCCGCGAACGGTGACTTCTTTGTTCTCGAACGATCTGCGGTCCGCAAGCGGCCCAGGCGTGGTAGGGCGAGCCCATGAATCAACTGAGTCCAAGCGGGCAGCGAATCGCGAATGAACTCGCGCAACGGTACGGCTTTTCGAGCGACGCGGTGACTCACATGATCTTTGCCGTGTTGAACGGCAACGGCGGAATGGCTCAATTCAGTCATGGCGAGTTCGGCGGCTCGGGGCAGTGGATGCGTGGTGGCATGACCATGATCGGGGACATGTTCAACGGCTTCCTCAAGGGGCGCGTCGATAGCCTCTGCTCGGAGATCGCCAACATTCTCGCGAATGAGCCCGGGCTCTTGCAAAGTGGTAGTTTTCAATCGCAAAGCCAGAGCGGCAGCGGCAATCAACATCAGGCCAACGGTGGCATGCGAGGGCAGTCCAGCCTGTTCATCCCCGACCCCGAAGACCATTGGTGGCCGTCAGTCCTCGGGTCGCCGAGCGCGACCGGCAGCCAGAACAACGTCAAGTACGCCTATTTTTGGAACAGCCATCGTCTCGCGGTCAAGACCGGGGGCGAAGTTTGGGTGTACGACACCCAAGATCACAACATCGGCGGCTTCTCGCAGCAGCAAGGTTCGAACGGCTCGATCGCCTTCAGCAGCCAATACGGAACGGTGGACCTCTCACGCTTGCCCGTAGTCTCTAGAAACGGTCAACCGGTAGTGGCACAACCCGCTTACGCTCCGCCCGCGTACACCCCAGCTCCGCTAGCGCAAAGTTCACCCGTGCCCGCAAGCACGCACGACATCGTGAGCGCGATCGAAAAACTCGGGGACCTGCGCAGCAAAGGCATCCTCACGGACGCGGAATTCGCCACGAAAAAAGCAGAGCTTCTCAGTCGTCTGTGAGGCGCTTTTGCGGCGCCCAACGCAGGAAGATCCTCGGTTCATATTTCGCATTACCCTCGCAATACAACCTCGAAAAGGTGCGCTTTCTCTCTTTGCAGCTGCGGGAGAGCGACGGACGAGGGAGCTCACTCACTCGACGCGAAGGTCGTCGATCAGAAGAGCGATTGCCGGCGGGCATAAGCCCTGACACGCCCGCAGCGAGATGCGAATTGCCACGTCAGCGCCGCTCTCGGTCAGCAACAGGGCCACGTCTTGCTTGGGGGCGACATACGGCCATTTGCTGTCGCCTGTGCTGGTGGAAGGCGTGGTCGGAAGCACTTCGCTTGGTTGCAGGTGCTGGCTGCCGCCGATGACACCCGCCTCGAGATAAGAGTTGGAGCTGAGGCCGCCACTGGACGTGCTCAATAGAGCCTGCGCCTTGAAGCGGAGGTAGCTGGCGCTCGAGGGTCGTGCAACGTGCAGAGTGGCTGAGGAACCCGTGGGAACGAACAGCGACACTTTCCCGTTGATCGCCGGAAGGGTGCCGACGGAGGCCACGATCTTGGCGTCTCCGCTGAGGCTCAGCGTGGGCGCGCCCTCGAAGCCGTCTTGCGCGAACAGGCCCG
>DASSMT010000123.1:0-4088 GCA_035688655.1 Polyangiaceae bacterium | reverse complement strand
GAGCCGATTCTACGGCGAGACTCGCTCGATGGTCCACGATCATATGGATGGCGACCGGCACCAGCCATCGAGCAACGCGAGCGCGGCTCCCGGCCGACCGACGACGTCCGGACCCGACTCGACGACGCCGAACCGAACCTGCCTCAATAGCCTGCCGAGGGCGCTGAGATGGGCCGGGGCAAGCTCCGGATTCAGCGCCACGAAGGGGTTCTGCCGCAGCAGCTCAGCCAAGAGCTCCGTGCGCGAGGTCGCGCGAACCCCGGAGGGCCCTGCCGTGCGCTCGATACCCAACACAGCGCTCACCGGCCCGCGTGGTGCACACTGCCACGCTCTCGGAATCAAGCGAGAGCGACGATCGCCGGTGTGCATCGGCTCACTGGCCCGCGAGCGCGTCCGCTCCTCTGCCGTCAGCCAGGTCGGGTCGAGCGCGAACTCGCGATAGTACGCCTCCACGTGCGCCGCGCCCTCCGCCGTGAAGGCCAAGAGCACTCCGTCGTCCGCGATGAATTTCATCCCGTCGCGCATCGCACAATAGGCGAGCGTCGACTTTCCCGTCTCCGAGTCCCCGACGAAGAGCACAGCACCGGTGGCGTTTGCGACGGCGGCGGCATGCAGGTAGTACACCGCGCGCGTGCGCAGCAGCTCCGAGAGGGCGATCGGGAAGAGACGATGAGTCGCGACGTACTCGGCTGCCTCGCTGCGTTCAGTGAGCTCCAGCGTCGCCTGGCCAGCCGCGTAGTCCACCCTTGCCGTGCTTCGCCCGTCCGAGAGGACCAAGCGGCCATCGCCGAAGGCGCCCCAGATGATTCGATCGGCGATGAGGCTCACGGTCGGCGTCTCGGGGCGCGCGGGTACGGCTGTGCCCGCGAGAACGGTCACGACGAGATCAACCGTTTCCGGCGTGGCGATCTGGGCGTGAGCGTAGAGGTCGCGGAGGCGATCGCCCAACATTCCGTCGTGCAGCACCCCTCGACAACGAATGCCGTGAAATTCCAGATCGAGGATGGCGGGTATCGCCGGTCTGCGAACGGGCGTCCCTTGTTCGTGGTCCATGACAGGCGATTCAGCGTGCGAGCGCTGCGACTTCGGCATGTCGGAAGCCGCTCGGGAATTGGCGAAGGTATCGGGCTACGGCTTCCTGCATTCTGCCGGCGTCACCCGCCCGCTGCCAAGCGATGACGCGCAGGTAAGCCGCGTCTTCGCAGCGCGCGTCCCGGGGGTGAGCACTCAAAAAGCTCGAGAAGCCCGCAGCCGCTGCGACATTGTCGCCGCCATCGAGCGCTGTCATCGCGGCCCGGAAGTCGAGCGATGATTGCGGCTCTTGGCCAGTCGCGCTGGCTGAGGGCGACGCTGTTCGGTCGACTGGACCCAGCGCAGGGCGTGCATGTTGCGACCGTATCGAGGGGGGCGACGCTGCCGGCGCTGCGCTAGGCGGAGCTAGGGGCGTGCCGGTGGCTGGCGCGCTCCCCGTCGGCTCACAGCTCGGACAAGTCGAGACGATCGCGCGTTGTGAAGGGGTCCAGGTGTCGCCCGCGCTGAGCGCCAGAGGGGCTTGACCGTGGAGGCGCAAGACCACGCTTCCGCTTTCCACACTGACCCGAGTGGTGCGGCCAGCCTCGGCACTCACCGTAAATGTCGTTCCGATGTCCTCGAGCTCGCCATCGGGCAGGACCACGAGCAAGCGCCGTCGCTGGGGCGTGTGATCCACGCGGATCGACAGGGCACCGCGCTCGAGCAGGATCTTCTCGACGGCTCCTTCGTTTTGCCTCGACCACGATGCTGTGCCAGCCGCGTGGACGACCACCGCGCCTTCGGCGCCGGGGTGCAACGCGCTGCGCGCGCGAAGATGCAGCGAGAGTCCGAGTAAGAGCAGCGATGCGGCAGCGGCCCCGACCAGCCAGCCTCGAGCGCCAGGTGACCGTTCGTGCGGTGCGAGCGTTGCGTCGAAGGCGGCGAGCAAGCGCGTTCGTTCGCGGCGCACGTGCAGCTCGTCCGCGTCGGCCTCTGCCGCGGACTCCCGCAGGCGGACAGCCAGCGTTTGCAACGCGGCAACCTCGCGCGCGCAGCGAGGGCATGAATCGAGATGCCGCTGGAAGCTCAGACGCTCGGCACCGGCGAGGCGTCCATCACGCAGGGCCTCGGCCTCGAATGAGCGCGGACACCCGTGCTTCGTCATTCATCCGCTCCGCACAAGGCTTGGCGCAGCTCGCGACGTGCGGCATGAAGGCGTGTCCAGACGGTGCCAATCGGCACCTCGAGCGCGACGGCGATCTCCGAGCAGCTCATGCCCTCGACTTCGGCCATGAGCAGCGTCATTCGTTTGGCTTCGCTGAGCGCGGCCAGCGCACGCGTCACGTCCGTGCGCGCCTGGAGCGCGGGCCGCGGGTCGCGAAATGTCTGGGTCGTGCCTCTCAGCGTCGATAGCACCGAAAGAAGCCGGCCAAAGGTCTGGCGTCGCCGACGCAGCAGTTGGGCCGCGATTCCAACGAGCCAGGGGCGACACGAAGCGCGCCCATCGTAACGGCCTGCGCTGGCGACCGCGGCGAGGAAGGTGGCATGCACCAAGTCGTCGACGTCCGCGCTATTGCCCGAGCAACGCGCGATGAAGCGTCGGAGCGGCGCCTGGTACCGGTCGTAGAGTGCGCCGAGCGCGCCCAAGTCGCCGCTCGCGAGTCGACCGATGAGCACAGGATCTGGCGTATGATGAGCCGCGTCTTCGAGCGAAGGCTGGCGTGCTCCGCGCACGATCATGGCGTGCCCACCGTGGCGCCCAGCGTGAGGCCCAGTGTCCAACGCGGCATGCCCGGTGAGTACGGGCTCAAGCCCTCAGCGCGCGCCGAGCCGAAGGTGCCATCGACGCCGACGAAGCTGCGCAGCACCGAGCTCGGGCTGAAGCCCAGGTGAGCACCGGCGAGCAGGCGCGGCACGGCGCCAGAGCTGGGCTCGGGCGGCGGGGAGCGCTGCGGAGCCGAGGGCGGAGGCTCGCCGGAAGCACCCTGGACGACGGCGACCTCTGTCTGCGACGCCAACGCGCCTTTGATCGCGAAACCCGGCCCGGCCGTAAGGTCCACGGTCACGCCGCCAAAGCGGAGCCGCTTGCCGGCCACCACGCCCAGCTCGAGCGCGGTCTGTGCCTGCGCGTCCGCCAGCTGGTAGTAGCGATCGGCGCGCCCTGCGAAGCCGACGAGCCAGCTGTTCACGTCGAGGAAGGATTGCGCACCCAGGCCGTAGCTCACCTGCCCGTCCCCGAAGCGCGCGCCGGAGACCAGCGAGAGTTCCACGCCCAGTCCTCCGGTTCGGCCCGGCAGCGACGACCCGCTCGAGCCTGCGCTGTCCCCCGTGCGACCCGCGGCCGCGCGCGGCCGCGCGCGCGCGGGCTCGCCGAGCGAGCCCGTCATCGGAGAGCGAGTCGGTGCGGGCAGGACGGGCACCGGTTCTGGCACGAGTAGCAGGGCTTGCAAGATCGGAATCACGTCTTCTTGGCGCAGCGCATCTCGCGAAGCGGCGCGTCCGTCCGGCAGCGCGACCTCCACGCGGATGGTGGAGTCCACCCCGAGCCTCAGCGTGATGCTGGCGCAGGCGTCGATGTCGTCCCGACTCAGAACTTCGTCGCGCACTCGCTGGACGAGATCGGGCCATCGGTCGCGGAGCGCCTCGTCGCTCGCAACGTTCGTGGCGCGGCAAGCGCGCTCCGCCGCCCACGCGGGGCTTGGCGCGAGCGCACACAGCGTTCCCAACAGTGCCGAGAGTTTCGCCGATACGCGCCTTTTCACGACCAAAGCCTCACCCGTATTCGCTGGACGGGCCCCGAACCTTCATTGCACCAAAAAGAAATGTCAGAAAAAAGCCTCGACGCCAATGCTCGGGATGGTGATGGGACCAGCTGTCGATTGTTTACAGGTCGTTGCGAAACCGCCACCTTCCGTCTGATTGCCGCTGCAGTCCAGGCCGAGGCCGGTGACTTCCTTGCTCATGGTCACGTTCAGCCCCTCCACTACGAAGGCGAGCGAGCCCGATTCGCCCAGGCGCCAGCGCTTTTCGAGCCGTACATCCACACGGAAGAACGCCGGGGTCCGGTAGGCGTTGTA
>DASSMT010000183.1:0-9401 GCA_035688655.1 Polyangiaceae bacterium | reverse complement strand
CTGGCTGCGCTGGCCGCCGCCGAAGGAGCGGGCGGGGCGCTCGCGGAAGCTGGCGCTGCGGGCGCGAGCGTGAGCTCGCCCTTGGGCGTGATCTCCACTGCATCTCCCACCTGGAGCTCCAGGTGTCGGCCATTGCTATCGAGCTCGGCCGCACCGATGGTCACCTGCAGCCGCAGGGAGTCCCCGTCTTTTACCAGCCGTGCGCGACCGTGCGCGGCGACCTGCAGCGTGCCGAGGTCGGTTTCGAGCGCGAAGGCATCGGAGGCTGCGTCGAGCGTGAGTTCACCCATCTCGAGCGCCACGCGCGTTCGCTTCGGATCGGACGGTCGCGTCAGGAAGCGGATCAGGGTGTCGGGCTCGAGCGTGAGCTGGTGCCTAGTTGCGAGCTGTACGGTGGCGGTGGAACGCGAGCGCGTGCGGATGGCGTCGCCCAGGACGAACGTCGCGCCGACATTGGCGGCCTCCCAAGTGCCGACTGAAGCTTGATGATCGCGCGCGACCTGACCCGCGTAACTGCGCAAGGTGGCAACGATGTTCTCGTTGGAGCGGCATCCGCCGAGCACCAGCAACGCGCAGGCCAGCAACACCACGATCGGGCGAGCGGTACGCGCGCGGGAGTGCGGGCCGCGCTTCGTCATCGCGCCCGCACCAACTCCGCATTCAAGATCACGACGCCCTTCGGCTCGACCTGCACGTGCCTCCGCTGCGTGACATAGCCTTCGGCTTCAATCACCACGTCGTAGCCACCCGGCGCCAAATCTAGCTGAAAATTACCCTTGTCGTCGATGGTCGCCTCGGCGCCCAGCGGCTCGACCCGAACGTGCGGCGTGATCACCTTGCCGTCCAGACTGCGCACGACGCCCCGGAGCTGGCTCGGTGGCGGAACGGCGACCAGCCGCACCTCGAGCTTCGCGGGAGTGCCCGGCTGAACGGTCAGCGTACGTTCGCCGGGCTCGAACCCCGGCGCTTCGATGCGGAGCGCGACGCTCCCGGGCTTCATGTCTTCGATCGCGCACAGACCCGAAGGGTCACACTCGAGCTCCCGACGCTGGCCGGCGACGGTGAGTGACACGCTCGGGCTCGGGACCGGCGCGCCCTGGTCGTCGCTCACGGTCACCTCCAGCCGCGAGCCCAACACTTGCGACGGAGGCGGCGGCGGGGGCGGTTTGGTGGGCGGCGGCGTGGGCGGCAGGAATTGGTAGCGAACGCCGGCGAAGATGCTGAAGCGCGGCTCGTTGGGCACGAGCGGTGCCGTCGGCGAAAGATCGGGCTTTTCGCTGAGCGAACCGACCGCCAAGAGCTCGACGCCGAGGCCGCGCGTGACCCCGCGACGGAGCCCTGCTGCCAAGCGCAAGGGCGATTGCGAGAACGCCGGTGCGTCGTGGCCCACGAGCACGTCGGCAGAAACCTCCGCCAACAGTTGGTTTCTCCCCGCCCACGCGCTGACACCCAGGCCCAGCAGCACGGCATCGAATTCGCTCAAGCCCAGCGCAAGGCGGTCGCCCGACGAAAGATGCGCTGCGTCACTGCCCGCAGCCCCACCGTGATTGAAACGATAGCCGGCCAAGCTCGCGACGCGGACAGGACCGAGATCGGTGGCGAGCAAGGCTTGTCCCTCCACCGAGGTGCTCTTGGCCATCAAACTCAAGCTCTCCGCGCCGGGTAACCGCCCGAGAATGGCCCCGCCGAGCTGGAAACGGCCGAGCGTGCCACCCGCGCGCGCCTGCAGCGCGGTATCGATGACTGCGCCGCTGTCGTCGCGATGCTTGTCATAGCGACCGTCGACGACGGCTCCCAGACTGAGCCAATTGACGACTGGGAGTGCTGCGGCAGCTCGCAACGAGAGCCGATGATGCGCACTGTCGTCCGCGCTCTGCGGCTCCGTAAAGCCATAGCCGAGGGTGCCCGCGATGGCGGCAGGTGCCGTGCGCGCGACGCCCACGCGATAAATCCCGGGTAATGCGTCGGAAGCGGGCAGCTCTTTTTGCTGAGCGTGCGCCAGCGTGCATGCAAAGAGCACACTCAACGAGACTCGAGACACGAGAAGCAAAGACGCCGCCCGCGTGTGCGGCAGAGTTACCAAGAGCATTCGGGAATCTCGCTAGTATACACGCGAAACAAGCGGCACGGCGCCGAGCGCGGGCGGCTTCCGACGGCGCACGAGGTGCGCTCTTCACACACGCCGCGCACACGATTCAAGAGAGCAGTGCGCTCTGAACCCACATGCACACGCGCTAGCGCGTGACTGTGCGTTCATTGCAGAGAGAGCGCCCGCGCTCGCCGGTTGCAGCGCTGCGGCGCTGCGGCGTCCTCCGCAGCTTATCGATTGCCCGGCTGCGATCGACGAGCAATGATTGTCGATCATGCCGCGTGTCTTGCGGCGACTCTTTCCGGTCGCTGGCCTTACTCTTACTCTGCCTCTGGTGTTCGTGCTGGATGCCTGCCGCTTCGGCTATGGCGGGCTCGGCACTGGCAACGCCATCACTGGTGGGGAGGGCGGCAACGCTGCCTCCAGCGCAGCAGCGGGCAGCGCTGGAATCGCAAGCGGTACAGGCGGTGGCGGCGCGTCGAAAGCCGGCATGGCGGGCATAGACGACACGGCGGGTGCAGCTGGTGACAGCGGCGGCGCGGGCGCTGACACGGCGGGCACGGCCGGTGCCGGTTCGACGAGCGGCACTGCTGGCAGCAGTGGTACGAGCGGCACGGCCGGCAACGGTGGTTCGGGCGGCACGGGCGGAAAAGCGGGCTCTGGTGGAACCGCGGGTGCGGGCGGCGGCTCCGGAACGGGCGGCGTCGACCTGGTCAATCTCGTGGTCACGACCGCCGCCGACGAAGCGGACTCCGGTGCGACTCCGGCGAGCCCGGGCCAGACCGGTTTTTCGTTGCGTGAAGCGATCACCTTCGCGAACGGCCAAGTCGGACACCAAGCGATCACTTTCGATGCTGCAGTGACCACGATTGGTCTGAAAGCACCGCTGCCCGTGGTGCAAGAGACCCTCGACATCAAGGGCTCCGTCGAGCTCGACGCGACGGCGAACACCCAGACCAGCGCGTGCCTGTCCGTAGCGTCTTCGGACGTGCACCTCGAAGCGCTGGAAATTCACCATTGTCAGGGCGAGCCGGTGCGCTTCTCGTCGAGCACGAGCACCGGCAATGAGCTCAAGAATTCCTACATCCACGACAACAAGAAGGCGGTCGTGGTGTACGGCGATGGCGCGCTCGTCTCCGGTTGCCTGATCACGTTCAGCGCGGCGGCGGGCTTGGACATTTACGGCTCGAACGCTCAGCTGCAGGCCAACGACGTCGCGGCCTCGCTCGGTACCAACTACTCGATCCACGACGGCGCCAACGGCGCCTCCTTGCTCGCCAACGTGAGCATCGGCGGCGGTGACGGCATTGGCCTCGGCGCGATCACCGGCATCACCATCTGGCACAGCACGATTGTCGACAGCGTGTATGCCGGGTTGAACGTCGGCACGGCGACGCAGGTCGATGCGCGCAACAACATCTTCATCGGCGCCGACACTTACGGCGTGCGCGGCGCAGACAGCGCGTTCACCAAGCTCGATCACAACCTGTACTTCAACAACACCTCGGGCAACCGCAACTCGGGCAGCTTGGATGCCACCTCGGTCATCGGCGATCCGCTGTTCAACGACCCGACCAACTTCGATTACTCGCTGAAGGTGGGCAGCCCCGCGATCAACAAGGGCGCCGACCTGGGCGTCGATCGCAACGGCTCCAGCAGTGGGCTATACAACGGCAGCGCCCCGGACATCGGCTGGAGCGAAGCACCGTAACGCGCGCGCCAATGCTCAGCGCCCGGCGGCGCCCGCCGTTCCGCGATGTCCTTCCCGACTCTTCGCGCAAATGATGCTTCGTGCACCAATGCGGTTCGGTCAGCACCGAGGCTCGGCACCCGACGCGGCCAAGAGTTGAGGCGCATCTGGTGTGCGAGGTGCCCTTTAGACATGAAAAACACAGTTCGAATTCGTCGAATTCGAACCGAATCTTTCCACGCGCGAGGACGGGTTTGCCGCTCTCCACGTAGCGAAGGCGCGATCTATTTCCAGCGTCGCCGAAGAGGGGGCGCTCGCAAGCCAGCATCGCAGCTCGTGAAAGCGCGGAGTTGCCGCAGGGTGGGACTCCGCTGAGAGTGCGCGTCACGGCGCGGAGCCGAGGGTGTGCGTCACGGCGCGGCGCCGGCCGAGAGTGAGCGCCGTGGCACGTGACCGCGGACTACGGCGCGTACTTCACGGTCGCCCAGCCATTGCCGGGCATCGCGAAGCGCAGCTTCTTGCCCGCGATCTGAATCACATAGTCGTCTCTCGCCGCGCCGCTGTTGAACAGCACGGTCACCAAGCTGCCGTCGGGGTTCTTGAAGGCGAGTGCGTCACCACCGGTCGTGCCGAGCACGGTGGCGCCCGGGACCACGTATTGCGACAAGTGGCGGAACACGTAATACGCGGGCGTTGCCGTCAGCGTGCCCGAATTCGCGACCAGGAGCGCGTTTTGCCCCCATTGGCGGCTTGTATCGATGCCCCAGCCGCCGCTGTCCAAGACCAGGTTCCATGCGTTGTACGACGTGACTTTGGTCTTGCTGATGGCGTCGCGGATATTGCCCCAGCTCTCGATGCCGTACGCGTGATCGTTCGGCGGGTACTCTTGGAACGGCGGAAAGCCCGAGGGATTCCAGGGGTAGTTACCGCCCTTGTGCTCGGTCGCCCAAATCGGAAGACTAGCGCTGAGCGTGGGCAGCTTCGCGTCGGAGAGCGCGGCCCATTGCGCGCCGATTCGGGTCGAGACGCTCTTGGCGGTGGCATCCGCGAGCACCGCGGCAGCCAAGGTGAGATCCTTCTCGTAGTCCGAGAGCGTGCCGAGCATCACCTTCACGCCCAGGCTGCTCATGGCAGGTCCGAGGTATTGGCCGACGAAGGTCGTGAAGGTGGCCTTGTCCCAGACGCATGACGGATAGCTCATTTCGAAGCTGGGCTCTTCTTGGGGAGCGACGAGCTCGATCTCGATGCCCTCCGCCCGGTACCCCTGAATGAACTTGGCGAAATATTGGGCGTACGCGCCGAGAATGGCGGGATCGCTCTTGATGCTGCCTCCGTCGTAATACGACGGCTTTTTGACCGGGTTCCAACCGTCGGACTTCTTGTAGCCGGTCTTCATCCACACGGGTGGTGTCCACGGGCTGGCCCAGAAACGCAGGTCGGGCTTCACTGCGCGCGCCGCTTTCAGGTACGGGATCAGCTTCTCGCGGTCGCGCGCCATGGAGAACATTGCGAGCGCGAGATCCGGCGGAGGACGATTGGATTCGTCGGCGTTTGGCTCGTCGTCGGAGCCTGCGTCATCGAGCGTGTAGCGGCTCACCGCGTAGTCGTTGGCGCCGATCGGAATGCGTCCCCAAGAGAAGGCCGCGCCATCGCTCGCACTGAAGAGCAAGCGAATGGCCTGCTGCTGCAGTTCGGCAGAAGTGAGCACGCTCCAGCCCTGTTCATTGAAGGCTGCGCCGAACCCTTCCCAGCTCTGCCCGAGCACGGAGTCGTTCACGGTCACATCGGCGCTGGCTGCGCTCGAATCCATCAGCGTGCCGTCGGTCTTCCAGTACGCGCCCGGCGCAGAGGTGACCAACGCTGGCAAGACCACGGCCGTGCCCACTCCGCCCACTCCGGCCTGGGCCGCGCTGCCGCTCGCGCCTGCAGACGAGCCACCCCCGACAACGCTGCCTGCACTGCCCAATGCTCCGCCAGTACCTCCGCTTGCGTGACCGCCTGCGGGAGCGTCTGGAGTTGCTGCGGCTTTTCCGGCGCTGCCGGCGCTGCCCCCGCTGCCAGCGCTGGTGGATCCAGCAAACGGCCGGCCTCCGGCGCTGCCTTCGGCCATGGGGCCTCCGTCGGAACTGCAAGCGGCGACGCCGAGCACGAGCAGGAGCTCGCTCACGGCAAGCAGGCCAAAACCGCAGCGGGTAGTGAATCGCAGCATCGAGATCGGGAACTCCTCGAAACTCGTTGAGTGGGGGAAGGCACCCGCGCGCGATCACTCGAGTGCGAGTTTTCTTCCACGATTCAAAGCTACCGCGGCTGGCGAATTCGTCCGAGCTTCCGCGTTAGCGCAGCCGGTTTGCGCAGATTGCGCAGATTGCGCGGCTTGCGCACTGTCGGAAAGCCGACAAAGGACCCACAAACCCTCGTAAATAGCCGGCGGCAGAGGAATTGCAATACCGGTGGCGATGACGCAACCGATGCCGCTCGCGCCCCTTTGGGCGAAGCCGAATGAGCTCCAGCAACCACCCCTCCGGTCCGTGCTTCGAAACGCCCCGGCTTCGGCCAGCGCGGTGCTGGTCTCGTGCAGCGTCCTTTCGCTCGAAGTCCCCGCCGAGCGCCCGCTGCCTCGGGTGGAGTCGCCTCGACGGTCACCGTCGCTCGGCCGGCTTTGGGACGAGCTCCTCGACGGGCGTCGCAAGATCACCGGTTACGCGTCCGACGAGGAGCACTGCAGCTTGGCCGTGGCAGACGGTGAATGGCCACAGGTCAGCACGAGCGTCATCGCCCGCCAGCGCCGGGCGCTTTCGGAGAGCGCGATTTTGGGTCAGGCGCAGAAGGTGCTCGCGTTCGACTTGGGCCGCTCGAGCGCGACCGTTTCTACGGTTCTACACGCCAGCCTGCAAGGCATGGGCTTGAGCTGTCAATTCCGATGCTTGCCGCTGTCGCTGGCACTGCTGGCGCACGCCGCACGCCGGCCGGACGCGTTGCCGCGCCCGAGCTGGGTTCGCGAGAACGACGCCTGGATCGTCACCTTTGCTCGTCCAGATTGGACGCTGCGAGCGCGGCTCTCCGGCGGCGAGTACGAAGTCGCGCGGCTCGCCCTGGAGGGCAAGACCCACGCCGAAATGGCGCTGCTGCGCCGCGTGTCGGTGCGCACGATCGCCAATCAGCTGCAGTCGGTGTTCAGCAAGCTGAAGGTCAGCGGGCGCTTCCAACTGCTGCGCCTCGCGATCGACGGCCAAACACGCGGTCCCTACGACGCCCGAGGTGACTGAATTCGCTCACTCGCGAACGCGCGCGCACGTTCGAGTGCTCATTCGTATTCCAGAAACTTGGCGTGGATGCGTCGCGTGCCGTGATCTTTGAAATTGGCGACCACGGTGGGGGTCATGCCGAATTCGACCTTCTCGACGATGCCCTCGCCGAATTGTTTGTGGCGCACGATCGAACCGGGACGAACCTGCACGCCTTCGCCGAATTGGGCGTCGTCGGTCTCTCGCTCGACCACGCGCGTGCCGACCGGGAGCGAGACAGCGCGCGGAGCCTGGTAGGGCGTTGCATACGGCGTCGCGGCCCAGCCGCTGCCTTCTCGTAGGATCGTCTCTTCCGGTAAATCGCGCAGGAAGCGGCTGGGGGAAGAATAGCGCGTCTTGCCGAACAGCGTGCGCATGCCGGCGTGCACGATCCACAACCGCTCGCGCGCGCGAGTGATGGCCACGTAGGCCAAGCGCCGCTCTTCGTCGATTTCCTCCGGCTCTTCGTGGCTGACGCGGCTATACGGAAAAATCTCTTCTTCCATACCGGTGATGAACACGCTGCGGAACTCCAAGCCCTTGGCGCTGTGCACGGTCATCAGCGAGACCGTGGCGCCGCCCTCGAGTGCATCGGTGGCATTCACCAAGGAGACGCGCTCGAGATAGCCGGAGAGCGTGGCCTCTTCCTCGCTGCCGAGCTCTCGTTCGTAGTCGGCGATCGAGCCGACCATTTCTTCCAAGTTGCCGAGGCGCGCGTCGCTCTCCGCGGTGTCGTCCTTGACCAGCAGATCGCGATACCCGGTCACCTCCAGCACGCGGCCAGCGAGCGCATGCGGTGACAGAGTCTTGGCTTCTTCGCGCAGGCCTTCGATCAGCGCCTTGAAGGCGGAAAGCTTCTTGCGACCGGCGCTGCCCAGCTCTTGTTCCCGCGCGACGTGGTCGATCGCGTCGTAGGCGCTCATCGAGCGCTCGGAGGCCGAGTCGAGCAAGTGCTCGACCGTCTTCTTGCCGATGCCGCGCGGGGGCATGTTGATCACGCGTTCCAGATCGGTGTCACTCGGGGGATTGTCGATCAGCCTCAGATACGCCAGCAGATCTTTGACCTCGGCCCGGTCGAAGAACTTCATCCCGCCGACGATCTTGTACGGCTGGTTGGCGGCGCGAAACGCCTCTTCCAGGGTGCGCGATTGCGCGTGCACGCGGTAGAACACGGCCATCTGCTCGGCCGGCACACCGCGCGCAAGCTCGCTCTTGATCGTGCGCACGACGAACGAAGCCTCTTCGCGCTCGTCTTTGACCAGGCGCACTTTCACTTTTTCGCCGGCGGGCTGCTCGGTCCACAGCTTCTTCGGCTCACGCACGTCGGCGGCTTCGATCACGCCCAGCGCGGCTTTCACGATGTTGCCCGTGGAGCGGTAGTTTTGCTCGAGCTTGATCACCACCGCGTCCGAAAAATCCCGCCGGAAGCTGCGGATCAAGCGCACGTCGGCGCCGCGCCAGCGATAGATCGACTGATCGTCGTCACCGACCACGCACAGGTTGCGGCGCTCGGCGCTGAGCGCGCGGATCAGCCGATACTGAATCAGATTCGTGTCT
The DNA here is from genome assembly GCA_035688655.1 of Polyangiaceae bacterium. Classification (GTDB taxonomy): domain Bacteria; phylum Myxococcota_A; class Polyangia; order Polyangiales; family Polyangiaceae; genus PMG-095. The sequence goes on along the minus strand of DASSMT010000183.1, from coordinate 781 downwards.
TGGAACTCGTCGACCAAGACGTGGATGAAGCGATGGCGCAGCTCTCGACCGCCGGGGCTGTTCGGGTTTTCCGCGATCAGCGCCATCAGATACAGCAAATCGTCGAAGTCCACGGCGTTGGCCAGGCGCAGCGCGATTTGATAGCGCACGTAAATATCCGGCAGGGCGTCGTTGAAGCCGGCATCGCCCTTGACCTGGCTCGGACCGCGACCTTCGCGCTTCTCTCGGCTGATCAGCGAAGCCATTACCTTCGCTGGATATTCCTGGTCCGAAAGGTTGAGCTCTCGAATCACGCGCGTGAGCACCGCCTTTTGATCGGAGTCGTCGTAGATCACGAAGTTGCGTTTGAGACCGACCTCCTCCGCGTAGCGGCGCAGCAGCTTGGCGCAGATGGAGTGGAAGGTGCCCACCCACAAATCACGCGTCACCGCTTCACCTGCGAGCTGGGACAAGCGGGAGCGCATTTCACCCGCAGCCTTGTTCGTGAAAGTGACGGCCAAGATTCGATATGGCGGCACGCCCTCGGCCAGCAAGTTGGCGATGCGATAGATGATGGTGCGCGTCTTGCCACTACCGGCTCCGGCAAACACCAAGAGCGGTCCTTCGCCATGGGTTACCGCTTGCCGTTGAGGTTCGTTGAGGCCGGTGCTGGTCATTGCTGGTCGTTTCTCCGCTAACCTTGCCGCCACGCCCACACAAGACAAGAGCGATCGCGAGAAAATTGCTCTACGCTCGGGCGATGCACGCGCCGCGCTCGACGCAGGTTTCGCCTCGCCCGCTG
>DASSMT010000175.1:0-3260 GCA_035688655.1 Polyangiaceae bacterium | reverse complement strand
ATCAATCATGGGCAGTGACCAATCCCCTCGAATACTCGGCTGCGCGTTAAAACGGAATCACAGAAACGGAGCCTTCTTGCCGACGCGTGCGAGGCAAGGAATTGGCACAATCTGGGTCAACGGCGAAAGGGCACGAACAATTATTTCGGGTACTTGGGAGTGCACGCAAGCGGCATGAAACCTGCTTCTGCAAACAACCCAACCAGATGAAGAAAAAGCGGAGAACACGGATCGTTCCGGAAATTGTCCTGCTATCAGCGGCCACGAGCTGTGTCGTGCCCGTGGTCGCGACCGGTTGCGGGAGCTCGGATAGCCCGGAAAACGGGACCCCTGCAGCAGGAGCGGCAGGGGCGGGGACCGCAGGCCAAGCCAACCAGGGAGGGCAGACGAACAAGGGCGGCGCTACGGGGTTTGGCGGCTTCAGCGTCGCCGCGCCGTTGGCTGGGCGACCGCCTCAGGGAGGCGGCGGAGCAAGCGGAGGCGTGGCGAACGCAGGGGCATCGAACGCGGGCGCTTCGAACGGTGGCAAGTCGAACATGGGTGGGAGAACGGGCGGTGTCGCCGCAGCCGGTTTCGGCGGATTCATCTTCAGCGTGGCAGCGCCGCTTGGTGGGCGGTCTGGTGCAGGCAGCGGGGGGGTGAGTGGCGGCGCGGGCAAGGGCGGCAGCGCAGGCAAGGGGGGCAATGCGGGTAGCGCAGGCAAGGGGGGCAACGCGGGTAAAGGTGGCAGCGGAGGCCAGCCATGACCCGAGCGCTGTTCGGATTCGGGGATGGTCCCCTGGCTCGACAACAACGGCGCGCACTCACGGCGGCACCGCGCCGCGTGCGCGCGATCGCGTTCGAGAAATTCAGCGCCGAACAGTATGCCCCGGAGGCAGTCGCACTGGCCCGCGACCAGTACGGCGCGCTCGCACTCGGAGAACGCTCGGCGATTGGCCTCTTTGCGCGCATCGCGGCCGCTCTCGACGCGAACGACGCCCCGAGCGAATTCGTGTTGGCAGCGACCGCGGCAAGCCACGATGAGGCTCGCCACGCTCGCTATTGTGAAGAATTGGCGGTTCGCTGCGGCTTCGATCCAACGAGCAGCGTCGAGCGAGCCGCTCCGGAACCAGAGCCGCGCACGCGACTCGAGCTCGACGTCGCACTGGTTCGTTCGGTGGCCGTGAGCGAGACACTCGCTGCGGCGCTACTCATGGCCTGCCGTCGCGTGGCGACGGATCCGGTGGTGCGCGCCCTGCTTACGACCTTGATTGGCGACGAAATCCACCATGCGCGACTCGGGTGGTACTATGCCGCCGCGCGCCAAGCCAGTTGGAGCGTCGCTGAACGACAGCAAATCGCCGACGCCGTCGCTGAGGCGATCGTGCAGATCGAATACGAATTCGGACAGGGTCGTGACACAACCCACGAGTGTTATCAGTCCGCACACGCGCTCGGGATCTTGGACACCGAGCGGCAACGCGCGTGCATTCGCGATGTCGTGGAACACGAGCTACTGCCCGGACTCGATGCCTTGGGGCTCGGCGCGAGCGCCGCTTGGGCGAACCGGCGAAGGTTGGAGTAGCCGCGCTGGGGTGGACCGGGTTTGCGGGCCGTGCGGTCACGGCCTGCATTGGCCTCGATTCAGGCGAGTCTAGGGGAGTGAAGTGGCCCTGTGTCGTGAACACAGGGCCCTTCAAGGTGCGCTGCTGGATTGTGAGCGCCCCCAGCCACCTGCCGGCATGCGGAGGCAAGCACTCGCTGCACCCACACGACCGCCAATCCTATTTCGGGCCCTTCATTTCTGTGTACGCCACAGCTGCGTGGCATGCTCCAAAGCCCTCGATGTGGCCGGGTGTCGGCGCTCAGCCACATGGGAGAGCTCGATTCGATATCGAGGTTTGCTGCCTGCTTCAGCTCGGCCGCTAACACTCTGTAACGGTAGAGCCACTGCGGCAGAAGCGCTGACGCGAGTAGCGCGTCCGTGAGGCGCGCGTGCGTGCGCGCGCACTGACTTAACCTAACGAACCCTAGGAGCAAGCGTGATTGAGAATATCAAGCGTATCGCGAGTGTCATCAGCTGTCTTACGCTCGGGGCCGCCCTGGCAGTTGCCTGCGGCGGTCCGAGTTCAGGATTGAATGGGGCGTCAGCCGGCGGCGCAATTGACGCAGGAACGGGCGGTAGCAGCGCAGGACCGAGCACAGACACGGCAGGATCGAGTGTGGGCGGTGCAAGCACGGGCACGGCAGGATCGAGTGTGGGCGGTGCAAACACGGGCACGGCAGGCTCGAGCGCGGGCGGTGCAAGCACGGGCACGGCAGGCTCGAGCGCGGGCGGCGCAAGTGCTGGGGGCACAGGAACCGCGTGCACCTCAGACGCCAATTGCCCGATGCGCACGCCGTATTGCGACACCGCAGCCGGCACGTGCGTGCAATGCGTTGGCGACGGCAACTGCGCCACGTTCAACAACCGACCGAGCTGCGACATCGCGATTCATCAATGCGTGCAGTGCACCGCCAGCACGCAGTGCAGCGGGCAGAGACCATATTGTGATCACCCCGGAACAGATAGCTGCGTGCAGTGCCTCGCGGACGCCAACTGCGGAGCCAATCAGAAGTGCGACACGACCACCCACGCTTGCGTAGCGAGTTGCACAGGAAACGGCATGTGCGGTGGCGCTACTCCGTATTGCGGACCATCCGGATACTGTGTGGCCTGTCTATCCAACACGAATTGCACTTCTCCACGGGGAATTTGCACCAATAATACGTGCAGCTGCGACGCCGGCTTGACTCAATGCGGCGGCACCAGCTGCGTCGATCTGCAGACGAACGACAATCACTGCGGCGCCTGCGGCACGCAGTGCCAGGGTAACCAAGTGTGCTCGGCAGGAGTGTGCGGATGCCCGGGCGGGGGTACCGAGTGCAACGGCACGTGCATCGACACGAGCAGCAACCCCCAGCACTGCGGCGCCTGCGGCACGGCATGCTCTGGAACCCAGACTTGTCAGGCCGGGATCTGCCAGGCTGGCGCCTGCACTGCGGGCCTCACGACATGTAATCGCGCTTGCGTCGACACGATGACGAACTTCTATCATTGTGGCGATTGCGGCTCTCGTTGCGATCCCGATCAGACGTGCGTGGGGGGCCAATGCAAGTGACGCACTTCTGACGGCGCGTAGTCCGGCATGTCGACGCGCCGAGGTGATCGCCTCGGCGCACGACACGCCGTTCGTCACGGTTGTCGATGGCGAGCTCTTTTCCGCGAGGGCAGGCGTGGC
>DASSMT010000164.1:0-4318 GCA_035688655.1 Polyangiaceae bacterium | reverse complement strand
ACGCATCGTCACGATCATCGGCGAGCGCGTGAAGCTGACGTTGCGCGGCCGATCTCACGTCGGCCTCTGCCCCTTCCACAAAGAGAAGACGCCGAGCTTCCATGTCAACGCGGAGCGCGGCTTCTACTATTGCTTCGGCTGTCACGAGTCGGGCGATGCGATCAAGTTCGTGCAGCGCATCGAGGGTCTGGAGTTCATCGAGGCCGTGCGCGAGCTGGCCGAGCGCGCGGGCATTCCGATCGTGGAGACCAGCTCCGAGCCGGAGCGCAAGCAACAGGCGGAAGCCCGACGCCGTCTCCAGGAACTGTATGACGTGGGCAACGCCGCCGCTCACTACTTCGAGCTGATGCTGCGCGAACACCCGCTCGGTGGTCACGGCCTCGCGGAGCTCGAGCGGCGTGGGCTCGCGGCTGATTCCGCGACGGGCGCGGTCGCCGATGCGCTCCAATCATTCCGAATCGGCTACGCCCCCTACGGTTGGGACGGCTTGGCCAAGCACCTGGCGTCCGCAGGGCTCAGCGCGAGCGCCGCAGAGAAGATCGGCGTGATCGTGCCGCGCAAGACCGGCGGCGGCTTCTACGATCGCTTCCGGCACCGCTTGATGTTCGCGGTGCTGGATTTGCAGGGTCGCGTGGTCGCCTTCAGCGGGCGTGCGCTCGGCGAACCCGAGCCGAGCGAGCTCAGCGAGCTGGGCATCGAATCGACCGCGCAGCCCGGCGCCGAGCCTCCGGCCAAGTACGTGAACTCGCCCGAATCACCGATCTACAAAAAGCGTGAGACGGTGTTTGGTCTGTACCAAGCGCGGCAGGCCCTGCGCGGCGGCGAGACCTGCGTGGTGGTCGAAGGCAATTTCGACGTGATGAGCCTGCACGCACGCGGCATCAAGCAAGCCGTGGCCCCGCTCGGGACGGCGTTCACGGAAGAGCAAGCGCGTGCCATCGGTCGCTTCTCGAAGGACGTCATCTTGCTCTTCGACGGGGATGCTGCCGGGCGTCGCGCCGTGCAAGCGTCACGCGAGCCGTGCCGCATCGCCGGCTTGAACGCGAAGGTCGGCACCTTGCCGGACAAAACCGATCCCGACGAGCTCGTGCGAACCAAAGGCGCCGAGGGCGTTTTGCGGGTGCTCAAAGCCGCCCGCCCCATGCTCGAACACTTGATCGGCGCCGCGCTCGACAAAGAGTTCGCCAAGGCGGACGCCCACGAGCGCGCGGCCCGCGTGCGCGAGGTGGTGCAGCTGATCCGCGACGAAGACAACCCCTCGGTCCGGCTGATGGCCCAGATGTTCGCCGATCAGGTGGCAGGGGTCCTCCACGCCGAAAATTTCAAACAGCTATTGGACGCCAACGCGCGCGAGATCCAGCGCGGGATCGCGCCCAGCAACGACCTACCGGCCAAAGAGTCGGCCCCGCCCGGGCGCGCACGCTCGCGCGACCAATCCAACGAAATTGGCCGAGAGATCCTGGGGGTCATGCTGGATTTCCCGGAGCTCCTGAACTCGGATGAGGCTTTCGAAGCAGCCGCGCTGCTCGAGGGCGAACTGGCTTTGGCGCTTGCTGCGGTGCGTCAGTGCCGTGTCGGAAACAGCATCGCACCTGAACAAGTGCTTGCGAAGCTGGCGCCACCGATCCATCCATTCGCCCTCGCTCGCCTGGCGGCGCCCCGGCATGAATTGCTGGAGGCGGCTCGAACCGAGCTGGTAGGGAACATCGCGAAGTTGAAGAAACTCGAGCAAAAGCAAAAGACCTCCGTAGTACTCGGAGAGCTCGCGCAAGCTGACAGGCAAGGCAACATCGAGCAGCAGAACAACCTGCTGCTCGAGAAATTTGAGAACGCGCGCCGCAACCTACAACGCGGCCGTGCATAGAGAGAGGTTCTTGTGGGATCCAAAAAGTCGGAACTTTCCTCCAAGAAGGGCGCGCCAGTGGCGGCCCCGTCGAAGCCGGTACCGGCCAAACAGAAGCCGAAGCCGGCTGCTGCCAAGGCAGCAAAGAACGGATCCGCACCCGCGCAAGCCAAGGGTTCCGACGACGACGATGACGACGACGACGACGATGACGAAGAAATCAGCTCGTCGTTTCCGCCGCCCGCGAAGGCCAATGGCAAAGCCAAAGAGCAGCTGATCACGCTCGGCAAGACCAAGGGCTTCCTCACCTACGACGACGTGCACGAGGCGTTGCCGGGTGAAGACGTTGGTCCCGATCAGATGGACGACGTGCTGTCCGCGCTCGACGACGAAGAGATCGAGGTCGTCGACGACGCCAGCAACATCAAGATCGCGCCCCACCGCGGTGCGGAAGAAGACGCGCCGCCCAAGAACAAGGCCAAAGGCGGCGACAGCGAAGACGACGGGCCCACGCCGGCCCCGACCTCTTCTTCCACGCCCGCGCGCACTGGCAGCGACGACGAGTATTACAAGAGCAACGACCCGGTCCGCATGTACCTGCGGAAAATGGGCAGCGTGGCCTTGCTCACCCGCGAAGGTGAAGTCGAGATCGCCAAGCGCATCGAGGAAGGCGAAAACGAGATCCTCTCGGCCATCCTCTCCAGCCCGGTCGCGGTGCGCGAGATCATCGACATCGGCGAGCGTCTGCGCAACCACAAGATCCGCGTGAAGGACATCGTCCGCGACGCCGAGGACGAAGAGCACGAGTTCGACGAAGAAGAGGCGGACCGCCGCATCATCCGCTTGATCGACAAGGTCAAGCGCTCGGACAAGAAGAACCAAGAGCTGCTCGAAGAGCGCAAGGGCGCCGCCGACGTCCGCCGCAAAGCCATCGACAAGGAGCTTTCGGAGAACAAGAAGGAGCTGGTCAAGACGCTCCAAGAAATGCGCCTGAACAAGAAGACGATCGACAAGATCGTCTCCAAGCTGAAGGCGATGATCGACCGCGTGCACCGCGCGCAGGGCAAGGTGTTCGAGCTCGAGAAGATCACGGGCACGAGCAAGGCCGATCTGAAGCGCATGATCCGCGACGCCAAGGACGACCCCGCCGCCGAGGCCGACCTGGCCAAGAAGCTGGGCGTGGAGGTGAGCGAGCTCGAGATCATGGACGAGGCCCTCAAGAACGCACAGAAGGGCGTCAAGAAGGTCGAAGAAGAGCTCAAGATCGACGTCAACGAGATGCTGCGGACCTACACCTCGATCCGCATGGGCGAGCGCAAGGCCGAAAAAGCCAAGGCCGAGCTGGTCGAAGCCAACCTGCGCCTCGTGGTGTCGATCGCCAAGAAGTACACGAACCGCGGCCTACAGTTCTTGGATCTGATCCAAGAAGGCAACATTGGCCTGATGAAGGCGGTGGACAAGTTCGAGTACAAGCGCGGCTACAAGTTCAGCACCTATGCGACTTGGTGGATCCGCCAAGCCATCACCCGCGCCATCGCCGACCAAGCCCGCACCATCCGCATCCCGGTGCACATGATCGAGACCATCAACAAGCTCATCCGCACCTCGCGCTACCTGGTGCAAGAGTTCGGCCGCGAGCCGACTCCGGAAGAGATCGCGGAGAAGATGGAGCTGCCGCTCGACAAGGTGCGCAAGGTCCTGAAGATCGCCAAAGAGCCGATCAGCCTCGAGACTCCGATCGGCGAGGAAGAGGACAGCCACTTGGGCGACTTCATCGAAGACAAGAGCGTCGTCAGCCCGGCCGAAGCCGTGATCAACATGAACCTGAGCGAGCAGACTCGGCGCGTGCTGAAGACGCTCACCCCGCGCGAAGAGAAGGTCTTGCGCATGCGCTTCGGCATCGGCGAAAAGAGCGATCACACGCTGGAAGAAGTCGGCCAAGACTTCGAAGTCACGCGCGAACGCATTCGTCAGATCGAAGCCAAGGCGCTCCGCAAACTGCGTCACCCGAGCCGCTCGAAGCAGCTGAAGAGCTTCATCGATAGCTGAGCGAGACAGTTCAGAACCACGTCGACGCCCGGTCCGATTCTTCGGAACCGGGCGTCGCGCGTTTTGTAAGCTTTTAATTTGGAGTGCGGCGCCTTCGGCGCGCGGCGGGAGACTCTCGTTTGCGCACGCTCGGACGGTGGCGCTTGGCCGCCCGCGCTAAAGCAGAGGGAAAGCACGCGCCTGTTCGGTCAGCTCTTTGTAGGCCCCCATCTCATTGGCAGATCGTGATCTGGTCTTCCAAGACTTCGGAGGTCGTTTTAGTTCCGGGCATGCGGCTGCAGCGCCTCGCGCGCGCTTAGGCGCGAAGCGTGCGCGCTTCGCTCGCACCCGAGTTTATGGGCAGCGTCGTATTACTCCGCTCAGCGCTACGCGGGAGAAGAGCTGCGCACCGCGCGTTGATTGATGTCCCGCGTTAGCGTCGAGCGG
>DASSMT010000162.1:0-2680 GCA_035688655.1 Polyangiaceae bacterium | reverse complement strand
CACAAGGCGGACCGACAATGCTGTTGGCAGCATCAGCGCCGCGGAAGCTACCTGTTGGACTGCAGCCAAGTAGGGAAGAAAGTCCGATAGCGCCACCGCGACTCGCTCCTCGTGCTCTGCCATGATGGCTCGCGAGCCGCGAACACCAGTTCGGTCCGGATCCACAAGACGTAGTCGCTGATGAAGGGAGGTCGCCGTTACCTTCTCTCGTCCTAGTAGTAGACGCAGTTCGCTGAACTGAACGTCCAGCTGGGCAATATTCTCGGTTTTGAATATCAGCGCATTGGCGTCGTAGAGCCGAAGCTCTCGGCCGTTTGTTATGAGGAGCAGATTTGTTCGAATCGCAATACAATACGCGAGCATCTGCTCGAAATGGGCATCCAGACTCTCGTCGGGTCCCTTGCTGTCCAGGACGGCCACCACACTACCTCGTACGAGGAGCACATAGTCTGGTCTGGCCTGCAACTCGCGTGACGGCAACCGCTTCGTGCGGTTCTGAGGAATCTCGAAAGCGGGGTACTGCCGCTCGGGAACCACCTCAGTCGCCCGATCGTAACCGAGGTGATTGGTAAGAAGCGGAACGAGGAAGTTCTGACTGACAGACGCCTCATTCTCGAAAACGAGCTCAGCGAAGGTCTCCGCGATGATACCCATAGGGTCACCAGTCACCTTTGGTTGGAGGAAAGGTCCTACTCCTCCGCTTGCCGAGAGGGCTTATGCGGGCGTCGGTCATCCCTGTCTCGACCCTTCCGCCAGCACCGCGCCGAGCTCGCTTTCCAGCTGCTCGATGCTCGGGAGCTTCGTGTCGAGCGGTTCGGGCAGCGCGCGCACGAGCTCGTATTCCGCGACACCCATCGGCTTGGCGATGCCGGCAAGGGCGTATTCGGCAACGATCTGGTTTTTGGTTTTGCAGAGCAAGAGGCCAATGGTGGGCTTGTCGTCGGGCGCCTTGAGCTGGGCGTCGACGGCCGTGAGGTAGAAGTTCAGCTGCCCGGCGTGCTCGGGTTTGAACGCACTCGCCTTGAGCTCGACGACGACGTAGCACTTCAAGCGCGTGTGGTAGAAGAGCAGATCGATGAAGAACTCGTCGCCGCCGACTTCGATGCGCTGCTGACGACCTACGAAGGCGAAGCCAGCGCCAAGCTCAAGGAGGAACCGGGTGATATGCCTGACGAGGGCGCTCTCGATGTCGTGCTCGTGCGCCTCGTCGCCGACTCCAAGGAAGTCAAAGTGATAGGGGTCCTTGAGCGCTTCTGCTGCGAGCTTCGCCTCTGCGGCGGGGAGGTGCCGCTCGAAGTTGGTGAGCGCAGCGCCCTGCCGTAGGTGCAGCTGCGCCTTGACGTTCACGTCGAGCGTCGCGCGCGACCACGCGCGTTCAATCGCCTGAGCGGCGTACCATTCTCGCAATGCCGGATCGGGGACCTTGGTGAGCAGCAAGACAACGTGGAACCAGGGCAATTGGTCAGCAGGTTGCTGACCAATTTGGCCGTTTGGACATAGCTCCGCGAAAACCTTCATGTATTTCAGGTTCGAGCTGGACAATCCCTTCATGTCTGGGAACGCCTCTCGTAGGTCACGCGCAAGGCGGTCGACGACCTTGGCTCCCCATGCTGCTTGTCGTTGCCGCTCAAGGAGCTCGAGGCCAATGCGGTGGTAGAGGCGCACCAGCTCGTGATTGACTGCGAGTGCTGCTCGCGCTCGCGCACCCTGGATCTCCGCCTTGAGGCTAGCGAGCCAGGAGCCGTAGTCGTCGGAGGCGAGCGTCACCGCGTGAGCTTATGCCACCTGCGTCGCGATCGGCACCGAAATCCCGTGGTCCCCACACCGGTATGCTCCGTCGCTCGAGCGGATGAGCGGCAACAAAAGCAGAACGCCCCGAGAGAACCCGAAGCGCTAGGCCGACCGTGTATTCCCAGTCCGCGACATATCTATGCGCCTCGCTGTCCATCAGGTCAAGGACGACTGACCGCCCGCCGCACGCGAGAAACGGCGCGCGCAGTCTTGCCGATCAGTACGAGCCTCGTGGTGTGGGCTATCGCCCGCGTTGGGTTGGTTGGGCGGTGCGGCAAAGCTACGGAAGATTCGGCGTGGATGGGGTACCCTGAGGACTTTGAGCCCGGATGCGGCGGCCCCGTTCTATGACACAGTGAACAGGCGGACTCGTGGTCAGCGCGGGCATCTTCGTGGGTGCGAGCTGGCACATGCTCGTGCGCGACGTGGCTTGCGCCTCAGCGCTTTTCGTTCTCAATGATCCGGCGGACTGTAGCCAGTACATCCAGTTGCGCGCTCTGAACGACTACCGAAACGAGCGCAGCAACGCCGTCGCTTGCCGCGTGCTCTAGCCGGAGTGCGGCGGATCGCAGCGCCGCCGCGTCCACGGGCAGACCGCCCGCGGACGCGCATTGCATGCGTTGCGCCGCCGCTTCGAGCGTGCGCGCATAAAAGCCGGCCAGCTCCAGCGCACTGGCGCCCTCGTGGTCAAGTCGATCGAGCACCTTTCGTGTGTGGTCGTCCACGGTTCTACCTCTCCCCCCGAATGCTCGTGCGCAGGGCCGATAGCGCGTTCGCCTGTTCGACGCTCAGCCACGCAGGCCGATCATCAAGCGCGTTCGACAGCTCGCGCGCCGCTCGCTCGAAGTCGAAATACGCCTGCCCGCCTTGCTCGAATTCCCAATCGTGC
>DASSMT010000144.1:0-36120 GCA_035688655.1 Polyangiaceae bacterium | reverse complement strand
TCCGCCGGTGGACGTCTGAGTCGTGCAGCCGTTCGCGCACGTTCCCAAGAGCTCGGCGTCCGGATCCGTGCCGCTCATCTCGGTGCCTTCTTGGACGCACAGCTGGATGCAGAGCGCTTCACCGCCGTCATAATCCTTACCGCTGGGCAGCTTGGCGGGACCGCCCCAGCCGCACTGGTTGCCAGGATTGTAGGCGTAGCAGGCTTCGTACTCGGCACAGCACTTGTCCTGGATGCACTTCTCGCAGTCATCGCCCGGAGGAGGATCCGGCTTACAGCTGTTGGGCGTACCCTGGGCGCCGCCTTCACCGGGATCGCATTGGAAGGGGACGGCACCACTGCCGCCCGCGGGGCTACCAGCCGTGCCCGTCGTTCCGCCCGTCGAGCCGCCGGTGCCCGAGCCTGCAGCAGGAGAGCCCGCTGCGGGCGAACCCGCCGCGTGTGAACCGGCCGTCCCCGAGCCGCCTGAGCCCGCGCTGCTGCTGTCGTCTTCCTCAGTGGTGACGACGCATGCCGAAACGACGAACGCACTCACTACGCCCGCCGCCGCAAGGAACCGCCAATAAGACTTAGTCTGTTGCATCTTCATCTCCCGATAATGAGTGCCAGGACTCTTTCATCCTTCGCCTGACACAGGAAAGCAAGCGGCCATCGTTCGCAATGTCGCTCAGATATACGTTGCCTGATTGCGGGATATTCTCTGCTCTCGACAAGCATGCAACGTGCGCATTTGCACACTTTGGATTACGCTGCTAACAGGCTGAATTTAATGAACAAATTGACGTTCCGTCATTGCTGCCACAGGGCGGTACGACAGGCCGCTCAGCCGCCGAGCGCGCGCTTCACGCGCATGACCAGATCATCGATCTTGAATGGCTTGGTGATGTAGTGACGTGCCCCTGATTGGATCCCCTTGATCACCTCTGCCGGTCCAGTCTTCGCAGTGAGAAAAATGATCGGCACGGATTTCAAACCGGGCACGAGTCGCACGGCGGCGGCCACCGCGTGACCGTCCATGCTCGGCATCATCACGTCGAGCAGCAGCAAATCCGGCGGAGGGGGCTGAGAAGCTGCTTTGACCGCGGACGCGCCGTCGGTCGTCAGCACCACGTCGTACGACTGCGACAGCACTTTGAGCAGCATGTTGCCGATGGCGGGATCGTCCTCGGCGACGAGGATGCGTTTGAGGGCCTGGTTCGCCACGCGCTACTCCGTTCGCTTGATGATGTGGAAGCCAGCCGCCGTTTCTACGGGATCCATCGTGATTTCCTTGACCATGAGCTCGAATGCAGCGTCCGTGAACGGCTTGGCCATTTGCGAGCGCGTGAGCGTGCCGAGCTCTCCTGCGGTGGCTTTGGCCTTGGGATCGTCGGAGTACTTGGCGACGAGGCTTTCGAAGTCTGCGCCGGCGCGCGCTTCCACGCCCACGAATTTGGCGAGTTTCAGGGCCGCTGCTTTATCTCGCGTGACGGTCGGCGCGGCGTCCAGGGCGCCCTTGTAGGCGATCAAGATCTGGGAAGCCTTGATCACTTTCGCTTGGTCCGATGGCGGCCGTGGTGGGGGTTTGTCGGGCATGTCGTGCTCGTGGACCGAGTGCGGCTCGAGTGCGGCAGGGACGACCTGGGCCGAGCTCGCTGCAGCGGTTGCGGCAGGTGAGGGCTTGCTGAACCCGGGTCCCGGCGGCGGCTCACTCGGCCGATTGCACGAAGGCAGCGCATGCAGCCACAACAGCAGGGGAACGAGGCGAACGGACGACATGAGCGGCGTGTTAGCTAAGGGGGAAGCGCAGGCGAATACAAGGCTTACCTCGGCCGAGTTCGACTGGGCCCGACAACTTGCCATGTCGGAGCAGGAAAAGCTCCCGCTGCACCCGGCCGTCGCGGGCGTTTGCTTGCCGTCGGATGCCTAGCTGGCCCATAGTCCGGGTCGATGCCGAAAATCCTCCACATCGAGGACGACCCTGCAAACCGCCTGCTGGTCAGGAAGTTGCTCACGCCCGCTGGTTTCGAAGTCACGGACGCCGCGGACGGGCTGGAGGGGATACGCCTCGCGTTGCAGCAGCGCCCCGACCTGGTGCTGGTCGACATCTCGATTCCAGGCCTAGACGGCTATGAGGTGACGCTGCGCCTGCGCTCGGAGCCGAAGCTGCGCGGCGTGCCGATCGTGGCCATCACCGCCGAAGGCGACCGCGATACGAGCTTGGCCGTGGGTTGCGACGGCTTCTTGCAGAAGCCGATCGACGCCCGCTCTTTTGCGGACAAGGTGCGCGGCTATCTCGAAGGACGCCGTGAGAGTACCTCGCCGGATGCGACCGGACAGCACCTCCGGCTGCAGAGTCAGCGCATCGTGTCGCACCTCGAGGAGAAGATCGCCGAGCTGTCTGCGGCCAATCAACGCTTGCTCGGGGCCGACCAGGCGAAGAAGGAATTTTATCGCAATATTTCGCACGAGCTGGCCACGCCAATGACGCCGATCGTCGGCTATCTCAAGCTCTTGATCGACGGTGAGTTAGGCGATTTGGCGACTCCGCAGATCAAGGCGCTGCGCGCCATGTCCGATTGCGTGCAGCGCTTGCGGCGGCTGATCGACAATCTGTTGGACGTGACTGCGCTGGAGACGGGTCGTATGCGCTTCGCGCAACGGGAGTTCGACCTGGCCGAGCTCGTGCGCCAAGCGATCACGCGCCAGGACGCCTTGAACGACGGCCGACTGCGCCTGGTGACGGATCTGCCCAAACGCGGCACGCTGGTGAGCTACGGTGACGTCGAACGCCTCGGGCGCGCAATCGACCAAATGCTGGACAATGCCGCCAAATTCACGCCAGCAGGGGGCACGGTGGGGGTCCGCGCGCGCCAGCTCTCGTCCGGTCATCTCGAGCTGTGCATCGCGGATACGGGCCCGGGCGTGCCGACCGAGAAGGCCTCACGCTTGTTCGAGCCCTTCTACCAGGTCGATGGTTCGCCGACCCGCTCGTTCGGCGGCACGGGGGTCGGTCTGGCCGTGGTGCGCGGGGTCGCGCTCGGTCACGGCGGTGACGTGCGCCTGGCTCCGCCGGGAGTCGAAGAGATCGTCGGCGTGCCGATGACCGGCGCCGCGTTCTACTTCGTGCTCCCGCCCGGCCGGCGTTCGATGAGCGAGCCCCCCTCTCGCCCGTGGAGCGAGCCGCCGTCTCGCCCGACATGAGTCAGGCCGGCATTTATCTCGATTGGAACGCGACCACGCCGCCGCACCCGGCAGTGCTCGCGGCCATGGCGTCCGCCGCCGAGGAGTCGTGGGGCAATCCTTCGAGTACCCACCGCGTGGGCCGAAAGGCGCGCGCTCGGGTCGAGGACGCGCGCGAAAAATTGGCGGAAATTTGCGCGGTTCACCCGCGCGACGTGCTGTTCACCTCCGGCGGCACCGAGGCCAACAACCTGGCCTTGATGGCCGCGCCGGGGCTGGCGCTGAGCCGCATCGAGCATCCCTCCGTGACGAAGGTCGCCGAACAGCTCGAACAGCGCGGGATCCCGGTGGTGTGGCTCAGCGTGCCCGAGAATGGACGGCTCGAGCCGGAGGCGTATCGGGCGGCGTTGGCGCGTTTGCCGCGTGGCTCGATCGCGGTGCTGATGGCAGCCAACCACGAGACCGGTGTGCTGCAGCCGCTCGAACAGGTGGCGCTCATCGCCCATGAGTTCGGGGCCACGCTGCACGTGGACGCGGTGCAAGCGCTCGGCAAGCTGCCGCCGGAGACCTGGCGCTTTGCGGACACGCTGGCGGTCGCGGCGCACAAGATCCGCGGGCCAAAGGGCGTGGGCGCGCTGGCTTTTCGAGGCAACCGGGTGCCGCGTCCAGTCTTGCTGGGCGGCAGCCAAGAGCGCGGCTTGCGGCCGGGCACGGTCGATCCCATCGCGGCGGCCGGCTTCCTGGCGGCCTTGGAGCACTCGGCGCAAGGTCCTGCGCGTTACGCGGAGCTCGCGCGACTGCGGGACGACTTCGAGCAAGCATTCGCGCTGGCGCTTCGGAACGGCGGCGAGACGGCGCGGCTGCCGCATGTCTCCAATCTGTCGTTCCCGGGCAGCTCGGGCGATGAGCTGGTCGCGGCGCTCGATCTGCTCGATGTGTGTGTCTCGAGCGGCAGCGCGTGCAGCGCGGGGACGACCGAGCCCTCGACGGTGATCAGCGCGATGCTGGGACGAGAACGCGCGCGGGCGGCGGTGCGCGTGAGCCTCGGTGAAACCACGACTCTGGCCGAGATCGAAGCCGCAAAAGCCGCCTTTCGGCGCGTGCTCACCCTCGAGGTAGATCGTCCTTGAAGTGATGGATGATCCCAACCCGCGATCGTTCGCGCGCGGACTGCACGGCGCATACGTAAGTGCTTAAGATAGCAAGCGATTGAGCATGGCTCTCGGACGCTGCCGCGTGCTCCATTGAATGGAACGGCGCGCTGCTGTTACTATTCGTTAGTTCAGTATCAAGAGAGCGCTTCGAGCAATGCTCGAGCTATTACATCTCAAGTGTTTGTTTTTAAACGCCAAATGGCTGCTTCATGGAGCGCGAGAGCGGCTGCGACCGAAGCGTTGAGCGAATCGATGCGTCCGCTGGCGGTGAGGCGCCCAACGGCACTGCAGGCACGGCGCACGGCGCGGCCCATGCCCTCGTGTTCATTGCCGACGACCAAGATAGTCGGTCCTGATAGATCGAGCTCGCCGACCCGCGTGGGCGCATGCGCGTCCAAACCCACGACCGTGACCCCGCGCTCGCGTGCGGCGTTGAGCGCGCCGACCAGCGAGGGCACGCGACACAGCCGAGCGTGCTCGATCGCTCCGGCCGAAGCGCGTCCGGTAGTCGCGCTGAGCGGTGCGGAAGAGTGTTCGCCCCAAATCACGGCCGCGTCGGCCACACCCACCGCGGAGCGAATCACCGCGCCGAAGTTTTGCGGGTCCTGGATGCCGTCCAGCGCGAGCGCGAGCAGTCGGGGATCGCCGAGGAGGTCCTCGATGGGCAGCAGGGTCAGCTCCGGGCCCCAGGCCACCACGCCCTGGTGTTGACCGCCCTCTGTCCAGCGCTCCAGCTCGCTGCGCGGAGCCCGAATGACCTCGCCCACCCCTTGATCGGTCGCGAAGCGCGCGAGGGCATCGAGGGTGGGGCTCGGCTTGTCTTCCAGCGCGACTCGTCGCAGGCCGGCGCGATGGACGCGAATCGCCTCGCGCACGGGCTGTAGGCCCGTGATCAAGCGCAGGCCCTCCATGCCCGGAGCCGTGGGTGCCCCGCGCGGGGCGCGCTCAGGCCAGCGCCGGCGCACGCTGGATCTCGTCGCAAATGGCGGTGGCGGCAGCCGCGGGGTCGGCCGCGTCGCGGATCGGCCGACCCACGACGAGCAGGCTCGAGCCGGCAGCGATCGCACCTTGCGGCGTTGCCGTGCGCTTTTGGTCGTCGCCCGCTGCGCCAGAGATGGGGCGAATACCGGGTGTAACCAGGACTGCCCGCGGGCCGAGCAACGCGCGCAAAGCGGACACCTCGGCCGCGGAGCACACCATGCCGGGGATCCCTTGCTCCTGCGCGAGCTTGGCCAGACGGAGCGCCTGGGAGCCGGGGTCGGCGGCGACCCCGACGGCCATCAGATCGGCGGCATCGAGGGAGGTGAGCACGGTGATGGCGAGCAAGACCAAGCCGGTGTTTTCACGCTCGGCGCGCCGCGCCGCGGCGGCCAGCATTCTCGGACCACCGGCGGCGTGGAGGGTCAGGTAGCGCACGCCGTGAGCTGCCGCCGCCGCGACCGCGCGCTCGACGGTCTCGGGGATGTCGTGGAGCTTGAGGTCCAGAAATAGCTCGCAGCCGAGCTTTTGGCCCAAAGCCACGGTACGCGGGCCTTCGCTCACGAACAGCTCGAGCCCAACCTTCAATACTCCCGCTGCATGCGCGACGCGGGCGGCGCCGGCTTCGGCCTCGGCGAAGCTGGGAAAATCCAGGGCAAAGGCGAGCTTTTCGCGCGCCGGATGTCGCTCTGGGTGATCCTTCACAGACACGAGCACAGCGGATCGCCCGGCGGGCAGCTGCAGGGTTTGCCGCCGCTGGGGCGCGCTGGCTTCGCCGGTGCGGAGCCGCGCTGTTGGACGGCGGCGCCGGCCCTCGCAGTATCCTGCTTGGCTTTTGACAACTCGGCCTCGAGGCGGGCGCGGGTGGCCTCGTCCTTGGCGCTGTCGCGCTGACGTTCGAGCTCTTCTTGGTGCTTTTGCGCGTCGTCGAATTGTGACTTCAAGGCGGCGATTTGCTTGTCGGCCTCGGCCTGCGCCGCGGCCACCGCTGCATCCTTGGCGCGCTGCTCTTTGGCGTTGTTGTTCATGACGACGGCGATGCTGGCACCGCCGATGACGAGGACGGCCGAAATGATGCCGACCGTGAGCTTCAGCCGTTTCTTGCCTTGATCGCTCTTGAGCGCGGCGATTTGCTGCTCGTGCGCTTGCTGCGCTGCCAGCGCCTCCATGCGCGAGCGGTGCTCGGCTTCGGCTCGGGCCTTTTCCAGCTCACCGTGGCGGATGGCTTCGAGGCGGGTCGCCTCTTCCTTACGCCGCTGTTCTTCGGCGCGACGCGCCTCTTCTTCCGCGCGCAGGCGGCGCTCTTCCGCTTCACGTGCCGCGCGCTCGGCCGCCGCTTTGGCCTCGGCCTCGGCGCGAGCGCGGGCGTCTTTGTCGGCCTCTTCGGCTTTGATCCGATTCTCTTCCAGGCTCATCAATTCTTTGAGCGAGAAGAGAACCGAGCTTTCCTTCTGTTCGGCCATTTTTCGAGTGTCCTCAATCCGTCGCGCAGAGTCGGCGCTTCACTTTACACGATGCGCATACCAATCCAGTAAGAGCTTCGTCAAGCATTCGCGCAGGTTAGCTGGGGAAGCGAAATCTAAAACAGTTCCCCGGCTTAGCCTAGGTGTTCTCAACAGAAACGTAGATTCAGGGCGGATTGGCGAGTTGGACTCTGGGTAACGGACGATCCTTGGGCTGGAGAAGCACTTTTTTTGTGTGCGCTGGTGTGGGTTCTAGGACCGGAAGGTGCGTCGTTCGAAGCCAGAGTAGGTTGGCGAGGGCCGCCGAGCCCGGCGAACACGCCGTTCAGGTTTACGTTCACGTTCACGTTTGGGAGAGTGAGACGCATGGCGGAACAGGTTTTGGCGCATATCACGGGCACCGTTTGGAAAGTCTTGGTGCAGGTCGGGGAAGCGGTCGCGGCCGATCAGCAACTCTTGATCTTGGAGTCGATGAAGATGGAGATGCCCGTCGAGGCTCCGTCCGCGGGCCGAGTCGCCAGCATTGCGGTGAGCCCGGGACAAGCAGTCGACGAAGGGGACTTGCTGCTCGAATTGGAGTGAATGCTGCGCGAATCGGCGTGAAGGTACGCAAAAAACCAGAGCTTTCCGTGCCCCGTCGCGCTTGACCCAAGGGCAGATTCCGGTAGCGTCGATTGTCGATGCTTTGCGCTCGAAGCCGACGTGAGCCCGTGTTGCGTGCGTTGGTCCTGCTCGGGTTGGGGGGAGTTTGGGCCGCGGCTTGCGGCGGGCCGCAGCCGCTCGGTGCGGCGGGTTCGGTCTGCTTCCGCGCCGATGACTGTCAAGCGGGGCTCGCCTGCGTGCCCGAAGCGCCCGAGAGCGAAAAGCGGATCTGCAGCGCCGATCTGAGCGGGATCGTCTCGATGGTCGACGGCGCCGCGCCCGAAGCGGGGGACATGCCCGAAGCCACGGGCGGCGCACCTGCAACACCCCAGGGCGGGAGCCCCGCAACGGGCGGCGCACTGTCGCCGAGCGCAGGTGGGAAGCCAGCTGCCGCGGGCGCCCCCTCCGGTACGGCTGGAGCTAGCAGTAGCAGCGGCGGAAGCGCGGTCGGCGGAGCCCCCGCGGCAGGAGCCCCGTCAGCGGGCGCGCCGTCGGCTGGTGGCAGTGCCGCGGGCGCTGCAGCTGGTGGGGAAAATGGCGGCGAGACCGCCGGAACCGGCGGCTGAGCGCTACGAGCAGACGCTCACTGCTTCCAGAAAAACTTCCACGGATTGTGCTTGAGGTCGCGCAGCATCTCTTGCAGGTCGTCGTAGAGCGCGTCGTCCATGATCAGCGCGCCGACCGTGCCCTTGCCCGACTTCACGCGCTCCAGCAAGGCCTGCGCGTCATTGCCGATCACCTTGGCTTGAGCCGTCGCGTCGCTCAGGTTGGAGGTAATGCGCTGGTAGCGCTGGACCTGGTCTTCACTGGCGAGCGCGTGGGTCAGCTTCTTGGCGTCCGCGAGCGTCGCGCGGCCGTCGCTCAAGATCGGCTCGAGGTTCTGATTCAAGGTCGTGGTCGTGCGCTCGATGTTATTGAAAATACGGGCGATTTGCGGGTTGTCCACGTAGTGCTCGCGGACGCCTTTGAGCGTGTCACTGGCGGTGGCGGACAGTGAATCGACGTTGTCCACGATGTGATCGAGCTTGCCCTGATTGTGTTCGAAGAACTGGCCGCTCGCGTGCAAGGTGCGGTGCAGGCCGTCGAAGGTCTCGCTGATCTTCTGCTCGTTGTTGGTGATGCCGAGGTAAGCCTTGTGCAGGAGCTCATAGCTCTCGCTGAGCAGTAGATCGAGGCGCGGCGGGCTGATGCCGGTGACGGTGGCTTCGTCGTTGAGCAACGGTCGGTCGCTGGAGCCGGGTTCGATGGCCAGAAACATTTCGCCCAAGACGCCTTGGCTGGTCACGAACCAGCGGGAATTGTCGTGGATTGCCGTCTTGTATCGGCGCTCGATCTTGGCCACCGCGCGGATCGTGGGCTCCGGTTGTTTCGTGAGCGGGTCGATCATGCCGCCGCGAAATTCGAGCTCACTGACGTGACCGACCTTCACCCCGGCAATTCGGATCGGCGCGCCCGATTGTAGCCCGCCCGGGTTTTGAAAACTGACATAGACCGTGAACGTGGGTTGGAGGCTGAGCCCGCCCATCACGACGACGAAGCCGGCGAGGAGCCCGAGCGCGACCAGGATCAGAAAACCGACTTTGACTTCGATCGACCGCTGGCTCATTTCCCACTCATGCTTCCATCGGCCCTTCGGCGCGGCCGTTGATGAACTGCTGGATCACGCCGTCGCCACTCGCGCGAAAATCCGCCGGCGTTCCCAGCAATTTCACCTTTCCCTTGTACAGCATGACGATGCGGTCGGCGATGCTGAAGATTGAGGTCAAATCATGAGAGACCACGATGCTGGTTACCCCCAAAGAGTCGGAAAGCTCGCGGATCAGCTGGTCGACTCTGCGCGCGCTGACCGGATCCAGGCTGGTCGTCGGCTCGTCGAACAGCACGTAGCGGGGCGACAGGGTGAGCGCCCGAGCGATCGCCACGCGCTTCTTCATGCCGTCACCGAGCTCACTCGGGAAGCGGTCGGCAAAGTCCCGCATTTTGACCTTCTCGAGCAGGCGATGGGCCTCGGCCAGAGCATCGCTTGGGCGCAGCGCTTGGTGCTTGCGCAACGGTAAAGCGACGTTTTCCGCGCAGGTCATGGAATCGAAGAGCGTGGAGTGCTGAAACACCATCGCGCATTTCTTGCGAACCGGGTACATGCGCGCCTCGTCGAAGTGGCTCACTTCTTCGCCCTCCAGCCAAATCTCGCCGGAATCAGGCCGAAGCAGCCCGATCAGGTGTTTGATCAGCACGCTCTTGCCCACGCCCGAAGCGCCGATGATGAAGAACACCTCGCCCGCCTGCACGTCGAAGCTGACTTCGCGCAGCACCTGCTTTTCGCCGAAGGACTTGGAGACGGCGCGAAACGAGATCATTCGAGCTGGGCTCAGACTAGAGCGCGTCTTTCGCCCTCACGCCATCAAAGATGCGGGCGCTCGCGCCCACGTACAAGCTCGTGGGCGCGAGCGCCCACGTACAAGACAGTGGCGCGTGGGGCGCTCAGCTGCCAGATTTGACTCCTGGCTGAAAAACGGTGTACGCGGAGTGAGAATGCTCGGGTTTGGCGCGGTGGCGCCGTGGTTGCGGGGTGGTGTGTGGTTCGCGTTGGGCTTGGGGGGGCTCCTCGGCTGTCACAGCGCGGACGCGCCGCGCCCCACGTCCACCGCTCGGCAGCAGGTCGATCCGAGCGCGCCTTGCGGGGAAGACGAAGTGCGCGAGTACTTCTGTGACGATCTGTTACCGCTCTCCTCTTCGCGCCCAGCGCCTGAGCCATACGACAATTGCCCGGCTACGACCGACATCCGTCATGGCTCTTTTACCGCCATCGGTCGTGTCGCGGCCTTCGACCAAGGCTTCACCGACTACACGCGCAAGCGCGTGCCGCCCGGTCACAGCTGCTGTTATGGCTGGTGCGCAAAGGTCAAGATCGCGGATCCGAGTCAAGCTTCCGCACAAGCATGCCGCGACGCGAACGGCTTGCGCGAGAGCTTCTGCATGCGTGAAATGGAGGGCGGCACCTCGCTGCCCGCGCCGAACCCCTTCGATCGCTGCCCAGCGGCCTTGAAACCGCCGGAAGTCGTGGCTTTCGCCGTGCCCAATTCGGCCTTGTTCGACGCTTCGCGCACCGCCCAACGGCGACGTGAGGTGCAGCTCGCGGACTGCTGCTATGGCTGGTGTTCGATCACCCCCGCGGGCACCGTGCTGAAGAGCGGTCAGCCAAAGACCAAGTAGCCTGCGCCGCTGATCACGAAATTCAGGATGATCACCGCGAGCGACGAGTTGACGACGGCGCGAGTGGTCGCGGCGCCCACGCCTTCGGAGCCGCCGAACGCCGTCAGCCCGCAATAGCCGCTGATCACGGGGATCGCGGCGCCGTACGCGACGCACTTGGTCAAGCCGATCGTCAGATCGCCGACGCTGACCATGCTCACGTTGGCGAACGTGCGCGGGTTCACGCCGAAGAAGGCGTGCGCGGTCCACATGCCCGCGAGAAATGCCACGCCTGCCGCGATCACCACCAGCGCCGCAAACATCGACAGGCAGGCCAAAAAGCGTGGCCGGATCAGGTAGTCGACGGGATCGGTCGCGCACATGCGCAGGGCGTCCACTTGTTCGGTCACGACCATGGAGCCGATCTCTGCGGCGATGCCCGCGCCCACGCGCGTCGCCAACATCAGCGCGCAAATGCTGGCGGCCAAATCGCGCACCAAGAGCTGCAAGAACGTGGCTCCCAGCAAAGACAGATCCGGCACGACGCGGCGGGTCTGCAAGCCGCCCTGGTAGACCAAGATCATGCCGATGAAGCCCATCACGATCGCCAGAAAGACCAGCGAGCGGTTGCCGATTTCGTACATTTGCGCGTAAAAAGCACGCCGATTCGGCTCGCCCTTGCGCGAGTAATGGAGCGTGAGCACGAACACGCGATACAGGTCGCGCCCGGTTTGCAGCAGCTCCAAGAAGCGTCGTCCGAGGCTGCCCACGAGCGCCGAGCGGGTTTGGCGCAGAGCGCCCGCACCTGGTTCGAGCGACGCACTCATGAAAGGGCGAAGGACAGCAGGTAGTCGAGCACGAAGATCCCTGCCGCGCTGGCGACCACGGTGGAGTTGACGGAGCGGCCGACGCCGGGCGCACCGCCCTTGGTCGAAAGCCCGAAATGACAGCTGGACAGCCCAATCACGACGCCGAACACGATGCTCTTCTCCAGCCCGTGCGCGACGTCACCGAAGCCCAAGAGGCCAGTCGTCAGGCCCCGATAGAAGACCGCCGGCTCGACGCCCAAGAAACCCAGACCCGCGTACGCTGCCCCCAAGAGCGCCAGCGCGTCGGCGAAAATCGTCGACAAAAATAGGGTCAGGACGATGGCTAGGAAGCGGGGTGCGACCAGAAAGCCGACCGGGTCGATGGCCAGCGCACGCAGCGCGTCGACCTGCTCGGTGACGGTCATGGTTCCGAGCTCGGCGGTGTTGTTGGCGCCAACGCGGCCGTTGATCATCAGCGCGGTCAAGAGCGGCGCAATTTCGCGCAAGGTCCCGAAGCCAGCGCCCCAGCCGAGCAACCCGTACGCGCCATAGCGCTGCACGATCGGCGCTGCCTGGATCACCATGATGCCGCCGGTGAACAGGGCCGTGACGGTGACGATGGGCATCGATTTGATGCCCATGCGATACAAGTTCCTCAGAAATTCGTTGCCGTCGAAGTCACGCTTCAACGTGCGGCGTACGATGTCGACGAACAGCACGCCGAAGCCGCCGATCAGGCTCAACCATTCCTGCGACTTCTGAGCCAGGCCTGCGAGCGCGGGGCTCGGCCCGGAGCTGGTCTCGGCTGACATGCGGGGGCGGAGTCTACAGCGGGCCGTCGACCTTGCCGTGGACGAATTGGTAAACCCGTGGATCGGCCGCGTTTTTGGCTTCGTCCGTGGTGCCGTTGAAGATCAAACGACCGCCCAGCATCATGCCCACGCGGTCGGTCACCGTCAGCAAGCGATCGAGATCGCTGGAGACCATGATCACGGTGGCGTTGGACGCGCGCTGCTCGGCGCGCAGCAGGTCGAAGATCTTCTGGCTGGTCACCGGGTCGAGGCCCGCGGCGGGCTCGTCGTAGAGCACGATCGGGGCGCGGGTGACCGTGGCGCGCGCGACGCCCACGCGTTTTTTCTGACCGCCGCTCAGCCCGGCCGGGATTCGACCTTCGAAACCCGGCAAATCCACGCGCGAAAGCCGCTCTGCCACCCGTTCGGCGATCTCGCTCTCCGGCAGCTGGAACAGCCGCCGCAGTGGAAAGGCGATGTTTTCGGCCACGGTCATGAAGTCGAACAACGCATTGTTTTGGAACAACATGCCGATGCCCTTGCGGTACTCGTGCAGCTGCATGTCACCCATGGCCAGCACGTCCTGGCTACCGACCGTCACTTTGCCGCGGTCGGGGCGCATGAGTCCGGTGATCATGCGCAAGAGCAGGCTCTTGCCGGACGCACCGGGACCGATGAGGCCGAACAAGCAGCTCTCCGGCACGAGCAGATCGACGTCGCTCAGCACGGCGCGATCGAAGCTCTTGCTCACCCCCTCCAAGCGAATCAAGGGCGGGCCTGAGTCCCTTCGGCGCGCTCGGCGAGGCTCGACTCGGCCTTGCGCGCGCGTGTCCAAACCAGAAACAGCAGCGTGAGCAGCCCCAGATTCAAGAGCAAGCCGCCGCCGACGATGGTTCGCAGTGGGAACACCGACGCTCGGGTGACCGTGAGCGGACCGAAGCGGGACAGCTCGCGCTCGGCGACGCGCGCTGCCGGTGGCACTGGGGCAGCGACCACCGAGACTTGCGCGGGTCCCAACCCGGGCACCGCACCGGCCACCAGGCGCTGAATGTCGGCGATCGCGATCGGCGGCGCCGAGCCACGATGCCGGAGCAGCACCGATGCCGAAGCCGGCGCAGGGACTTCTTCCGGCGACAGGGCGTCTTTTTCCGGGATGGCCAAGTGCACCCGGACGGACACGACTCCGTCCAAGCTGCGCAGCGAGCGTTCGAGCTCACCCGCAATCCCAGCCACGTATTTGGCCTGTTCCGAGGCGCGACTCGGCACGATCGAGCCCTGCGCGAGGGTCTCGAGCAAACCCGGGCTGGGCGCGGGCGGCAAGCTCTCCGAGCTCAGGATCCCGGCTGCGCTCGAAGCGTCGTCGCGGGCAACGCTGATCCGCCAGCGCCCCTCGCTGTCCGGGTCGCGATCTTTGTCCGCCGCGACGCCGCCCTTTTCCAGAGCCACCACCGCGTGGTTGGCGTCGGTCTCGTCCAGGCCAGCGGCGATCGGCACGTTGCAGCCGACGACGAACAGCGCAAGGCAGGGCAGGCAGAGCAGGCCTCGCAGTCCGAATAGCCCCAGTCGCCGTTGCTCCCCAGCCGTCCGTCGTCGTTTCATTCGCGTGTTCGCTCCGCCACCCCGGTCGGTCACGCCGCCCTCAAAAGTTCGTGTGCGTGACGTCGAGCTTCGGGTTACTGGGAAAGCTGAGTCCACGGACCCCCGCCGCGATACACGAGGATGCGGCCGGATTGCGCGGGGTGACGACGACCGTGACGCCCACCGCGCGACCATTTTGGACCGCGGCGCAGATGCTGATCTTGGCGCTGTCGGGCACGCTGCAATGCGCAAAATAGCTGCCGCGGTTCAGAATGGCCGCGTATTGGCCGCCGGTGATGTCGGCCTGACCGCGTGGGCCGCCCACGCTCATCTCTTCGACGTACGAGGCCTGCGCGGCCTCGCAGCTTTGGCCACCGCCCAGAATGGGAAAGCCCCCGCTGCGACCCACGACGCGGCCCCCACCGCCGCCCTTCTTTTTGGTCGAGTTGAGGCCGGCGTCGAGTTCGACGTTGGATTGCGACTCCACCTGAACCGCCACCTCGTCGTTGCGATTGGCGCGCGCTTTCAAGAACCAGAGCCCAGCCACGGCCACGAGCGCGCCCACACCCAGCACACCGATCAGCGTCTTGCCGCGCGTGCTGCGCGATTCCTGGACGACCACCCGCTCGATCGCCGCTTTTTCTGCGGAAATGTCGCGTGAGAGGCGGGCGTTCTCCGCGAAGGGCGCGAATTCTTCCCAGTCTTTGATGGGGCGCTCGTCCTTGCTCAGCGTGTCGCGCACCGCGTCGACATCGAGGAAGGTGTGGGTGGCGATTTGTTGCAGCAGCTCCACCGCGCTGAACGGGCCGTGGTCCATGCCGTCCTTGACCACGACGTAGCGCGGGCGGGGGTCGCTCTCCAGCCGGGCTTTGAGCGTCGCGAGCTCACTCGTTGCGTCCCCCGGTATGCGCGCGCGTTGCTCGATGACCCCGAGGTTATATGGGCTGTTGGGAGCCGGTGCGGGGGCGGGGGGCAACATCGACATCGAGACATCGACGTCGAAGCCGACGTCGTGGTCCAGATGGGAGGTGTCTGCCGGGGGCGGTGGAACCACGCTTCCGGGAGGGGCAAACTGGTGCAACGCCTGGGCCAACGCATTCAGATCATCGGGGCGATGCGCGGGGTCCGAGACCAAGGCTTTGGCGAGTACGTTCTCGAAATCAGGGCCCAAACCGGGCACGACCTCGCTCGGACGCCGCATGCCGGGGCCCACGGCGAGGCCGGTCAAGAGCTCGTACAGAATCGCGCCGAGCGCGTAAACGCTGGCCCGCGCCGTACCTGGCGCGCCGGCGCGCTCTTCGGGCGCCATGCACGCTTTGTCGCGAGGCAAGAGCGGCGCTTTGCTCGCGTGGGGCAGCGAGATTTGATAAAAACCGTAATCGTCCTCCACGAGGCTCGAGGCGTGCAGGTACAAGCGGTGCCCAGCTCGATGCAGCTCGGCCGCTTGCACGCACAGCGGCACGATGATGCCCACGGCTTGCTTGAGGTTCAGTTTGGTGCCGCGCGCGCGCAGCTCCTCGAGGCGTGCGCGGAGCGTGCCAGGGGCAACGGAAGCACCAACGGGCAGGGGCGTGATCAAATGTTGAACGCTCGTCATTCAGGGCCGCAGATAGTATCAAAAATCCCCGCTCCGCGAGGGCGACCCGCCTCACAGCTGCGTTTCATCTTCACGCATGGGTGCACGCCAGGGGTGGCGCCGTTTTGCGTACCCGCCCCGAGCGAATTTTCCCAATACTGGCGCGATGTTGGCGGCGATGTCGGCGTCCCACTCACCACCGTGAATGAAGTCCCGCGCACGCCCACGTGAGTCGAGAAGCGCGAAGCCCGGGATTTTTTCAGTGGGGATACCCAGGCGATCGAGCTCTGGTTGAAAGTCGTCGCGATCGACGCGCACCAGACGCACCTTCGCCAGCGCCTTCTGCACTTCTCGGCTGGTCAGAGCGGCGGCGACCCCATCACACGGCTTGCAGTCGTGCACGACCAACCACAGCACGAGGGTCTCGCCCGCGGCGCCGGCCAACGTGCGCTGATTGTCGAGCTCGGGCTCGAAATCACCGGAAAGGTCCGCAATGGTGATTTGGCCCAAGCTGGTCACGGTCGTTCCGGCTTCGCGCGAAGCGCGGACGGGCGGCTGCGGACTCGACGAGGGTCTCGCGACGCGCGGCGCAACGCTGGGCGCACCCCAAACCGGGGCCGTCGCAGTCGGAGTGCTGCGCGCCGCGCTGGCCGACGGCGGACGCGCCAGGTAGGCGATGCCGGCGGCGGTGCCGATCACGACCAGACACACGTTGAGCATTCCGAGGGCGATCGCGGCGGTGGCTAGGCCGCGCCCGGTTTCGCGACCTTGGGCGCGCGAGATCTCACTGCGGGCGATGAGACCGAGCACCACCCCCAGTGCACCACCCACCCCCAAGAAGCAGACGTAGCCCGACAGGCTGGCAATGAACGCGAAGATCGACGTGCCGTTGGTCTTCGCGCTGTCCGGGCCGAGCGCGGCCAAGGGCAGCTGCGGCGGGCTGTCCATAAACGGAAGTATAGCCCGCCGCGCCCGGCCCGACTTGGTCTATGCTGGGCCGGTATGCGTTCGAGCCTATTTTTCGCTGTGATCGGGCTGCTGTTCGCGGTGCGGGCCGAAGCGCAGAGCAGCCCGCCGCCGGCGCCGGTAAGCCTCGCCCCTGGCAGTCTTGCCCCAGCGGCGCCCGTCAGTCCCGCACCTGCCAGCGCGCGCATACTCACCGATGGTCGTGCATCTCCCGCGCAAGCAGCGGAGCACTTCGAGCGCGCGCTCGCGTGGTACCGCGCGGGAAAGTACCGGCGCGCGGCCGAAGAGCTGGAGGCCGCGCTCGAGCGTGACCCGGGGGGCAAAGATCTGATGTTCAACCTGGCGCTGGTTCAGGAAAAACTCGGCGATCTGGCGGGGGCGATCGCCTCGCTGCAGCGCTTTCAGAGCATGGAAAAAGATCCGAAGGAGCTCGAGCGGGCGAGCCAGACGATCGAACGCTTGCGCGGCGCGCAAGCCGAATTGCTGGCCGCGGTTCCGCACGAGCCGACGCCAGCTCTCGCCAGGGTCGACTGTCCGGCGCCGCGCATGCGCGGCAAGTTCGACGGTTGGGTGATCGGTACGGGGAGCCTCGCGCTGGCTTCGTTGTTGGTGGGCGTCGTGTTCGGGGTGCGCGCTTTGACGCTCGATGCGAACACCGAAGAGTCACAGGCGCGCGACGCCGCGATGGTCGCCGATGTGGCGCTCGCGACCGGCGTGCTGTCTGGAGCCGGGAGCTTCGCCTTGTACTGGGGGCGCTTCGCGGATCCGCCGCCGGAACGCGCGGCGCTGCCGGCCTGGCCCGTGCTCAGTGGCGCCCGGGGCCGCTTCCAAATTCAATTTTGATGTCGGTGATTCACTTACCCAGGCGGTTCTCGCCGCCCGTTCCACGCGCCTTGCGCAGCTTTGGCGCCACCTTGTCCAGGACACTCGGCCTCCTGCGATGATAAGATGGCGCGCGCGCCGCCGAGTCGCGCGACCCCCCCGATGCCCGCCGTGGCCGCTGAAGCGACGATCCCACCGTCGAGCCGTTCGACCGAGCGGGTTTGTCCTCGCTGCGGCAAGCCGCGGTCCGCCTTCCCGGATCTGGTGGTGAGCGCGAACGAATTGCCGCGCTGCCCCGAGCATTCGCTGCCGTTCGTCGATTTGCGTGACGGATCCGATCCCCTGCTCGGTACTACTATTGCTGGGCGCTTCACGATCCTTGGTCGCTTGGGGCGCGGTTCGATGGGAGCCGTGTACCGAGCGCGGCAGGAGGCGATGGGACGAGACGTTGCGCTCAAGCTCGTGCGCCAAGATCGGGCGCACGATCCGGAGACGAAAGGCCGCTTCGAACGCGAGGCGCGCTCGATCAGTGCGCTGGTCAGCCCGCACACCGTGACCGCGTTCGATTTCGGCGAGGCCGAAGATGGGTCCTGGTTTTTGGCCATGGAAATGCTCGAGGGCGAGACCGTGGGCGACCGCTTGCGGCGCGTGGGTCGCTTCGACTGGTTCGATGCCCTGCGCTTCACCCGGGACGCGCTGCACTCGCTGGCCGAGGCGCACGAGAAAGGCATCATTCACCGCGACCTGAAGCCCGACAATCTGTTCCTCTCGCGCGTGCCGAGCGGCGGTGGTGGCATGGCCCGCGAGATCTGCAAAGTGCTCGATTTCGGGATCGCCAAGTGGTCCCGCGACGGCGACGCGAACAAGATCGACCAGCTCGAGACGCAGGCCGGAACGGTCTTCGGCACGCCGCGCTACATGTCCCCGGAGCAGGCACAGGGCAGCCCGCTCGATGCGCGCAGCGATCTCTATTCCCTGGGGGTACTGCTGTACCAAATGCTGAGCGGTCGCGCGCCGTTCGTGGACGACGACGCAGTGGTCGTGATGGCGCGCCACATCAAGGATCCGCCGCCGCGCTTCGAAACGATGAGCCCGGAAGTGAGTGTGCCGGAGAGCATCGAGGCGCTTTTGTGGCGAGTACTCGCCAAGTCACCTGCCGAACGGCCAGCCACCGCAGAACAGATGATCGCGGAGCTCGACGCCGCGGAGATCAGCGTGCGGGCGCTCGAGAGCGGACCGCGACTCACGCTCGCCGGGCGAGAAAAGTCGCTCGTTCACCGTTACGGCCGCGTTCTTGCGGCAGTCGCTCTCACGCTCTTTGCGCTCGGCCTGCTGGTCCTGTTCAATCCACGCAAACCCGGTCCTGCCGCGCGCTCCGAGAGTGCGGCTCACACACCGAGCGCCGCCAGCGCCGAGCTGCAGAGTCGCATGCCGGAGCCGGCCCCGCTCGCTAGTCTCAACACAGCGGAAAATTCCTCTGTGGAGGCCGCTGCACCCGAACCGTCAGCGAGCACGTCGATCGCACCCGCGTCAAAGAAGGTCAACCATTCGCGCACCCCGAAGGCCCCCTTGCAAAGGAAGGGCAACGAACGTTACGGGCGCTTCGAGTAGTTGCGAGAGAGCGCGGGATTGCGCGTTGCGGGGCGTTCTTACCGCGTGTTAGCGTCATCAGAACAAAGATGGACCCTCGTGAAATGGAGACGCTCGTCCAGCGTCTGGTCCAAAACCCGCACGACCAAGAAACAATCACCTTCGCCCACCAAGCGGGCCAGAGTGATCCGAAGTCGTATGCGATGTTACTGGAAAAAGTTGGGACAGCGACCAGTGAACCCGCGGTGGCGTGTCATTGGTTGACGGAAGCTGCAAACGTTTGGTCGACCACACTCGGCGATGCACATCGCGCGGCGCGCGCGTTGATGATCGCGATTGATCGCGATCCGACGCAAGCCACGCCCGCCGAACGACTCGCCGAATTGTACCGCGAAAAAGGCGATACCAAGGCTTTGGTCGCGTTGCTCGAGCGACGCGCCAAAGCGCTCGCGTTGCTCGCGCTGCAAGAGCCGGAGCTGCGCAGTCAGCTGGCGATCCTGCACGAAGAGCTGGGCCAGCTCTGGCAAAATCCCCCGCTCGAACAGCCCAAGAAGGCGATCGAGAACTACAAGCGCGCGATCGAGTTCGACGCCGGCAGTCAGTTCTCGATCTACGCCATTCGTGAGCTGTACAAAGGCGCGGGGCAGTGGAACGAAGCGGTGCCCTACTTCGCATTGGAGCAGGCGCTCGTCACGGATCCGGAACGGCAGATCGCGCTCTATCAAGACGAAGGCGACGTGCGCAAGAACGCGCTCGACTTCGTGGGCTCCGCCAGCGCGTACCGCCGCGCGCGCGAGCTGGAAGGGGGACAAGATCCGACGCTCAAGCAACAACTCGCAACGGTGTTGCTGGAGCGCGCGCAAGCCGGTCACAACCTCTCCGTCCTGGAGCGGCAAGAAGGTGCCGGACTGTTCGTCGAGCTCGCCGAGGAGTACGCGGGCGAGCACGGCCTTTCGTACTCCTTGTGCGCGCTCGAAATGCTGCCCGAGCACGACCGCGCGGTGCAGCTGGCGATGTTCTACGGTCAACAGCTCAATCGCACCGCGGAGGTCGCGCCGCGCGCGGCCGCGTATCTCAAGACCAATCCGAACGGTGTGCTCGCGGCCGAAGCACGCAAGCTGATCAGTGAGTCGATGGCCGCGGGCGCGGACGACGCGCTCTTGGACGCGCTCGCTCCACCGCCCGATGCCGACATTGCAGCGCGCGTGGCTGCGCTGGTCGAGCATGCGCAGGCCTTGGCGCGCAAGGTGAAGAAGAACGAAGCCGCAGCCAAGTTCCGTGAAGTGCTGACGCTCGATCCCGCGAACCTGGAGGCCATCGGGTATTTGGAGCCGTTCTTGCGCCAAACCCGAAAGTACGCTGATTTGCGCGATGTCTTGCTGGCCGCGGGCTCGGACGCGAACGCCGACACCGACCAACGGCAGGGCTGGCTGCGCGAAGTCGCGACGCTGTGCGAAACGCAGCTGCACGATGTGGAAGGTGCGGTCATCGCGCTGAAAGAGTTGCTCGCGCTCGATGCCGATGACGAACCTGCGCGCAGCCAACTCAAGCGCACGTTCGAAAAGCAAGCGCGCTGGGATGAACTCGCAGCGCTCTTGGGCGACGAAGCCGAGCAGACACTCGATATCGAAGCTCGCATTTCGCTCGAGAAATCGCTGGCCAAGCTGCACGAACAAAAACGCAAGGATCCGGTCGCCACCGGTGAGGCCTGGGCGCGTATCGCGGCCCTGGCCACGGGCGACGAAGAAGCAATCCAGAGCGCCGTGGGCTACTTCGAGCAAGGGAGCCGGATCGACTTGGCCATCCAAGTGATCGCGGAGAATGTCGAAGCGATCACCGACGATGTTCAGCGTGCGGCGCTTTTGCAAAAGCTCGGCGAATTGCGCGAGTCCGCGCTACAGCCGCAAGCCGCGGGCGAGGCCTTTGCAGAGGCGGCTCGGCTGTTGAAGAGCGGCGAGCCATGGGCCGCGGCAGAGCGTTGCTTTTCCGCTGCCGGGGCTTGGGATCTCGCAGCGACAGCCGCCAACGAGCGCGCGCAAATTGCCGAAGGCGACGGCGAGAAAGCCGCATTGTTCGCGACCGAGGCGGACTACTTGTCGCGTGCCGGCAACGAAGCAAACGCGGTGCAACGCCTGGAGCAAGCGACCGAGCTCGACCCGCAAAACGACCGCTATGCGGCCGATTTGGAGGTGCGCTACCAGGCCGCGGAACAGAACCAGGAATTGGTCGCGTTCTTGTTGCGCCGCGCGGACAAACTGCCGGAGCGTGCGCAACGCGCTGAGCTCCGCAAGCGCGCCGCCAAGCTGTTGCGCGACACGCTGGGTAAGCCCGAAGAGGCGCGTCAAACGCTGCAAGAGCTACTGCAAGACGGCGACGATCTGGAAGCGCTGAACGTGCTGGCCGATGACGCCGAGCAGCGAGCAGAGTTCAACGAAGCCGTCTCGCTGCTCGAACGCGTGGAGAAAGCCTCGCCGGGCCCGGAGCAGCAGATCCCCGTGCTGTTGCGGCGCGCGCAGATCGTCGCCGACGGTCTCGCCGACCCGAAAGCGGCAATCGAGATCTACGAGCGATTGCTGAAAGACTTCGACGCGACGAACGACGGCGCGCTGTCGAAGATCGCCGAGCTGTATCAGCGCTTGGACGAGCCGAAGGGTGTGGCTCAAGCGTTGGAACGTCGCCTGAAAGTGCTGCAAGATCCGGCAGAGAAGCTCAAAGTAGCCGACGATCTGGCTCGCCTGTACGAAGGTCCGCTGGACGACGCAGTCGCGGCCGTGGTCGCGCTCGACTTGGTGCGCGAGCTCGAACCCGAGAATTTCGACGCCGTGAGCCGGCTCGCGATGTTGTGCGAAAAGCTGGAAGATTGGCCGCGTTTCGCCAAACACCTGGCGGAGTTGATCGACGTCGAAGGCGACGAGCAGGAGGTGAGCCGGATGACGCGTCGGCTGGCCGAGATCCTGCACGAGAAGGTGAAGAAGAGCGACGAAGCGCTGGCTGTGCTGATGCAGGTCGCGGACAACGGCGACGAGCCGTGCCGTGAGGAATACGTGAAGCTCGGTGATGCCCTCGGTTGGAAGGGCGTCGTCGCGAGCAAGCTGGTCGAGTGGTATCTCGAGCTGGCACCGAGTCCGGCGCGCAACGGCGCGCTGCGTGGCGCCTTCGAGCGCTTCGTGGGCGTCGGTCGCGACGTGGACGCAGCCAACGTCGCCAAGGAGCTCGCTCGGACACGCAGCACGGACCCGGAGATCGCCGAGGAATTGGAGCGAATCGCGGTCAAGCTCAAGGATCTGGACGCGCTCAGCATCGCCCACGAGTTACTGATCTTGGCGCTCAGCGGTCCGCCTCGGGCCGAAGAAATGGTGCGCCAAGCAGAGGTCCTCGGCGGGCTCGGCGTGGACTCGGCGGAGTCGATTCGCCACGGCGAGCAGGCGCTGACCAGCGTTGCTCCCGGCGAAGTCGAACCGTTGCTCGCTCGTCTCGCGAAGCTGACCGACCAGGCGCCGCGGGTGATCGAAATCTACGAACGCCAGGTGACCCGATGCAAGGCGCCGAGCGACAAACTCGCAGCCCTGGCACGAGCGGCGAGCGTGGCTGCGACGCTCGACGTTTACGACAAGTCGCGTGCCTTTTTCGACCTGGCGCTCGGTGGCGCGCCACAAGAAGACACGCTCAACGTCCTGGTTGGCGTGGCTCGCACCACGGATGCCGAGCAAGGGACCGACAAATTGCGGCGCACGCTGGCCGAAGCGCTGGCCAACGGGGGCCAAGGCTCGCGCGATGGCGGACGCACGCGAGGCATGCTGCTCGGCCGCGCGGCGCAGCTGGCGCACAGCGAGCTGAAGGACACCGAACAGGCCTTCACTTGGCTGGGCGACGCGATCGTCAGCCATGTCGACGATGAACCTTTGGCCGCACTCGAGCGGCTGGCCGATGAAGTGGGTGAACCACGACGTGCCGAGGCCGTGTTGAGTCGCGCGCTCGAAGAGGTGTTCGACGGCCCGCTGGTGCGCAAGTTGCTCGCGCGCCGTGCCGCCGTCCGGCGTGAGAAGCTCGCGGATCCGCCAGGCGCCGCGGCTGATTTGAAGCGACTACACGACCTTTCACCGGCCGACACGCAGGTGATGGATCAGTTGTCGCAGC
This sequence comes from Polyangiaceae bacterium, assembly GCA_035688655.1. GTDB lineage: Bacteria > Myxococcota_A > Polyangia > Polyangiales > Polyangiaceae > PMG-095. The sequence goes on along the minus strand of DASSMT010000144.1, from coordinate 13,261 downwards.
TGTACACGGAGCTCGAGGACTACCGCGGGATGGTTCAGCTCTACGAAGACCAAATTCTTCGTGGCAAAGAGCCCGCAGCACGTGCCGAGTTGGCCCGCAGCGTCGCTCGACTCTGGCAAGGGAAGCTCAACGACCCGCGCGAGGCCGCCGACGCCTGGCGCCGGGTTTTGCGCATGAAAGCCGGCGATCCGGAGGCCGTGGCTGGGCTCGAACACGCCAAAGCCAACATGTTGAAGCGGTCGTCGGAGGCGCCCTCCGAGCCGCCGCCACCTGCCGAAACCGCCTCTGTGGCAGCGCCCGCCGAGAGCGATGCGCCCGCAGCAGCAACCGAACCGCCGCCCGCTGCCGAGCAGCCAGCAGCGGAACCCGCGGAGCCGAGTGAGTCCGCCTCCGCCGCGGAGGAGACTTCGCCCGAGGTGAGCTCGGATGAAGTCGCGATGCCCCAGCCTGCAGCGGCCGTCGCTGCGCCCGAGCCGGAGCCCATCGCGGCCGAGCCCGCGCCAGCACAGGTCGCGACGTCAGAGGTGCCCGCCACGCCCGCCGAAACTCCGCCGCCGGCCGCTGCGAGCGAGGAAGCGCCGGCAGCCGAAGCAGCCGAAGCGCCCGCGACAGAACCCGCACCGGCCGACTCAATCGCGAACGACGCTGAGAGTGAGCTGCTGAGCGCCGAAGCTCCGTCCCACGGCGTTCCCACCGAGGAGTCCTTGGCGTCGCCTTCGGAAGAGCCGACCGTGCGCGCTGCGCTCGACGTCGACGTCGACGTCGACGTCGAGAACGAGCCGGGTGTGCCGCCGCCCTTGTCGCGACCGCGGGCGACGCCGCCTCCGCTCCCGAGCTCGAATCCCGGCGCTCCCGAAGGCGTGCTCAGCAACGGAGCAAGCAAGGGTGCGCTGGGCGATGAGCCGCTGCCCGGGCCGGTTCACAAGGGTCCACCCCCGAAGCCCAGCGCAAAGCGCCCGCCGCCTCCGCCGCCCTCGTCAACGCGTCCGCCGCCGCGGACGGGCGCGTCGACCGGCAATCGCCCGCCGCCCCCGCCCACGTCTGGGGCCTCACGTGCGCCGGCGCCCCCGCCGCCGCCCGGGTCGCGCGCGTCCGGGAAGCCCCCGCCGCCGCTACCGCAGCCGGCCTTTCCGAGCTTGCTCGATGCGGATGAGCAGGACGAACTCACGGTTACGGTCGACGAAGCGGAGCTGTTCGACGACAAGAGCCGTTAGGCGTCAGTCGCGAATGAGTTGAAGTCGACCGCGGGTCGCATCCAGCTCGGCGAAAGTGCCGAGCGGCACGAACTCGTTGTAGCGCTCGTGTCCGAAGCGCAGACCGCTCAGCACGGGGACTCCAAGACCCGATAGGCGCTCGGCGAGCACTTCGTGCACGGATACGCCGTGGGAGTCTGGGCAATCGCTGAAATCGCCCAAGGCCACGCCAGCGATGCGGTCGAGAGCGCCCGAAGCCAAAAGGGCGCTCAACATGCGATCGACGCGGTACGCCGACTCGGTGATGTCCTCGAGCAGTAAGATCGCGGAGGCCGGCAAACGCAGCCGGCCCGTCGCCTGACACGCGAAGACCAGGCTCAAATTGCCGCCTGCCAGCAGCCCCCGCGCGAACCCGGGGCGCACGGTGTGCCGGCCCTCGAAGCAGGTCTTTTCGTACGGAGTCTCGAGCGCTCGGATGAAGCGCTGCCGAGTCCAGTGATCGCCACGCCCGAGAGCGGCCGCGTTCGGCCCATGCATGGAAGCAATGCCGAGCGCGCCGGCCTCGACGTGCAGCGCCGTGATGTCCGAGAAGCCGACGATCCACTTCGGGTGGCGCAGCAGCGGCCCATACTCGGCGAGATGTGCGATGCGGGTCAGGCCATAACCCCCGCGGGCGGCGATGATCGCAGCGAGGCTCGGATCGGCCAAAGCGCGATTGAGCTCGGCCAGTCGCCGCGCGTCGCTGCCCGCCAAAAAACCGCTCCGCTCGAAGATCGACCAATCGAATTCGACGCGGTAACGCTGTCCGAGCCAAGCCATGCCCTGCAGCACCAATGTGCGATCGAAGGGCCCGGAAGGCGCGATCACGCGGATCCGCGATCCGGGCTGAAGCGGGGCTGGAATCACGCTGCGCGCAGGCACGTCGCGCAACGTAACGCGTTTTTCGAGTCTGGCCGAGTTCGAGTCGGGCGCGCTCGGGCACAGGGCGCGCGGCCGGGAACACGCGAAAGCGATTGCAGTGGCGGCGGGGGGCGGCAAGACTCGGTACGGAGATGGAGTCTCGGAATGCACTGGCGCGGCTGGCGGACGTGGCGGGCGGCGCGGTGCCGCTCTTGGAACGCCTGCGCGCGACCGCGCGCCATGCCGCTGAAGAGCTCAAAACGCGCCTGCTCGGGCGCGACTTCGAGCAGCGCGTGGACGTGTTGAAGGAACGCTACCTCGATCTCGGCGGCGACCCGTTCGGCTTCGACGTGAGCACTGCCCGGAACGCGGCGGTGATGCTGGCGTTTTTTCATCGTATGTATTTCCGAACCGAGGTGTTCGGGATCGAAAATGTGCCGGCGGGCCGTGTGCTGTTGATCGCCAACCACTCGGGACAAGTGCCGATCGACGCGGCGATCGTCGGCTCTTCGTTGTTCTTCGATGCCAAGCCGCCGCGCGTCGTGCGCGCAATGGTCGAAAAATGGACGGCCACGTTGCCGTTCGTGTCGGCTTTTTTCAATCGCGTGGGGCAAGTGGTGGGCGTGCCCGAGAACGCGCGTCGTTTGCTGGAAATGGGGGAGGTGCTGCTGGCATTTCCGGAGGGCATTCGTGGCGTGTCGAAGCCCTTCGAACGCCGCTATCAGCTGGAGCCCTTTGGCCTCGGCTTCATGCGTTTGGCGCTCGAAACCAATACGCCGATCGTGCCGGTTGCCGTGATCGGTGCCGAGGAGCAATACGTCAGTCTCGGCAATTTGAGTTGGGCCGCGCGCCTGCTCGATATCCCGGTCTTTCCGCTGATCCCGCAGCTGTTGGTGCCGGGCGCGCAAATGCCGCTGCCCACCAAATACCGAATCTATTTCGGAGAGCCGATGCGCTTCGAGGGCGGCCCGGACGAAGACGACGCGGTCGTCGGCGAAAAAGTGTGGCTCGTGCGTCAGACCATCTCGGACATGCTCCGCCGTGGCCTGAACAGTCGTCGGAGCGTGTTTCTTTAATGGGGACTTCGGCAGCGACGGATGACCGAGCCGTCGTCATCACGGGCATTTGCGGGCGGCTGGGGCGACGTTTGACGCGCGTGTTACACCGCAAGACCAAGGTGATCGGCCTGGATCGGCGCCCGTTTCCCGACCGCCCGAGTGATATCGAGCATCACGAGATCGACATCCGCAGCAAGCGTACGAAAGACATCTTCCGCTCGGGCAACGTGCGCGCATTGGTGCACCTGGGCGTGATGCACAATCTGCGCGACAGCGCCGAGGATCACCATTCTTGGAACGTGATCGCGTTTCAACACCTGCTCGAATACGCCGAGCGCTACAAAGTACCGAAAGTGGTGCTGCTCTCCAGCGCCAACGTGTACGGGCCCAGGCCGGACAATCCGGTGTTTCTCAATGAAGACGCGCCGCTCTTGGGAGCAGGACCGTTCAGCGAGATTCGCGATTTGGTGGGGCTCGACATGGGCGCTCAGTCGTATCTCTGGCGCTATCCCCAGACCGAGGCGGTGATCTTGCGGCCGTCGCACATCTTGGGCACGGTGCACAATGCGCCCAGCAACTACCTGCGCTTGAAGGTCGTACCGACGCTGCTCGGCTTCGATCCGATGATGCAAGTCGTGCATCAAGACGACGTGGTTTCGGCGCTGCAGGCTGCGCTCGCCCCGGGAGTGCGCGGGATCTTCAACATCGGCGGCCCACCGCCCGTTTCGCTTTCGCGCGCGCTCACGTTGCTCGGGCGAACCGCGGTGGCCGTGCCGCACGGCATGGCGCGAGCCGCCGTGGAGCGGCTATTTCGTTGGCGTGTCAGCTCGTTTCCCGCTCCAGAGCTGGATTTCATCCGTTACGTATGCATGGTCGACGACGCGCGCGCTCGCGCCACGTTCGGCTATCGACCGCATCACGACTTGTTCGCGACGCTGCGCGCAGTCGACGAGGAGCGCTGGTCATGAAGCCTCAACCGTTCCGTCCTTCACGCGCGCTCCTCTGGGTGCTGGCTTCGCCGACGCTGCTCGTGGGCTGCCGAGCACCTGCGCCCGACCCCGCGCCACCCCCGGCGAGCTACGAGCTCGCTTCAGCCCCGCCGGGAGCCCGCGGAGCGCGTGCGGCGGGCACGGACGCGGCCCCTCCGCGGCCCACTGCTGGCGTGCTCGGTGAGCCGGGGACGGACGACGACGACGAGGCAAAGCCCGAAGCCGATGCTGGCGCCGAAGGCGACGCCGGGCTGGCGCCGGACGCGGGGGGCGTTGCGCTATGAGGGTCGCGCTGGCGCTGGGCGTGCTCGCCGTGGTGCTCGGGGCGTGTTCCTCTAGCAGGCGCGTACCTCCGGGCACTCCGCCGCCCGAGTACGAACCGCCAATCGTGCCGGCTTGGTCCTCGGAAAGCGGCGATGCGGGCACGGACGCAAGCGTGCCGAGTGCCAAAAAGGCCGCGCAGCCGCCGAACCCGCCCGAAAGCGACCCCGAGCTTTCCCTGGATGCCGGCCCGAGGTGAGGTAAACTACGCCAGGCTTGCCGGCGGTCAGCGCAGGGTAGGTGAACGTTTCGCGGTGCCCCGACGAGGTTAAAAAACTCTGTGACGAAAAAGGCGACGACCAAAGTTTTCAAAAAGCCCGTTCGGGCAGTGACTCCTCCTCGCAGCGCGGCCCGCGTCCCCGGCCCGTCGATGGACGCCCAGAAGATGGCGCTCGCCGCCGCCGCTGCCGGCTTGGACAAGAAGGCGATCGACGTCGAGATCATCGATGTCACCGGCAAGGTCGACTACGCCGACTACTTGGTGCTCATGACCGGCCAAAGCGACCGTCACGTGGCGAGCATCGCGGACGGCGTCGATGGCGCGCTGTCGAAGCTCGGCTGGAACGCGATCTCGATCGAAGGCTTGCCGAAAGGTCATTGGGTGCTGCTCGATTTCGTGGACATCGTGGTGCACGTATTCTCCGCGGACACCCGCTCGCTCTACGACATCGACGGCTTATGGATGGACGCGCGTCGCTTGCAGGTGCCGGACGCGACGCCAGACGCCGGGTGAAGCTGTTCGTCATCGCTGAGGGGCGAATCAAAGAGCGCGAGCTGCGCGCCGTCGCCAATGACTATCTGGGCCGCATCGCGCGCTACGTGAAGTGCGAAGAAATCGAGACCAAAGACGCCGCGGGCCTCGGTCGCGCCATTCCCGATGGCGCGTTCGTCGTCGCGCTCGAGGTCGACGGAGAACGCATCACCAGCACTGAGCTTTCGACGCGGCTCGAGCGCTGGGGTGCTCGCGGTAAAGGCCACGTCGCGTTCCTGATCGGCGGCGCAGAGGGCATCCCGAGCGCGCTCTCTGCACGCGCCGACGTGAGACTCAGTCTCTCGACCTTCACCTTTCCGCACCGCCTGGCGCGGGTGATGCTTTTCGAGCAACTCTACCGCTCGCTGACTCTCCTGCGCGGCGAGCCCTACGCCCGCGAAGACTAGGGGCTCGGCCGCTCGCTCGCAGACACGCTTGGGCAGCTCGAAGAGTGGGGCGCTCCCGATCCCGCAGCGCAGCTCGCAGCGCGCACTGTTCTCTTCGCTGCGCGAGTCCCACTATCCGGCGAGGGTCACTCGGCGGCTTCTTTCTTCGGCGTTTCCTCTTCGGGCGGCGGTTTGCGGCCGAAGATGTAGGCCACCACGATCGAGATGCCGTACAGGCCGCACAGCGGGATCGCGAGCAAGAGTTGGCTCAGCGGATCGGGGGGCGTGAGCACAGCCGAGATGATGAAGGCGACGACGATGAAGTAGCGGAAAAACTTGAGTAGCTGCTTGTAGTCGACGATGCCCGCGATCGAGAGGAAGAAGGACAACACCGGCAGCTCGAACGCGACGCCGAACGCGACCAGCATGTGCGTCACGAACTCGAGGTAGTCTTTGAGCGTGACCGTGGCCTCGATGTTCACGCCGCCCTTGCCGTCGGGGAGCATGTAGCTGAGCAAAAAGGCGAACGCCTTCGGGAACGCGAACTTCCAGCCAAAGTAGCCGCCGCCCGCGAACAGCCCACAGGAAGCGATCACGAACGGAAGGGCAAAGCGCTTCTCGCGTGAGTACAAGCCGGGCGCGACGAATGCCCAGATTTGATAGAGCACGATCGGCAGCGCGAAGATCGCCCCGCTCATGGCCGAGAGCTTGACGTAGGCCATGAACGCATCGGCCGGCGCCATGAACACCAGCTTTGGCATGCCCGGGAAGGCCCCGGACTTCCAGGCTTCCTCGAACGGCCGGGTCAGGATGTTGAGCAGTTCCCGCTTGTATGCCCAAGCCAGCCCGCCGCCCGCGAGGAACGCCAGGATCATTCGGACCATGCGCGCTCGGAGCTCTTCGAGATGCTCCCAGAACGTCATCACGTGTTCTTCTGGATTGTCGCTCATGCGCTGGGGGTCGTCGCTTCGGCCGTCGCTTCAGTGGTCGTTTCGGTGGTCGCTTCGGCTGCGGCTTCCGGTGCGGTCCCGCTGCTTGCTTCGGGCGTGGGTGAGGCGCTGGCTGGGACGGACACGCTGGGTTCGTACGGCAGCAGATCGTCGGGCAGCGCACCGTAGGCGTCCGCACCTTCGGGCGGATACTCGCGCGTGGTGTCGATGTCGATGTGCGCGTAGGGATCGTCGACCGGCACGTGAGCAGCCGGCGCCATCATGGTCGGCTCGGTCGTCACCGTGGGCTCGACCGTCGGCGGGGGGCTGGGCACGTTCGGGGCGTCGAAAGACAGCCCGTGGTTCACCCGCAACAAGCCGCGGAGCTCATTCAGCCCGCCATGCAGACCTTCGGCGCGGAGCAACTGGTCGATTCCGGTCTGATTGCGCACGTCATTGGTCATGTTGCGCATCTTGCGAATGAACTGACCGAGGCTGTGCAACATTCCCGGCAGCTTCTTGGGCCCCACGAAGATCAGCGCCACGACGCAGATCATGAGTAATTCGCTGAAGGAGAAACCGAACACGGGCGCAACTTAGCGCATCGCGCCGAAACCTCAACCGTGGCGCCGGTCCCGTAACCGCTTCCGCAGCGCTGCTTTTCTGTTTTCGCTCGGCCTGGTTCGGCTAGGCTCGGAGCGTGCCCCTGCTTTGGTTCCTGGCGTTCCTGGTCATCGCGCCAACCGTGTTTTTCTATTTCTTGATCATCAAGGGCATGGATCGCTACGAACCCGAGCCCATCTGGCTTCTGACAGCGGTATTTTTCTGGGGCGCTGTGGTGGCGACCCTGATCTCGATCGTGATGAACGGGGTCGGCGAAGGCTTTCTCAGCGCCGCGCTCAGCGCGCCGGAGAATAGCCAGATCGTGCAATCTTCCACGGCTTCGTTCGTGGCGCCGTTCGTGGAGGAGTCCGCCAAGGGTTCTGGGCTGCTCGTGCTGTGGTTGTTGTCGTCCGTTTGGCTACACGAGCTCGACGGCCCCTTGGACGGCGCAATCTACGGTGGAGTGATCGGGCTCGGCTTCACTTTGACCGAGGACGTGTTGTACGTGGGCTCGGCCGCTCGCCAAGGCGGCACTCAGGCCGTGGCGCTGTACCTCGTGCGCACGGTCGCGGCCGGGCTGAGCCACGCCTCGTTCACCGCGATGACGGGGCTGGGCGTCGGGGTGGCCTCTGAAACGCGCAGTTCGGTGCTCAGGTTCGTCGCGCCGATCGCGGGCTGGGGGTCGGCCGTCAGTCTGCACTTCGTGCACAATTTCCTGGTCACGTTCTTGTACGACGGCGGCGTCGGTCTGCTGATGAAGTTCCTACTGTTCTGGACCTTCGATCTGCTGTTCTTCACGCTGATCGTCACCTTGGCCGTGCGTGATCGGTCGATCGTACTGCGCGGACTGATCGACGAGGTAGGCAAGCTCTTGCATCCGAAGGAACTGGCACGAACGGCCAGCTACTGGATGCTCGTCCCGCTCTGGAACCTGACGAACTTGCTGGGTAGCCCGGGCGGGTACGGGGCCAGCCGCAAAAAGCAGCTCGCGCTGATCGAGCTCGCTTTCCTGAAGCGACGGCGAGCGCGCGGTGAGCGCGGCTCGGAGATCGATCAGAGCGAGGGCGAACTGCGCGCGCGCGTGGCCCGCGCCAATCACGCGGGCGTGTTCATCGGCGCGCGCTGAGCCTTTTGGTCCCGCACTGCTGCGGCTTACTTGGTCAACGCGCGGGCGATCACCAGGCGTTGGATCTGGCTCGTGCCTTCGTAGATCTGCAGCACTTTGGCGTCGCGCATCAGCTTCTCCGGCGGGTAGTCTTTCACGTAGCCGTTGCCGCCGAAGATCTGCACGGCGTCGATCGCCGACTGCATGGCTCGATCGGCACCGTACGCCTTGGCGTAGCTCGAGACGATCGGATCGCGCACGCCGTTGTCCAAGTTCCAGGCCGCCTTCTGGTACAGAAGACGAGTGGCCTCGGTCGAGATGGCCATCTCGGCCAGCATGGCTTGTACTAGCTGGTGCTCTGAAATAGGTACACCGAAGGCCTTGCGCTCTTTGGCGTAAGCGACCGAGAGGTCCAGGCAGCGCTGCATGAGACCGGTGGCCATCGCACCGATGTCGGGGCGAGTCTGGTTGAAGGTCTCCATGGCCAGCTTGAAGCCTTCGCCCTCAGTGGCGAGCAGGTTCGCCTTGGGCACTTTCACGTCTTCGAAGTGCACGGCGGCGGTGTCGCTCGCGCGCTGGCCGAGCTTGTCTTCGTGCTTGCCGACACGCAGCCCCGGGGTGTCGCGATCGACGATGAACGCAGCGATCCCGCGGTGACGCTTGGCAGGGTCCGAGGTCGCGAACACGACGTAGAAGCTGGCGAAGCTGGCGTTGGTGATCCAGCATTTCTCGCCGTTCAAGACGTAGTCGTCGCCGTGCACCTTGAAGCTGGTTTTGAGGCCCGCCACGTCGCTGCCGCCGCTCGGTTCGGTCGTGCAATAGCTGGCGAACAACGGCTCGGCCGTGAGCATCCCGAGGTATTTCTTTTTCTGCTCTTCATTGCCACCGAGCTTGATGGGCGTGAGGGCCAGCGTGTTGGCGAGCATGCTGGTCTGGATGCCGGTACAGCCATACGCGAGCTGCTCGGCGATCAGCGCGTTCTCGAGCTCGCCCATGCCCGGGCCGCCGTACTCGCTCGGTACCGAAGCATTCACCAGCCCGAGCTCGTGCGCGGCGACGAACACCTCTTTCGGAAAACGGCTTTCACGGTCGCATTCGGCGGCGATCGGAATGATGCGCTCTTTGCTGAAACGCTTGGCGACGTCGATCAAAGCGCGTTGGTCGTCCGAGAGTCCGAAATTCAACATGCACTTACTCCTTGGTGCGGCGACGCATGCGAGACATCTCGGCGCGCACCGCGCGCGCGCCGAATGCATAACCGAGGGCGACGCCGACCAACAGCACGCCCGGAATGAAAATGAAATGGGCAGCAGTCATCGAGCAACGGATCTCATTGTCGCTCGCTACCGCCGCCACCGCCAGCCGCGACCGCCTTTTCCAGATCGGCGATGCGCGCTTCGACTCGGCCTTGTCGTCGCCAGTTCAGGAACACGAACGCGAACACCAACCCCCACATCACGAGATAGGCGGCAATCAGCAACGAGGCGGCGCTAGTCGTCTCTCCTCCTCCCTGGACCGCCACGAACTCCGTGGAGCGCGAGTTGGGATCGGAAAGCGTGGCGGATGTGGTCGATTCGGGTTGGGCTTGAGTCATGGCTACCGGAGAAAGGGCGAGGGCGGGGAGTCGGGCTGCACTAAGAAACGATTCGCAGACACTTCCGCCAAACTAGTCGAGTTGACCTGTGGCGATGGCCTGCTCTTCGAGCCGGTCGAGACGCGAAAGAGAGAGGGCGAGCCGAGTGCGACACCACAGCAGCAACGCCGCCAGCAGCGTCATGGCCAGGAAGCCGACCAGCAAGGCATGGGTCATCGCCGGATGCCGCAAACCGCCGCCGGTCTTGGTGATCACGGTCGGGTGATTGCCGCCCCACATCACGACTGCATAGTGGATGATCGGCAGTGTGACCGTGCCGAGCACGCCGAGTGCCGATGCAAACTTGCGTTCTGCTTCGCCGTTGCCCGCGAAGGCCCGCAGCATGACCACGGACACGAACACCAGCACGCTGAGCAGCGTGGTGGTGAGCCGCGGATCCCAAGTCCAATACACGCCCCAGGCCTTCTTCGCCCACAGCGGCCCGCTGCCGAGCACCATCGCGCCGAACACCACTGCACAGTCCGCGCCGGCGCGGGCGGCTGCGTCGCGCGCGTCCGTCGGACTGTAGAGGTAAAGCGCGCTCGAGAGACAACAGACCGCGCCGCACAGGTACATGGCGTAGGCGGCGGGCACGTGGAAGTAGAAGATCTTCTGCGCTAGGCCGCCTGCCTGCAGCTGCGCGAGCGGCGTGGCCAAGAAGATGTACCCAATCAAGTAGGCGAAGATCGCCGCGGTCGCAGCGAACAAGCCGTAGAACACCTTGTCTTTCGTGCCGGTCACGGGCGACAACCTAGTGCTCGGCCAGTAAGCTTGCAAATCGAACATCTTCCGGCCTCCCGGCCCCACGCCGGACGCGGGGACCTCTCGAAAGGCTAGCAACCGGCGAGCGCGCGGCGAATTCCCGCGCAATGAGCCGAAAGCGCTTTTCGTGGCTCGGGGGGCGACCCACTCGGGGTTCGCGGCTTGCCCCGGGCCTGCGGCCCTCAGGGCAGATTGCAGGTCGAAAGCGCGAGCAAGGCAGCGATTTTGGCTTGCAGCACGGAGAACTCACTGACCGCCAAGTCCGCCTCGGAGATGCGTAATTGGCGTTCGGTGAGGACCAAGTCGAAGCTCGTGCCGCTGCCGTTCAGGAAGCTGATCTTGGACAGACGCACGGTCTCGGCGTTGATTTCGCGCGTTTTGGCGCTCACTGCGTAGTCTGCTTCGGCGACCTGAACGTTGCGCAGGGCTTGCGTCAGCTCGAGCGACGCGCTGCGGCGCGTCTCGGCGAGCTCGGCTTTGGCGCCTTCGACTTCGGCGGCCGCCGACAAGCGCTGCCCGCCACGCAGACCACCATCGTAAATGGTCCAGGTCAGCAAAGCGCCGATCGTCCAGTTCACGGCGCGATTGTTGAGTGCGAAATTCGGGTCCTGCACGCCCAAGGCCGAGACCCCGTCGAGCGTCGGCAAGTAGCTGTAGTCGATGGCCTTCAAGCGCCGCTCGTTCACGCCCAAGTTGGCTTTTGCGGCGCGCACGTCTGTTCTCGAGGAAATGTCCTGTTCCGGGCGGCAGACTTTCTGCGCGTCCGTGGCCAGCGAATCGAGCTTGATGTCCGGCATGACGCCCCAGGACTCGCTGGAACCGAGCGCCGTACCCAGCGCTTCACGCGCGCGCATCAACGCCTCCGTCGCGGACACGACCTGCGCGCGCGCGAGCGAGGCTTCGCCCTCGACGCGCAGCACGTCGAGCGTATTCGACGCGCCCAGCGCGGCCCGGCGCTTGGTCAGATCCAGCGTCGACAAAGCGGCGCGCAGCGAGCTGCGGCTCACTTCTGCCAAGCGCTCGGCGGTGACCACGGTGACAATCACGCTGGCGAAGCCGCCGACGACTTGGCGCTCGACTTCTTTTGCCGAAAGTTTGCTGGCCTCCACCGCGTCTTTCGCGCTGCCATAGGTCGACCAGGCGAAAGGCCGAAAAATAGGTACGGTCAACGCGAGCTGCGCGTTCCAGTACGTGGACGGATCGGGGATCGAGCGCGTGCCGGTCGCGGTCTGCACTTCGCCTTTGAGCAGGTATTGCGTCACGCCCGCGGTACCGACGAGCTGCGGTAGGGCGGGCGACAAAGCGGACTTCACTTGCGCCTCCGCACGCTGCACGTTGACGCGCGCCAGCCGCATACTCACCGACTGATCACGCACGAGCTGCAGCGCTTGCTGCCACGATTGCAGGACATTCGCGGGCGGCGGCGGCGTTTCCAGCAGAGGATCGGAAACGTCCGGCATCGGAGGCTCGGCCTGCGCTGCAGGCGCCGGGACGGGCTGTGGCGGCGTTGCCGGTACGGCTGCGGCGGGCTTCGTCTGGGCGTGGACAGCCCGCGGGGCGAGCACGGTGCCCAAAGCGAGCGCCGAAAGGACGGGAAAAACAGCGAACGAGCGGCAATGAGGCATGCGCGAATCCAGATAGTTCCGGAGGCCGCCCACGCAAAGGGCTCAAACGCCAAAAACGCTGCTCGCTAGCCGATCGACGAGAAAAACTAGAGCCGATGACTAGAGTCCGAGACCCGTCCCGCCCGTGTTTCCGTTTGCGTCGCGCCAGGCACTGAAGATTTGCTCGGCTTCTTGCGGACTCTTGAGCGCCTGCAGCAACAGTTGCCGTGCTTTGTCCAGCTGGCCGCTGCGCAGGAGTGCATGGGCGTAGGAGCTGGCAATCTCGCTCTCTTTTGGCAAAGCGCGGTGCGCGCGCTCGAGGTGCGCGAGAGCGTCTTGGGGGCGATTGAGCGCGACGTCCAGGACGTGCCCCAGGTTGTGCTCGTACACGCCGCAGTCCGGCGCGAGCGCCAGCGCGCGGCGGTACGCGCGCGCGGCCATGCGGTAGTTCCCGAGCAGCGTGTGCGCGAGGCCGAGCACGGCCCAAGCTCGGTCGCTCTCGCCGTGCAGCAGCACGTCTCGCGCCAGGCGGGCGGCGCGAAAGGGCGCGCCGCCCACGATCAGCTCGCACAGCCGCAGCTTGGCGAAATATGCGGCTTCCGACGCGGCTGGCGCGGCCCGCACCAGATTTTCGAGCATCGGCACCAGGTCGCGTGCGGCAAACTGCTTGGAGATCGCCCACTCCACGTCGGTGAGCATTCGCTCAAGGTCGGGGGAGGGGCGTTCGCGCATTGCCTAGATGCTGCCAAATCCCTTGCCCCACGCAAGCGCAATCGCGCGTCTCGCGGCGCGCGATCGACGCTAGTCGCGCTGTCGGGCTGGCTCGGCAAATGCAGGCTTGCCTGCGATATCCGCCCCGTTCAGCGCGGCGACGGCCTTTTCGAGATACTCCGTCTTGACTCCGACAAAAGTATTGCGCTGCCGAACTCGGATGTAGTCCGTCTGCTCCGCGAACAGGCCACTCTGCTCCAAGATCGTCTGGATGTCGCTTGGACGCGCGCCGTCGCGCCGACCGATGCTGACGTAG
>DASSMT010000031.1:0-6908 GCA_035688655.1 Polyangiaceae bacterium | reverse complement strand
CGCCACAATACATGTCACCGGAGCAGCTGCGCGCGAGACCGGACCTGGACGCGCGCACGGATATCTGGTCGCTCGGCGTGATCCTTTACCAACTCGTCAGCGGCACTCTCCCGTTCCAAGGGGAGAGCTTTCCGGAGCTGTGCGCAAACATCATCGCGGGCTCTCCCGGCTCCGTCGCCGAAATGCCGTCCGAGCTTGGAAGTGTGCTGCGGCGCTGTTTGGAAAAAGCTCGCGAGGCTCGTTTTGCGGGCGTACACGAGCTGGAGCAAGCGCTCTTGCCGCTGGCTCCCGTGGGCGTGCGGCGGGCGCGCGCCGAAAAGACCGTGCGAAAGCCACTGGTCCCAGAGCCTCGTCTGACGGCCTCCGATCCGGCGCTGGAGATGCCGTCCACGGTGCTGCAACGCTTCGACTCGAGTGTGACTTCGCTGGGAGGGACCGCCACGGCTTCGGTCGCCCTCCGCGATTCTCCCCGCTCCAAGCAGATCGCTTTTGCCCTAGTCGGTGTCTTCGTGCTGTTTGCGGCAGCCACGCTTGCGCGCCGCTTGCGCGGTCCTGCCCCAGCGCCAGACCAGTCGACGGCCGCGCTGGCAACGGTCGTTCAGCCGTCGGTCGCGGCACAGCGCACGGCGTCCGTCGAGCCCGTGCGTGCTGCTTCAGCCGCTGCCCTTCCGGTCGAGGTGGCCAAGTCCGATGCTCGACCAGTGACCGAGCTGCCGCGTCGCCCGACGGCGACGAGTCGTCCGCGTGCGTTGGCGTCGTCGGCTGCTGCTGCGAGCGCTTCGGCCCCCGTGCCGATGAGCTCGGCGTTTTCCCGTTCGGCGATGGGAGGCCGGCTCTGAAGCGCAGGCCTTGTTTGGTGGCTACGGTGGTCGCGCTCGAGAGCGCTTTCGTAGCGTCGCTTGCCGCCGCACAGGCATCCGAGCCGAGCGCCCACACCGTGGCGGTCGACATGTTCGACGCCGGCGACGCCTTGATGAAGAGCGGGCGTGTCCACGAGGCATGCCCGAAATACGCCGAGAGCTATCGCTTGGACCCGCGGCTCGGCGCGCTCTTGCACTGGGCAGACTGCCTGGAACAGGACGGCAAGCTCGCGAGCGCGTATGCAGCGTTTCGAGACGCGGTGGAGCTCGCTGAACGCTCCGCCGATCGCCGGAGTGAGTTTGCTGCCGCGCGGGTGCGCTCGCTCGAGCCGAGGCTGAGCCGAATCGTCATCGATGCTCCGCAGGAGGGATTACCGGAGGGCGTCACGATTCAGCTCGACTCCTTGAGTATCGTGGCCAGCGGCCTGGGCGTCGGCATTGCGGTCGATCCCGGTGAGCATTCCGTGCGCGCGAGCGCACCGGGCTTCGCGCCGTTTGCGAGTTCGCTCGTGGTGAGCGGTGCGGGCCAGGTGCAGCGGGTCGCGATCCCGGCGCTCGAGCGTCTGGCTCCGGCCGTGCCCGAGTCGTCCGCGGCTGCCCCAGTGGTGAGCCCCGAAAGCCGCTCATCCATGCTCCCTGACGCGCAGCCCCACCCCGAGTCGAAATCCGGGCAGAAGCGCTCGAGCAATTCGCAGAAGTGGCTGGGCGTGGGCGTGGGCGGTGCGGGCGTCGTGGCGCTGGGCGCTAGCGCCGTCTTCTTCGGCACGATGGCGAGCGCGCTCAATCAGCGCGACGACCTGTGCCCGAGCGATCCGTGCCCCACGAACGTTGATCAGGACCGAGTGCGCTCGCTCGAGAGTCAGGCGCGGACCGCGGAAACCTGGGGCCTCGTGTTGTCGATCAGTGGAGCTGTCGCGGTGGTCACTGGCACCGTCCTCTACCTCCGCTCGGGGAGCGACCGAGCGACGCTCCGCACCTGGCAGCCACGGTTTGCCCGATCCGGCGTCGCGCAGGGCTTCGAATGGCGCTTCTAGTCGACCTCGATCTCGAGCCCCAGCTCTGAGAAATTGGCCCGTTTCACGCCGGGTTCTTCGACGCGCACGGTGATGCTCGCAAGCTTCGGGTCAGTGCTGCTGGGAACCCCGGAGAGCGTTCCGGTCTGGGCGTCGATCGACAGCCAATCGGCGTCGGTGCGAGAAACGATCGACCATTGCGCTCGACTCGAGCCGCCGAAGGCGTGGAGCGTCGCGGAGAATGGCTGGTCCGTCACGGCGTAGAACCGCGAAGGAAAGGGGATCTCGATGGCGAGCGGGACCAGCGGTCTCTCCATGACCGACGCATGCTCGATGTAAACACTCGCATCGCCTTGGTTGGTTCCGTCGCTGGCAAGGGCGAAGCGCAGGCTGAGCTTTTGCCCGACGAACTGCGTGAGGTCGACTTGCGCGTCGCGGAACGTCAGCCACAGCCCCGACCAGGCGGCGTTGCCGTTCACGGTGCCGTCGTAGTCCGGATATTCGGGGGTCAAGAGCTGCCACTCGCCCGCCGTAGCATCGGAACGCGCCCAGACATCGAAGCCGCTCCTGCCCGGCTCGGTGTACATGTAGCCGAGGAAGTGCAACACCGGTTCGGTCGCGCTCGTGAGGTCGAGCTCTGGAGTCTGCGCGAAGTCGTCCGCGAACTTTCGGCTCGTCATGGCCTGCGTGAGTCTGCCTGCGAGCGTGCTGCCGTCTTCGCTCACGAGCACCGGAGCGAGGCCGGGCGCAGGAGCGATCGCCCAATCGCCGGCCAAGATCCAACCCGGCGGCGCAGATGGCCCTTCGAACCCTTCATCGAAGTACACGCCTCGACAATGGCCTGCCGCGCATTCGTCGAGGCAGGTCTGCGCCACCTCGGCCAGGCCGGAACCTTCACACACTAGGCGCGTGCCGGGATGGGCCGGGTCACAAGTGGATTCGAACGGCCGGCAACTGCCGCCGCAGGAGCCGCCTTCGGTGCAGATGTAGGGACAATCTTCCGTGGTCTGCCAGGTTCCGTTCTGCGAGCACACTTGCGCGAGGTGCACGGCGCAGCGCGTTGTTTTCGGCTCACAACGCGGCACGGCCAAAGACTCCGGTATCGACGGCACGAGCGACGCATCGTACACGGACACGTCGTCGAGCATGACGAAGTCTCCCGCTTCATACTCGCTGTCGAACTCGAAATCCAAACGGATCACCTTGCCGCTGAACGCGGACAGATCCACGCGATGGCGCGCGAAGCCATACTCGAGTGACTCGCTCCACATCTGATAACCCGTGTAGATGGGGTCTACATGGGGTAGCTCGAATACTTCCTCGCCCACGCGAGCTCGTACTTTCAGACCCGAGACGAACGGATGCCCGCTCGCGAGCTGGTCCGTGCGAGTCGTCTTCATCGAAAGATAGAACTCGAGCAGCGGCTGGCCTGCGAGCGACAGATCGATCGCGGGCGAGCTGGCGACTCCGGCGTAGGGACCATCCGGGCCGGCGCCCAGGCTGATGAGCGCGCTTTCGGGGCTCTTCGCCGGAGGTTGGAGCACGCGGTCGGGCTCGCCGCAGCGCCACCAGGTCTGCAAGTGCCAGCCCGGAGCACAAGCCGCCGTGTCGAAGTTTTCGCGGTAGTAGATGCACGGCCCACCAATGCCGCAGAAATTTCCGTCGCCCGCGCTGCCGTCTGCGGTGTCGGCAACGCCAGCCGCCCCCGCTGCCGACGTAGCGTCTTGACCCGCGCTGCCGCCTCCGCCTCCACCGCTTTCGACGCCCGACTTCCCGCCGATCCCTGCGCCCGACCGCTCACTCCCGCAGGCGAGGAACAAGGCCGGAATGAACAATCCGAGGAGCGTCGACCTGCGCACTGGGCGCGAATATACCTTGCTCCGCATCCCGCGGCATAGGCCATCAAGCCGTTGCCTGCGGGCGAATGCGCGAGTAACCCCCCGAGGGTGAACGGACGATGGGCGGCTTTTCTCCCCGTGCTGCTGCTGAACAGCGGCTGCATCGAAGCGCGTCATTTCCAGGATGACGCGGCGGGCGGCAGCGACTCCCAGACTGCGATCACCGGGCAAGGGGGCGGTTCGGGAGCTGGGTTCGCCGCTGAGGCGGCTCAGGCCGGGGCCGAGACGGAACTCAGCGAGTGTCTGCCTGGCCCCGACGGTCGAATCGCCGAAGGCTGCGTTCGCGGCGCTTCACTCGCCGCGGGAGACGGCTTCAATTGCGGCCTGCTCGCGGCCGGCGGCATTTACTGCTGGGGCAACGATTCGGACGGTCAAGTCACGGGCGCTCCCGAGACTGGAGATTTCATCAGCGTCGCTGCAGGGCGCCGGCACGCTTGCGCGCTTCGTCCCGATGGCACGCTGCAATGTTGGGGGAACAACAGTCAGCAGCAAGCGCCCGCCGACGCGGCCGGAGAGTTCTACGGTCATTTCAAGTCGGTCGCCTGCGGTGATGATTTCACCTGCGGAGTGCACCTCGACGGCACGCCACTTTGCTTTGGCAGCTCTGCGCACGGCAAGATCAATCCTCCAGAAGGCAAGTACCTGGTCATCGCGACCGGCGCCGATACCGCCTGTGGCGTGCGCAGCGACAGCCGGGTGGTGTGCTGGGGTGACGACACCTGGGGCATCGTCAGCTCGGCGAAAGGAGGCGTGTTCAAGACGGTCGCTGTCGGACCGGAACACGCTTGTGCGATCGGGGTCGAACGGCAAATGGTCTGCTGGGGCAACGGGGACAGCAGCGCTGGTGACGGAGTTGGCGCCACGCGCACGGACGTTCGTCCCGGTTCGTACTTGGCGGTCAGCGCGGGAGGCACGCACACCGCCGCGATCACCGTCGGTGATCACTTCACGTGCTTCGGCGATCTGTCGGCCTCGGCGCAGTGCACCAGTCTGACGTCTGCCGAAAACTTCGGCGCCTGGTATCAAGTGGCCGCTGGCAGACTACATACCTGCATTCTCGGCGATCCCCAGGACTCCTCTGGGCCGAACGGAAGCGTCGAGTGCTTTGGGCGAGACCGCGGTTCCTCGCAGCCCGGTGATCGTGTTTTCAAGTCGGGCAGGTGAGCGGCGCGCGTGGCTGACGCCGCGCTTCGCCGCGTTGGAACAAGGTTCTGCTCAATCCTGCGTTGGCAGTGGACAGTTGCCCGCAGCGTGCGAGAGCGCGCCAAGAGAGCGTGCGCCCCACATTTGCGTACCACCGGAAAGAGCGCGTTCGGCGGCGAGCGCGCGCGGCGGCGAGCGCGCGCAGCGGCTAGCGCGAAACTACGGGCACGCGCTCTTCACCGTCACCCCGCGCGCCTTCAAGGTCGCGAGGTTCGCGGCCTGCGCCGTGCAATCCAAAGCAGTCGAGCCGAGGTCGAGGCGACCAGCGGTCGCGAACGCCGAATATCGACGAGCGGTTGAAGCTCCGTGACCAGCGTGGACACCAAGCTGACCTCGTTCAACTTCGACAGTGCGGTGAGCGGCGACAGATCGGTGATTTGCGTGTGATCCAAGGTCACGTGCGCGAGCGCTGGCAAAGTCGAGAGCGGCGAAAAATCAGTCACGGCAGTCGAGGCAACGGAGAGCGTGCTCAGCTTGGTCATGTTCGTGACTCCGAGGACCGTGATGGGCGTCGAATCGAGCCACAGGAGTTCGAGTGGCAGATTGCTAAAAAACGCGAAATTGAAGCTGGCGAACTGCGTCTCGCCCACGTCGAGACTCATCAAGCTGGGGTGAGGGCTGAGCAACACGACCTTTAGGTCGCTGATTGGGTTCTTCCGCAGACTCAAGGACACGAGCTTGCTCAGACCCTGCAACGCGCTGACCTCCGAAAGCGCGTTGCCACTCAAGTCCAGGCTGGCGAGGTCCGTGAGATTGCCGAGCGCCGTTACGTTCGTCAGCTGATTATTGGCGAGGTCGGCGACGGTCAGCTTCTTCAGGTTGCTCAGCCAGCTGATCGAGGAAAGCCCGGTCGACGCGAGATGCAACTCGCGCAAATTGCTGAGTGTGCCGAGTGCCTCCGCATCGCTCAGCGGGTTTCCGCTTGCGTCGAGGGTCACCAGCGTAGACAGGCCGCCCAGCGGCGCGACCTTGGTCAGCTGATTGCGAGCCACGTTCAAGCGCAGCAGCGAATGCAGCTTGGTCAGTGGTGACACATCGACGATGGCGTTGTCCGACAGTTCCACGGTGTCGAGCTTGGTCAAGTCGCCGAGGGCGCTCAGGTCGACGATCCGGTTGTCGCTGAGCTTCAGCGTGAAGAGCTCCGAGAGCGCACGCAGTGGTCCAAGATCTTCGATCTGGTTCGAGCTCAGGTCGATGGTCGTGAGCGATTGGGCGCATTCGATCCCGGCGAGCGATTGGATGCCCTGCTCCGTCGCGATGAGAGTCTTTAGCGGCTCGAGCGCGTCCTTCGTGAGCGGTCCGTCCTGCAAGGCCAGAGCCGAGCGGATCGCAGCCTCCAACTTGGCGTCGCTGAACGTGAGCGTTCCGTCACACGCGGGCGGCGCACCGCCCTGACCCCCGGCGCTCCCGCCGTTGCCACTGCTTCCAGCACTACCGAGCCCGCCGCCACCAAGCCCGCCGTTGCCACTGCTTCCGGCACTACCGAGCCCGCCGCCGCTATTCGACACACCCGCAACGGGGCTGCCTGCGCCGTTCGCTGCGCCCGCCAGTGGGCTGGCACCGCCTTGCGCGTGACCCGCACTGCCCGCGCCGGCCGCACCGCTACCGCCGGCAGAGCTCGAGCCTCCGATCGGCGGCGTCGAACTGCATGCGGCAGCCACCAAGACACTTCCTACACACAAGCCAAGCAGCCCCCGGCGAAAATAAGTCATCGTCGGCGGGTTACCTCAGTCCGGCAGCTCATGTCGACTAGTTCGTCACGGTACGGTTTTCCGAACCTCGAGAAACCAGCTCGGGTCGAATTTTTGAGCGCGCCGCGCGAGCACGCCGGGCCGTACGACGACGGGCAACGGTCGGGCATCAACTCAGACGCTCGCGCAAGAGCTCCCACACCACGCGCACGCGCGGGACGTCGCGCAATGCGCGATGCGTGA
>DASSMT010000509.1:0-6869 GCA_035688655.1 Polyangiaceae bacterium | reverse complement strand
GCGCCGCCGGCAACCCAGAAGAGTGGGGGTAGTCCAGATTTGTCGGGTTTGAGGGTGAGCTCGAGGGAGCGCGATTGCGCATCTTTGAGCGTGAATTCCCGGGTTTCGGGCTGCATCCCGCTCATCGTGACGCGAAGTTTGTGGGTCCCAGTCGACAGCTGGCCGTCCCAGGAGCTTTCGCCGACCAGCTTTCCGTCGACATAGATAGATGCGCCCCGATTGGTGCGAATCGTCACGGTGCCCTCGTGGCGAGCTGGTTTCAGCGAGAAGCTCAACGAAACATCGGAACCACCGGCGAATTCTCGGCGCTCGGTCTGGTCCAAGAAGCCGTCTTTGCTCACTCGCACTTGATGCTGTCCCAGGTCGACCACTAGCGGCTCAGTGAGCGGTGTTTGACCCACGGGTTGGTCGTCCACGAATACCGTGGCGCCGGGCTGATCCGCGGTCACGTGCAGCGTGCTCACGAGCGCGCGTAGCGTCTGTGCAATGTCGTTCGCTTCTGCGACCTGGGCGTCGGTGAGTTTGCCTGCGCCCTCGCGCTGGTAGCGTTCGACCAAGCCGAGCGCGCGCGCATAGTGGCGCAGGCTCTTTTCACATGCGGCCATGTTCCACAGGAGGCGTGCGTCTTTCGACGCTTGGTGAGCGCGTTCGAACTCGAGCAAGGCGCCCGCGTAGTCCGCATCCTCGTACAAGGTGACCGCGGTTTCATAGTCGGCTTTCGCTTGCCCTGTGAGGGAATTGGCGAGCGATGACGGAGCGCTCACAGCAGTTGCTCGAGCCGACGGGGCCGGCGGCTTCGCGGCTGCGGTCGCCACGGGGAGCAAGGAGGCGGCCGCGAACCAGGCCAGGACGCGTGCGTTCACTTGATGAGCTCCATCTTGAGTTTTCCGCGTTGCGCGGGCGCGACCGTTGCGTCCGGCTCGGGTGTAGGAGCTTTGGCAGGCAGGTGCGGCGTGCTTTGGACGCCGATTGCGCCGCCGGGCTGCGGATTGCTGGGTGGGTGCTTGGCGGGCGAGCCCTGCACCGGAGGTTGCGGGGCCGAACTGGACGGCGCTTCTGGCGGTGGCGCTGAACTCGCGGCAAGGGAAGGGGATGAATCCAGCAAGTGCGCCTGCATCGGCGGCGACGTCGGGTTGGCTGCTGCTGACGCCGGAGTGGGCGCTTCGCGCTTATCGGGAGCGAAGTGTAACCACGCGCCGCCGCCGATGCCGGCTGCGAGCAATAGCCCAGCGAATAGCGGCGAGCGCGTTTTCCGCGGGCCGGAGCTGACTGGCACTCCGCGTGCGACGGGCTTGGCCGTTTCGGAGGGGCGCGCCATGGCGGACTCAGCATCGAGCGCCGCGGGGGGCGGCGTCGGAAATTTCACGGGCGTGAACGGTGTGCGCGCGGGCGGCGGAGTGGCCGCAGTGAGGGTCACGTTTCGGTGCGCTGCCACGCCGGCCGGAGGTGCCGCTGGAGCCGACTCCGCATCGAACAGCTCGCGCAAGCTCGCTTCGCTGCTCAATGCGCCGAAGAGCTCTGCCCAGGCGCTGAGCAGAGCGGCGCGCATGGCAGTTGCAGAAGGCCAGCGCGCCTCTTTCTCGAAGGCCAGCGCGCGATCCACCAGGTTCACGACGGAGCGCGGCGTCTCCGGCGCTACCTCGGCCAGCGAGCGCGCGCGCTGCGTCGCCACTTGCACCAAGA
Organism: Polyangiaceae bacterium; assembly: GCA_035688655.1. Taxonomy (GTDB): domain Bacteria; phylum Myxococcota_A; class Polyangia; order Polyangiales; family Polyangiaceae; genus PMG-095. Next base: position 5,186 of record DASSMT010000509.1, on the reverse strand, counting down.
TTTGCCCGGAGCTCTGGCCGAGGTGCACGTATTGCCCGGAAATCAGCGTGAATAGTGTGGCGCCCACCGACCAGAGATCGCTGCGGGCGTCGACTTGCTGATTTTGAGCGAGTGCCTGTTCGGGTGACATGAAGACCGGCGTGCCCATCATGGCGCCCGTGCCGGTCGCCAGGTGATTGGTCGTTTGATCGCGCAGCCGTGCGATCCCGAAATCCAACACCTTGACTCGTCCTTCACGAAGCACGAACAGATTGGCGGGCTTGAGATCACGGTGAATGATCTCCCGCGCGTGCGCCGCTTCGAGCACGGCGAGTACCTGTTCACCGACCGCAAGCGCCGCAGCGAGCGAGAGGCGTTGGCCGCGCTGTTGCCAGAGCTGATCCAGCTCCGCACCATCGAGCAACTCCATGACGAGGAATGCGGATCCATCCTCCGTCACGTCGTCGTCCAAGACCGAGACCGTGCCCGGGTGCTTCACGCTGTTGGCGACGTAGCCTTCGCGCAAAAAGCGCGTGCGAATGTCATCGACCCAGGAGAGCTCGGGGTGCAGCACCTTGACTGCGAATTGCTTCTGATTGCGATGCGTGGCGGCGTACACGACGGCCATGCCACCCACCCCCAGCACGCGATCGAGCCGATATTTGTCCTTGAGCAGCGAACCGAGCCGCTGCTCGGCCCGGCCCGCGCCGCTGCTCGCATGCCGTCCGTCGGATGCAGGCGTCGTACTCATTTGAGGGCGGCTCCCGACAACTGAAACACGCGGCCGCTACTGTTGAGCCAAAAGACGTCGGGCGAGAAGCTGGGCGCCTGCAGTTCCCCGGTGGGCGTGTCCTTGGCGAAGCTCGCCACGATACGCGGATCTCCGCCGCCCGGCGGGATCACGAGCACGCTGCTCGACGTCGCGGCGACGCCGCCCTGCGGTTGCGCAGCCAGATCGCGCACGAGCAGGACCGCGCCGTTCACGGCGCCGAGCAGGCGCAGCCGAACCACGGCCGGATCAACGAGCTCGTCGTAGAGCACCTTGGGCTCCGAGTCGCCCAAGGCCAAGACTTGGGTGTCGATGAGTCCATCGGCATCCGCTCCCGACTCGCTCAATGCAAACAACGTGGTGCCGTCGTCTTGCAGGCCGATGAATCCGCCGTGGCTCTCATCGCTCGTGATCACGGTGCGTTGACTGACGGTGGACGACGCACCCCCGTTCTTCGCGAAGCGCACCACGCGCGAAACGCGCTCGATGCTGCCCGCCGTCATCACGTCCGTGTCCACAGCCACATACAGCGCTTTTGCATCTTGGGTCAGCTGCAGCACTGGCCGAGCCCCTCCGGTATCGAGGGCCGTGATCTTCCCGGTGCCGCGGTCGATGCGCAGGGCTTGCACGGGCGCAGCGGATGCGGCAAGCCCAGCCACGTTGTCCGCCAGCGCATAGAGCGCTTGCGCATCTGCCAACAAATCGGCGCCGTCGTACACGTCGCCATCCACGGTCGCGACGGTCGAGGCAATGCCGCCCCCGGCAGTGCCGACCGCCTGTACGGGGCAGGTATCCCCGCTCTTTCCGGCCAAACGATCGACCCAATAGAAATTGTCGCCGGCAAGCACACTGGCGTAGCGCGAGCGCACGTACTCAGGGCTGAAACCGAGGACCGATGACGTGTTCCCCGTGGCTGGATCGATGCTGATCATCTTGACCTGCGACGCGCTCGCATCGCACAGGCAGGTGTAGAGCTGGCTGCCGTCGGCCATCAGCGGACAACACGGCGTGCTGGTCGCGGCATCCGCAGTCACGCTGCCCAAGAGCGCGAGTGCGGGCGGAGGCGGCGTCGTCGTCCCGGCATCATCTGGATTGCTTGCCGGGGCGTCACTCGGCGGGGTGACACTCGACCACGAACCGCAAGGCGGCTCGGAGTGGGTCTTGGTCTCACATTGCGTGCTGACGATGACGCCCGCGATCAGGCCCGCGCGCAGCTTGCTGCAGACGGCCGAGGGCAGCGCGATCCGTCCGTCCTCCTCCGTCCAACCTTCCTCGTCGTTGCCGTCGAGTGGCACGAAACAAGTGGTGCCAGTGGTGTCGCAGATGCCGTCATTGGCGACGCGAAGCGCCACATTGACGCCCGAGCCGCCGCTGGGCATGGGCACCGTGCATTGGTCGTCTGGCGTTTGCAGCGCGCCCGAGACCATGCACGGCACGGTGTCGAAGCATTGCCCGCTGGTCTGCCCGCCTTTCGGGGGCGCGGAGCCACCGCCGAAGACGATCTGCGGGCTATAGGTCTCGACCGACTCGGGCGGCACGTCCGGTGGGACGCACTTGCCCGCTTTGCACGTCGCGCCCGAGCCACACGTCGACTCGTAGGACATGCTGCCATCGGCTGCTTTCATCGGCTTGGCGGTACCGTCGCACAGCCACTGTACGGGCATTCGCAACACCGCGACCCGATCCGCAGGGACCGTTGTCACGACCTCACGCAGCGTGCGCGTGGCCGACCCTTTCGAACCCAAAACGCGGATATGCACCGGCATCGTGGGATCGGAGCCAGCAACCAACGTGAGTGTCGCGGGGATGGGTTGCGTGCTGATGCCCGCGCCCACCGGCATCGGGTAATCGAACAGTACTTTGTCGTTCGCGCTGACTACTAGCTCGATGGTGTCGATCTGATCCGGTAGCGCCATGTCCGTCTCGATCGCGATCACGAGCTGCCCGGGGGTTTTCTCCGCTTGCCCGCACGCGACTGCACCCAGGAATGCGACGCCGCACGCCAGGACACTCCTTGAAACGACCATTAGCCTGTTACTCACGATTTTCCCGTTTGAACGCGCCGCTACACCTGATGTTTTTGGACGGCGGCCGACGCGCATCAATAGTCAATTCCTTGGCAACCATGCACGCTACTTCGATGCTTTCCAGACGGCGCCGTCTGCGGTGGTCGAGCTGGTACCCTCGACCGTCCAATACACGCTCGTGGCGTCGACCACCAGGTAACCCGAAGCGTGGCTCACGGTGGCGATCGTGGTCGCCGCTCCGCCGCCAATCGGCGCTTTCTTCACGGCACCGTCCGCGTAGCTGTTCGCGGAGGTGCCCATGTTGACCCAATACACGGCAAAACCGTCAGAAGTCACGCCCAGTGGAGTTTGTCCGGATGCGAGGGTCGTGACGGTCCCGCCCTGCGCTGGCATTTGCAGGATCGTGCCGTCTGTTGGGTTCGACCAGTAGACGTTGTTCGCGTCCAGCGCCACGATCGAAGCAGTGGTGACTGCTGTGAAGGAAGGATCCGTACCGCCGTTCAGAGCTCTGCCGTGTAGTCCTTCGTCGTCCGTCCAATAGACGTAACGCGCGTTGACGGCGATCCAGGCCGGTTGATAGAAGCTGAAGTACACGACGTTCACGTTGTACGCGAGCGTCTGAATGGTTCCACCCGCGAGCGGAGCTCGCTTCACCGTGCCAGCGCCATTGGTCGACCAATGGTCGAAGTACCAAGTGTTCGTGTTCGGCCAGTGACAAACGAACGGGCCGCCGTCGACCCAGTAGATGTAGCTCGAGTCAATGGCCACTGCGGTCGGGTTGGGCTGCGAGGAGGCGATGTCCTTGGGCGTTGAAATCACCACACCGCTGCCATTCGACGTCGTCCCCGCGGGGTAGGTACAAGAGCTGCCGCTCGTGAAATACGCGTTGCTCGCATCCGCGACGATGTTGCTGAAAGAACCCATCGATCGGAATTGCTGGGGCGTTCCACCGCCGATCGGCATTCTGACGGCGCTGTCGCTGAAGGAGCTCTTCTCCGCCCAATACACCGTGGTCGAGCTCACCGCGATGGCTTGCGGCCATTGCCTTGCCGTCGCGATCGCGGTCGGCGCCTGAAAGCACGGCTGCCATTGGCAATTGGACTGACAAGTCTTCGACCCACCGCTGGCGCAGCTTTGGGTGGCGCCCGGGGTGCACACGCCATCAGGTCCGCACACGCAACTGCCCGCCTGACACACGGTGCCGGTGACACATGCGAGTCCGCACTGGCCGCAGTTGCTGTTGTCCGTCTGCTTGTTGACGCAGCTCGTGCCACAGAGGGTGGTGCCGCTGTTGCAGACACAGCTGCCCCAGCCGCAGGCATTCGTGCACGTGCTCGTCCCCGTGCCGCCGCACACCTGCGTCGAAGCGGGCGCGCACACGCCTTGGCTCCCGCAGCTCGACCAGGCCGAGAAACTGCCGTCGCTGTTACAGGTCCGCGTCGCCGTGCCGCAGTTACCGCACGCTTGGGTCAGAGGCCCGCTGCACGCGCACATTCCTGCCTGGCAGGTCACGCCCGGAGCGCACGCGAACCCGCACGAGCCGCAGTTTTTGGCGTCGCTCGTCACATCCAGGCAGCTGCCCCCGCAGGCCGCAAAACCGCTCGCACAAATGAACCCGCAGCTACCCGCGGTGCAAGTCGCGGTTCCATGGGCGGGGACGGGACAGGCGAACCCGCACGAGCCGCAGTTGCTCGGGTCACTGCTCGTGTCGACGCACGCCGAGCCACAGGTGGTTCCGGCACAGGTCTTTTGGCATTGGGGCGAAGCCGAGCTGCCCGCCGAGGTATCGCACACTGTGCCAGCGGCACAGGCTGTGGTGCACGACCCGCAGTGGCGCTTGTCATTGAGCGCGGTCTCGCAGCCGTTGCTGGCGTCGCCATCGCAGTCTCCGTACCCGGCCGCGCACGCCGCCGCCGAAAACGCGCACTCACCCGCCTTACACGTCGTCTTCCCGCTGACGTGGGCGAGGGCGGTGCAATCATTGTCGCACGCGCCGCACGTGCGGAGATCGCTCGCGGACACGCATTTCCCGGCTCCGCCGCAGGCAATTTGTCCGTTGGCACACTCGCACGCTCCCCACTGACAAGCGCCGTCGCACGTCTGCGTGCCATTCGTCCCGCAGGCCCGTGTCTCTCCGCTCGCACAGGGGCCCTGATCCGAGCACGCGGACCAGGCCGACCAGGCCCCGTTGGTGCACATGCGAGTCTGGGTGCCGCAACGCCCACATTCTTGGCTCTTCGACCCGCTACACGATGCCGCGATGGGGGAGTCCGTCTCGGGCTGGATCGCAACCGTGGGCTGCGAAGACCCCGGGTTACAAGGGTCGACGTCATCGGGCGCTGTGGCGCAGGCAGTCGTGACCACGAGCGTGCCACCTTGCGCCTTGGCTTGCGCACAGGTTGCGACGGGCA
>DASSMT010000380.1:0-11591 GCA_035688655.1 Polyangiaceae bacterium | reverse complement strand
ATCGACGGCAAAACTTACCTGCACTTGCGCGTCACGTTCGATCCGCGCTTCGTCGACAACACCTACGGCGTCAATGCCTCGTCCGGCTGGCTCAACCGAGCGAAGAACGGGCCCATGGGCGGCATGATGCCGCCTGCCATGGGGGGCAAGGCGGGTGCGATGGGCGGCAAAGCAGGCGGGATGGCGGCAAAGGCGGCCCACACCTTCGACGATCTAGTCGGCAGTGACCACGTCGAGTTGGTGTTGGTCGATCTCAAAGGGAACACGGTCCTCGACTTCGACGTCGACTACGTCTCGCAAAAGTCGGACGCTCCGTGCGGCTACGGCACGCTCGGCGTCAGCGGTGGCGAAGGCAAGATGATCAAAGGCAACGCTTCGGCGATCGTAGCCGTAGCGACGTCGATCGATCGCAACCTGAACGGCTGCGGCTATTGCCTAATCACCGATTCGCCGAAGACAGACGATAATTTCACCCCGGACCCGAGCGCACCCAACTGGGATTACCGCGTGGTCTACGAGGTGTGGATCGACTTCTCGGTCTTCAAAGGCCTCGGCTACGGCGGCGCGTACATCCCGGACGTCCATGCCTCACCCTCGATGGCCAGCAGCAATACCATCGAAGTCAGCCCCAACCCCTGCCCCCCAGATTGGGACACGCCATACTGCCCGCCGAGCGTGATCGAAGAAGGCGGCAACTGCTTCAGCGCGCCGCCCACGGACGGCTCGTGCCCCGAAGGCACCGTGCCCGACATCAAGAACGAGGGACAGAGCTGCGTGCCGGCGAACTACTGATGGTTCGCGCGATCCGTATTTCGACAGTCCCATGAGTGTCATGAGTCGGGTTTCTTGGCTTGGATTTTCCGCGCTGTTGTTGGCCGTAGTCGGCGCGTGCAAGGGCAGCGACGACTCCCTCGTGGGGCTGACCGCGGGTGGAACGGGGGGAATGACCCCGGGCGTGAACCTCAACGTGGGCAAAGGCGGCAACGCCGGCAACGGGGGAGCCGACGAAGTGGCAGGTGCGGCGGGCCAGGTTGAAGGCCCCCAAGTCGCGGGCTGCGAACGCTTCGTCGGCCTCGACGAGTGTGGCGTGACTTCGGTGGAAGCGAGCTTCAGCGCCGCCAACGTGCTGCTGGTGATCGACAAATCCAGCAGCATGGATGACCAACCCCAGGGCTTCGAACTGAAAAAGTGGGCCGCGCTGAAGGCCGCGCTCGCGCCCGCGCTCGAGGCGGTCCAAGACGAAATGAGCTTCGGCCTCTTACTCTATCCATTCAATCAGCAGAGCGAGATCCCGCTCGATTGCTTCGAGGGTTGTTGTCAGGTTCCGGCTGCACCGGAAGCCGTCGAAGTGGGCATCGAGCGGGGCAGCGACAGTGCATCCAAGGTGATGGCCGCGCTCGACGCCACTGCGCCGGGTGGTGGCACACCGACGGCCGCTGCGCTCGATGCCGCGCTCTTCTACTTCACGAACGGCCCTGGCAAGGACTTGAAGGGCGATCGATTCGTGCTGCTCGCCACCGACGGCGGCCCGAACTGCGGCGGAAGCACCACCACCTGTGCCGCCGATCACTGCACGCCGAACCTGGACGGCTTGTGCCCTGCCGATGAAGGCAACTGCTGTCGCGGAGAGGGCTCGTATTGTCTGGACGACGCCGCAGTCCTGCAGAAGATCCGCGCGCTCGCCGACGCTTCCGTGCCAACCTTCGTGATTGGCATCCCGGGTACCGAAAGCTATGCAGAGTACCTGGACGCATTCGCGACCGCCGGCGGCGTCCCCAACCCGAAGAAGCACCCGGCCTACTATGCAGTCTCCGCTGAGGGCGGAGTCGATGGGCTGACGCGAACGTTTCGCGACATTACCACGCATTTGGTGCGTTCGTGTGAGGTCGACTTGGGCTCGATGGCACCCGACAAACAGCTGGTCAATGTCGCGGTCGACTGCGAAATCGTGCCGTTCGAGGCCGGTGCCGGCTGGGACATCCGCGACGAAACACCGACCACGCTGACGCTGGCAGGCGACACCTGTAACCGCGTCAAGCGCGAGGGCGCGAGGCGCATTGATGTCGTTTACGGCTGCCCGACGGTGAAGTGAGGGACAACATGCACAGACGCTCGAACTCCATTCCCGTTTTGGCAACGTTGCTGGTCGGCATCGCCGTGGCCTGCAGCGATCCACAGGGCAGCACCATCGATCCCAACTTGCACCCCAGCGGGAACGCCAGTGCAGGCACGCGCTCGAGCAGCGGCGGCTCCGCGAATTCGACGGGCAGCGGGGGCCGCAGCGGCAGCGCGGGGAGCGCCGGCAACACGAGCGCCACCGCTGGCACGACTAGCAGCTCCAACCCGGGCAGCGTTTCCGCCTCGGGCGAGGCCTGCAAAGGGCTGCCCATCGTTCTCAGCAGCGATGCTGAAGGCGGTATGGGTGGCGCCGACATGAGCGGCGGCGAGGCAGGCGACGCCGCACTCGAGGCCTGCAATGGCGTCTCGGTCGAGGCCGAAGCCGTTCCTGTGGACGTGTTCGTGATCATGGATCGGTCATCGTCCATGGGTAACGCAGTCAAGGGCTCGAGCATGACTCGCTGGGAGGCGCTGCACGCCGCCTTGCAGAACTTCGCCCAGGATCCCAAAGCCGCGGGGATCCGCGCGGGCATCGGCTTCTTCAGCCTGAGCGGGGGGGCAGACGATACACTCGACTGTAACCCCGGCGGGTATGCCAAGCCGAGTGTCCCGATCGGGCTGATCTCCGAGGTTGGCGACGATCTGGCGGCGGCCATGGACCAGGTGATCCCAGGCGGGCTGACGCCGACCGTGCCTGCGCTGGAGGGCGCGATCGACTACGCGCGCTCCTGGTCGCAAAAGAATCCGGGGCGGGCGACCACGGTCGTGTTGGTGACCGATGGCTTCCCCACCCAATGTGACAACGCGCCCGAGCACATCTCCGCGACGGCACAGGCAGGCTACGAGAGCCCCGAGCGCATCCGGACGTTCGTGATCGGCGTCGGCGATGTCGCCAAGTACAATCTGGACAACTACGCGCGCGCCGGTGGCACCCGAAGCGCTTATCTGACCGACGCGGGCGATGTCACCACCACGTTCGTCAGCGCGCTGAACAACATCACCAATCGCGCGCTCGCCTGCGAGTACGAAATTCCACCAGCGCCTGATGGAATGAAAATCGACACCACGAAAGTGCAGGTCGTGTACACACCCGCGTCGGGCGATCCCGAAGAAGTGCCGAGCATTACTTCCATCTCGGCGTGCGCCAAGAATCCCAACGGCGGCTGGTACTACGACAACCCCGATTCCCCGTCCAAGATCACGGTCTGTCCGTGCACATGTACGCGCCTACAAGCGGGACGGGTGGACGTGCGGCTCGGTTGCAAGCCGCGCCTCGGGCTGCGCTGAGTCGGGCGCGCTGTGCGCTGCGCGCGGCGCCACCGTTCGCTCACTCAGCGCACAAGCTCGCGCGCATGACCGAAATGCGCCGCGGCAGGTCTTCAGCGCTCAAGAATTCCGAAAGCGTGACGCTGCCGTCGGCGGCTTCCTGCAAGTGAAAGCCACTTTTTCCGGGGCCGTCAGCGCCGTGACAACCGGGACACGTGCCGCGTGAGAAGTCGCGTTCCAGCGGCGAGTTTGGCAGCCAGTCGACGGCAGCGACGCTCGCGGAGGTCGCCAGCCAGTCTTCGGGAACTTGCTGAACGCCGTTGGTGATGGCTTCCGCGTTGTCCGAAGCGAAGCTCAGTAACGTATCCGAGCCCGCGAGTTCGATGCGCGGCGTATTGTGCAGACCGCGCGAAGCGAGAACTCCATGCGCATCGAGCGCCAGCTCATACATGCGCCCGGCGGGCGTCCGCCCGTCGTTTACTCGGATCTGTGACAAGTGCGAAGCTGCGCCCGCCGCCTCTGGCGCAACGAAGCTGCGCGCGAGCGCCGCTACGGCATCGATCCGTTCTTTGGGCCCGCCCCACGCCGTTTGGCCGAGTGCGTGAAACGCAAGCGTCCAGTCCTTCGCCGAGCGTTCGCTGCCGAGTGCGTATTCGAAGATCACGGTCAGAGGCAAGGCCGGTGCGGTCATGTCGTCGCCGGGGCCGTCAGTCAGCGTGTAGACCAGCCTGCCCTCGCCCGCTGGGCTGAGCGGCGCGAGTTGCGTCGCCAAATCAGTGCGATTGACCAACGCCAGTAACCGAAACGGCAACGATGAATCGTCGTGCGGGGCAGGTTGCCCGATGATCGACCAGAATCGGGACACGTCTGGCGCAGCGCTGTCCCGTTCGAGCGCGGCGATTTGGGCCGCGAAGCTGAAAATGCCGCGCTCGGCGTTGTGTGCGCGCGCGTCGCTCAGCAACTCCGCGTCGCTCAGCAAGAGCTCGCGATTCACGTCGACGGGCACCTTGCTACAATCTGGATCGGGGAGCGGCTCACTCCACCACTGACAACCGAATAGCCAGCACGACAGTGGCACGATCGAGCAAAGTCGCGTGTTCACAGGCGCGTGCCCAATCCCAAAAAGACGATGAACGGAGGACCACCAATCCAATCGCGACCCGCGAGGTGCCCGTGCTCGAAAACGGCCGTCATGTCGGCAAAGAGCCAGGTCTTCGTGGACACGTCGGCACTGACGAGCGCATTCAGCGTCCACCACAGTGCCGAGCCGCGATTTTGCACTTCTCGACCGTAGGCGCTCGCCGCAGCTGCTTCCGTACCGCCGAACAGAGCTCGTTCGGTCGCAACCCCGACCACACCAGCACCGCCAGCAAGTGAGAGGGCGCTGGTCGCGCGCCAGTCGAGAGCCATCGAAGGGCGTGCGAGCCACCACGCCGGGCCGTCCGCGTGCGGCGGGTAGTAAACGAGCGGCGCGCTCGCCAAGATCCGCAGTGAAGAGCTCATCGGCAGCGCGACGCGCGGTCGTACACCGAAGCCTGACACGATAGGCGTCGTCCCCCCGAGTACGCCGACGGCCGCATAGTCCGTCACACCCAGTGCAACCTCGCTCATGACCAAGAAAGGAACACCGGTGGCGACCGACGCACTGAACTTGGCCGAGCCGGGCAGCCAGGGATCCCCGGCGGCGAGCGCGCGCCCGGGCATGGCGAGGCACAGCGCCAGGAGCGCAAAGACAATCGAACCGCGAGCCATGACGCCGCGACGATGCAGTTAGCGTTCCACGGGTTTTGCAGTTGCCTCTCATCCCAAGAAGCCGCCAAAAAGCGGCGACCGGAAAACGGAATCGCCTGGCGAGGTGTGCAGCGCTGTGCAGTGGGCTTCACACTCCCACAGCGAGCGGGGCGGGCTCGAGCGCCGATGAGCCGCGCGGGCGCTCGCAAAAGCCGCTCTTTGCGGGCGATGGCATGCCGCTTGCGAATGGCCCGAATCGTGTATGGTTGAGAAAATGACGTGGCACGTCTTGGTCGGGGCCATGGCCTGCGCAGGGCACCTGGCTTTTGCGTTGGTGCTGTGGCTGCGACGCGATCGGACCAACATCGCGCTACCGCTCTCGCTCTTGTTCCTCGACACGTTCGTGTGGACGTTCGCGGACTTGACCTATTCGCTCACGCGCGTCGCAGTTTGGCACTGGCTCGACCATGCTTTTTCGACCTGGCTACCCGTGCTTTGCGTCGAGGTAATCGCGGCTTTCGTCGGTCAGGGGCGTGCGCTCGGCCCGTACCGACCGCTGCTCTACGGCGCAACCCTGGTCGCGTTGGCAGCGACGCCTTCCAGCTATTGGTGGTGGAGGGCGGTTCTGATCCATGGCGTCAGCTGCGCGATCGCCTGCCAGGTGCTCCTGGCTCGACACCTGCGCGCGTCGTCCGATCCAGCCGAGCGAGGCCGCACCCGGGTTCTCATTTGGGCGGTACTGTGTGGCACCCTGCTGACCATCACCGACTTGATGCCGGACGTCTGGGGGCTGCCGAAAGTGAGCAACATCGGCATGCTCGTGACGCTCACCTTGGTCGCCGGTTGCGTGCTCCGACTGCAGCTGCTCGGCCACGACGTACCGCGGCTGGTAGTGGTGTACTCACTCCTGGGCGCGATCTTGCTGTCCATGGCCGCTTTCGCGCTGGTACGGGCCCTGCCTGCGCAAGGCGCGCTGCTCACGCTGGCTGGCTGCTCGCTGCTCGCGATCGGCGTCTCCACGGCGCACGAAGTGCTTCGGGCACGTCAGCGGGAACGCGAACAGGTCGAGAAGTTGGTTGCCCTCGGCCGCTTCTCGGAGCAACTCGCCCACGATTTGCGCAACCCGCTCGCCGCGCTCAAAGGCGCAATTCAATTTCTGCTGATCGAGCGTGAGAAAGGCCGTTCTCTCGACGATCAACAGCCTTTTTTGCTTTTGATGCTCGAGCAAGTCGAACGCACGAGCAGCGTCGTCGAGGCTTATCAGCGCATCGCCAAGGTCGAGCCGATTCGCGTGGCGACGTCGATCAATCAGTTGGTAGAAGGCGTTCTCGCTCTCCAGCGCTTCGCCTCCACGCCTCGAGTGAGCGTGCGGGCCGCACTGGAGCCCGGTCTGCCGGACTGTGAAGTGGACGCGGCACTGCTCGAAACGAGCCTCGAGAACCTGCTGCGCAACGCCTTCGACGCCATGCCCGAAGGCGGCGCGATCAGCATCGAGACCCAGGCCGAGGTCGGTAGCAGCGGCGCGCCGGGCGTTGCGCTGATCGTGCGCGATCAGGGCCACGGGATGGACGCGCGAGTGCTGGAGCGTGCCACCGATCAATTCTTTACCACGAAGGCCACTGGCTCGGGATTGGGCCTGAGCTTCGTCGCGCGCGTGGCGCGAGCTCATCAAGGTCGACTCGAACTATCGAGTCAGGTAGGCACAGGCACCACCGTTCGTCTCTGGATGCCGCTCCGCACGCTGTGTTAAGTTGGCTTCAGATTGACGATGCTCAACGCCGCGCCTCTCGTGCTCTTGGTCGACGATGACGCAGCGATCACCACGGTGCTCGGTTCGCTGTTGAAGCAAGAGGGCATGGCGGTAACGTGTGCAGCATCCGGCGCGGAAGCGCTGGCTGCACTGACCAAGCACCCGGTCGATTTGGTCGTCACTGATTTGCGCATGCCCGGCATGGACGGCATGACGCTCCTGCGACGGATAGCGCAGAGCTATCCGGACTTGCCAGTGGTGGTATTGAGTGCGCACGGTACGGTTCCACTCGCCGTCGACGCAATGAAGGCAGGCGCGGCCGATTTCCTCACCAAGCCCTTCGATCGCGATGAAGTGGTGTTCGTGCTCGAGAAAGCGCTCGCCAGCGCCGCACTCGACCAGCCGAGCCAAAGCGCTTTCTCTCTGCTCGCTGCATCGCCAAAGATGGCCGACGTGCGCGAAACAATCCGTCGCTCTGCAACCAGCAGTGCAACCGTGCTGATCTTGGGAGAGAGCGGAGTCGGCAAGGAAGTCGTCGCACGCGCGATTCACGAATCGAGCGCGCGCAAAGACAAGCCGTTCATCAAAATCAATTGTGCGGCCTTTCCCGACACGCTGCTGGAGAGCGAGCTATTCGGATACGAGAAAGGCGCCTTCACCGGCGCCAACCTGCGCAAGCCGGGCCGCATCGAACTGGCAAACGGTGGGACGTTGCTGCTCGACGAGATCGGCGACGTTCCGCTCACCACACAAGTCAAGCTGCTGCGCGTCATCCAAGCCAAAGAGGTAGAGCGCCTGGGTGGAACTCAGACGACCAAAGTCGACGTTCGGTTCTTGGCGGCCACTCATCGGGACCTCTCGCGCATGGTCGAGGACGGTGAGTTTCGCCAAGATCTCTTCTACCGACTCAACGTGATTCGACTGCTGGTACCGCCGCTCCGTGAGCGCCCAGAAGACATCGAGCTCTTGGCGCGGCACTTCTTGCTCTCTGCGGCGGCGGCGAACGCTCGCACTGGCTTCTACTTGGAGGAAGCGGCACTCCAGCTCTTGCTCGAGCAGCCGTGGCCGGGCAACGTGCGTCAGCTCGAAAACTTCATCGAGCGACTCGTCGTGCTTTCGGATGGTCCGCAACTGACCTGCCAGGACGTGGCGCGCGAACTCTCGCGCGACGCGCTGGAAGTGCGCGCGATGCGCGCTACGCCCGCTGCCACGAGCGAACCCAAGCTCGAAGCTCAGCGCAAAGACGCGGAGCGGAAAGCCATTGTCGACGCTTTACGACGCGCCGCCGGCAATCGTTCACTCGCGGCCAGACTGCTCGGGATCAGCCGAAGAACGCTGTACACGAAGCTCGCCGAGCTCCAAGTGTCCGATCCGAGCCTCGACTGAACACTCTCGATGCGTTTCGGCGAGCGGGACCTCGTCCCGAGCGGAGTGCGGCGAGGGAGTTCGATCACGTAATCGGTTCAATATTGTTCCAAAGCTGAAGCTTCGCAGCGATTTTCAATCACCCTGCCTGCTCTTGCTTGGCGTGGGGCACTCAAAGTGCGCCGATGCGCTGCGGAGCTTCCGCAAGCTCGGCGCCCAAACCTCAGCCGCTGATCTCGGAGTGTCCGCATCATGTCTCGTCCACTGAACTACCGCTTTCCTTGGAAATCTTCGCTTTCAGTGCTCGCCGTTTCCCTGGCGGTCGCCGCCGTGGCGTGTGGTGGCGCTTCCGATGCGAACTTCGAACCAGCTCCGGGAGGCTCCTCCGCGGGTAGTTCCTCCAACGCAGCAGCAGGCAGCCCGATGATGGCCAGCGGCGGTTCAGTCGCCGCCGGTGGTCAGCTGGTTGGCTCCGGCGGCTCGGGGAGCCCGCCTGGATCCGGCGGGAACTTCCAATTCGCCGGCGCAAGCAATCAGCCAGGCGGCAGCGGTGGGGCGCTCGTGACGGGAGGCGGTGGCGCGGGCAGCGGGACGGCAGGCTCCGGGGGCGCAAAGTCGGGTAGTGGCGGCGCGACGGGCGGCTCGGGCGGCGCAAAGTCAGGCTCGGGCGGCTCGGGCGGCTCGAGCTCGGGCGGCTCCGCTGGCTCGGGTGGCTCAGCGCCCACGTGGACCGAAATCTACACGAAGTTTCTCACCAACACGCAATACGCCTCGAACTGCAATGGCTCCGCTTGCCACAATCCGGGTAAACAAAAGGGCTACGACTTCTCGACTCAAGCGAACGGCTACGCGAGCGTGAAATCGAAGACCACGACGTTCGTCAATGAATTGTCGAGCGGCGCGATGCCGCAGGGCAAACCGAAAATGCCCGCGGCCGATCTCGCAGTCATCAAAGCGTGGGTCGCAGCCGGCGCGCAGAACAACTGAGCCCCTCAGAAGCGAGCCGCCGAGCTCAACGAGTTCGAAACGCCGGAACCTAAATCCGGTGCGCGTGTATCGAGATGCCGCGAGATGTAGCGAAACGCGGATTACGCCGTGACGTTGGCGACATCTGGCGTCGTGAACGGCCCAGCGCGCCTGGTGCGAAGCGTACAGCAATCACTCCGCGTCGAAGGCTATGAAGTTCGCGAGGAAGTGCTCCACACCGCACTTCGACGGACTGGAGCTGGACCTTCGCGGTAAGCGTAGCCCCGCGGGTTGCCCCGCCCGAACCTAAAGCCGGAGGACACGTAGCGAGCGGCAGCGAACGGAGGTGAAACTGCAGCTTGGGTGGCGGGTTCCCTTCCGTGCGCGTCGTTTGGGGAGGGCGGTGGACGATTCAGAGACTATACTCGGGCCATGCGCGATACTTCGGAGCCAGCCCTGGCACGCTACTATCAGCTGCTTCGCGCGCAGACCCCGCTAGCTCGGCTCACGACAGCTGCGGGATTGAGCTCGGCAGTGCGACAGCTGGCAGAGGCCGCCATTCGGAGCGAAGCCCCAGGCGCTCCAGCACACGTCGTCCGTGCACGACTCGCCCGTCGACTCTACGGACGCGACGTCGCCGCTCGCCTCTTCCCAAATGTCGAGCTCGATGCCGACTGAGTTCGGCGAAAACGCGATCGATATCGCGCTCAGAGTTGCGCGCGCCTTGACGACCGTGGGCGCTGAATATTTCCTCGGAGGCAGCTTGGCAAGCTCGCTCCAAGGGGAGCCGCGAGCCACCAACGACATCGACTTCGTGATTTCACTACCGCTCGGCAAGGTTGGCCAGCTCAGCGCTGCGTTGGGCAACGACTTCGAAGTCGATACCGACACCCTGCGAGACGCAATCCTACGCGCCCGCTGTGCGAACGCCTTCTACCTGCCGGTGGTGACCAAGATTGATTTTTTTGGGCGAGGCTACGAGCCATTCGACGAAAGCGAATTTTCGAGACGTCGAGAGATGATTGTAACCGCAAGCGGCGAGTCGCTTGTGGTCAAGAGTCCCGAGGACACCGTGCTTCGCAAGCTGCTTTGGTTCCGGGAGGGCGGCGAAGTCTCCGAAAAGCAATGGCGAGACATCGTGTCAGTTCTGGAGATCAGCGGCGAGAAGATGGACCAAACCTACCTGACGGGCTGGGCATCACGACTGCAAATCACCGATCTGCTCGAGCGCGCTCGCGGCTAGCAGCTCATCTACCCAGTGCTCGAGGAGGGACTTGAACCCCCACGGGTTGCCCCGCCGGAACCTGAATCCGGTGGACGTGTATCGAGATGCCGCGAGATGTAGCGAAACGCGGATTTCGCCAGGGTACTCGCTACATCTAGCGGCGTTTCGATACACGCCGTGGACGATTCAAAGACGATTCCCGAACCGCTCACCCACGGCCGCCCGCACCTATTGGCGCCGTTTCAATGTGGCACGGAGACGATTCCGAGGGCGTCGCGGTCCAACCCGGATCGAGCTCTGCTAGAATGTCCCCCCATGGACTCTGAAGCTAGGGAACGCGCCGAGCGCCGCAAGCTGAGGGCATCTCAGTGGCCGGTGCGCCGCTTCGATCTCGGGCACGAACCTCTTCGGGACCCGTTGGATCGCTCCACGGTCGACGAGCGAATCGCGATGATGTGGCCGCTCGCGAAAGAAGCGTGGTCAGTCGCCGGCAAACCGATCCCGAACTACGAACGCAAGGACATGCCCGGAGCACTGGGACAACGCCAGCGCTGAACCCGATGGACGTCAACGAAGACTTCGTCGACATCGCCAAAGGGTTCATCGACAACGGCGTCGAGTTTCTCGTCGTGGGCGCTTACGCCTTAGCCGCGCACGGCTTCCCACGAACCACCGGCGACATCGATCTGTTCGTGCGGCCATCGCCGGAAAATGCCGCACGCGTATTTCGAGCCCTCGCGGAGTTCGGTGCTCCTGTCGCGGCCCACGGCGTCAGCCAGCATGATTTCGAAGTCGAGGACAAAGTGTATCAACTCGGCCTCCCGCCGAGGCGTATTGACATCCTCACCTCTATCTCCGGCGTCTCGTTCGACGAAGCTGCCGCGTGTGCCATCGAAGGCAACCTCGGATCGGTGAAGGTCCGCTTCATCGGCAAGGCCGCGATGGCACGGAACAAGCTTGCCTCGGGCAGACCGAAGGACCTCGTCGACGCTGAGCTTCTTCAAAGCGACGACTGATCCGATTGCTACTTCAGTGCTCGAGGAGGGACTTGAACCCCCACGGGTTGCCCCGCCGGAACCTAAATCCGGTGCGTCTGCCAATTCCGCCACTCGAGCTCGAACATTGCTAGGCTTGGGTGAGCGGAGGGATAGCGCGGGCGAGGCGTTCCGT
>DASSMT010000355.1:0-4022 GCA_035688655.1 Polyangiaceae bacterium | reverse complement strand
TTGCTCTTTTGACGCTCCCGCTCGGATTGGCGGTGAATGCTTGCGATAGTGGGCAAAGCTCCAATCCGGACACGGGCGGCGGCGGCAGCACCAACGCCAGCGGCGGTTCGACGACCCCGGGCACCGGCGGTACCACGAGCGTCGGCGGTTCGACGAGCCCCGGCGGCACGACCAACGGAGGCACGACCAGCGGAGGCGCGCAGAGCGACGGCGGCGCGTTCATGGCGGTCGGCGGCACGGCCACGGTAGTGACCGTCGAATGCCAAGGCGACTTTCCGAAGGAAGACGTCAGCAAAGCCGCGGCCAAGGTCACCGCGGGTGAGTCTTCGCTCGGCGCGTTGCCGCACTTTTGGACCACGTTCGGACTTGGTCGAATCGGGCTGTACCTGAACCAAAGCCAGCTTTCCTCGGCCTTCCAAGCGCAAGACAAGAAGAACCACGACGGCACGTTGTGGTCCGACACGCTCAAGGCGCAGACCGTCACAGCGGTGAAGGAGCTCGAGCTCAAGAGCATCCGCGCACACGGTCTGTTCCACGACGACGTCGGCATCTACAGCGAGTCGAACGGCACTCCGGTGTACGACTTCACGCGCTCCGACATCATCTTCGACTTCTTGGTCCAAAACAACATCGCACCCATCATCGAGCTCGCGTCGATGCCTTCAGCGCTCGCCGCCGACCCGTCGAAGACCGTGTTCGACTGGAAGATGATCGTCTCGCCGCCCAAGGACTACGATAAGTGGCAACAACTGGTGCAGAAGTTCGCTCAGCACAGCGTCGACAAGTACGGCAAGGAAGTGGTGAAGAACTGGTACTGGGAGGTCTGGAACGAGCCCGAGTGTTGTAGCAACAAGTTCTGGAAGGGGACGTTCGACGACTACCTGAAGCTGTACGACAAGTCCGCCGCGGGCGTGCTCGCGGTTCTGCCCGACGCCAAGGTGGGTGGTCCGGTGTCGAGCCAGGCGGACCAGCTGGACAGCGCTGGCGTGCAGTTCCTGGATCACATCAAGAACGCCAACCAACCGCTCGGCTTCTTCACCTACCACACCTGGAACTTCATCGATGGCGCGGTCGGCGGCTATTTCAAAGGCCTCGACATGCTCGACAGCTACGGCAAGAACTCGGTGCAGATCGCGGTCACCGAATTCGGCCCAACTTGGGAGTTCGGCCTGCTGGGCGGCGCAGGTGAGCCCGCGTGGGAGCCACAAGAGACGAGCCAGGGCGCCACGTTCGTCGCGCAGGTGTATTCCAACATCGCGCAGCGCTGCGCCAAGGACAAGCGCCGCTATCCGATCACCTACGCTTGGTGGACGCTATCGGACGTGTTCGACGAAGGCTACGAGGACAAGGCGGATTACTCCGCCGAGAAGAAGCCGTTCATCGGCGCGATGGGCCTCCTGAGCCGCGAGAACATCAAGAAGCCGGCCTACAACGCGTACAAGTTCCTGGCCGGCATGGGCGACGAACAAATGTCGCTCTCGGTAACGGGCGGCGGAAACGTGGGCGGCATGGCCTCGCGCAACACCAAGAACGGCGGCATGCAGGTCATCCTGTACAACGGGCAGAACCCGGGCGCCGGCTTCTCGACCGACACCTACTACGCGACCGCAAACGCACAAGACATCGGCATCACTGTCTCGGGCATGAACCCCACGATGGCCTACGACGTCACCGCCTATCGCGTCGACGACAGCCACGGGAACTCGTTCGCGACCTGGGACAAGGCCGGCAAGAAGGACATGGACGCGCTGTCGGCTAGCGACTGGGACGCGCTGAAGAACTCCATGGCCTCACCGGCGGAGCCCGTGAGCCACGCCGTGTGCGGCACCACCTTCAGCAAGACCTTCAGCCTCGCCTCGCCGGGCGTGTTGTTCGTGACCATCGAGCCTTCGATCGCCAAGTGACCGCGCGGCTCAGGCCGCGCGCTGTCGCGCCTGACTCGGAGTCGTGCCCGTCCAGCGCTTGAACGCGCGATGGAAGGCGCTCGGCTCCGAGTAACCGAGCAAAAACGCGACCTCGGCGATGGCGATCTTGCGATCTGCCAAGTAACGGAGAGCGAGCTCGTGGCGCAGCTGGTCGAGCAAGCCATCGAAAGTCTGCCCCTCGTCGCCTAGGCGACGCTGCAAGCTGCGCTCGCTCATGCGCAAGCGGCTCGCCATCCCCGCGAGCGTCGCCGTCACCTCGTCCTTGCCCAGCGTGTCGCACAACAAGCGTCGCACGCGGGCCGCGGTCGTTTCGGCAGGCGCAGGGCGGGCCGCGAGCAGCGCCTGGGCGTGGCGCTCGATCACCCGCGACAAGAGCGGGTCCGACGCCGGCAGCGGCCGTTCCAAGATTTCGAGCGAAAAGGTCAGGCTATTTTCGGCGCGCGCGAAGCTCGGCCGCACGCCGAACAAGCGCTCGTGCTCCGCCAGCAGGCTCGGCGCCTCGTGCTGAAACGCGACCTGCAGCGGACGCAGGGGGCAGCCCTGGAGTTGAGCCCCGACCACCACCAGTGACGCCAGCGTGAACTCGGCCGCGTGGCGCGATTGCTTCACCCCGTGGAGTGAGTGTTCGACTCGCAGCAAATCGCCCTCTGGCAGCAAGGCGAACACCGCCGCGTCGTGCACCAGCCGATTGTAGCGGGCCAAGCGCTCGAGACTTTCGCGCAGGCTGGGCGCGGTTCTCACGGCGTAGTCCAGCACGTCGAACATGCCGGGGCGGAGCCCCTCGGCCGCGTGCAAGCCGAAGCTGCCGTCACCGGTCAGGCGCGCGGCTTCGTCCCAAAGCAAGCTCTCGACGTCGAGCGGGATGCGCGCGTCGGGATCGGCGGCGCGCTCGCTGTCGAAGCGAGCGTGTGCGGAGAGCGCCGCGCAGTCGGCGCCCATCGCCCGCGCTGTCGCGACGATCAGGGCGCCGATGCTCGCCGCGACTTCGACCATTGCTCCGAAGCTAGCATCCCCGGGGCCGGCCACCGAATCGCCCGTGGCAGCAGCCGTCAATCGATTTGGCGTCTCCGGTCAGCGCGCGCAGCCCGGAATTTGCGCAGATTCATGGCGTGAAAGCACACGAAAAGTCGCGCGCTCGGCGGGCAGCGCTCGCGCTCGGCTGGGCGTCCGCTTGGCTTTGTTAGGGCGCCCCTGCCTTGGCTCTCCCGGGTGGGACGGTCGCTGAGCCGCAGAACTCCAAAACGGCGACCGACTGCCCGGGCGACAGCCGGTTTCATGCCGATCTCGAGCTCGATCCCACCGCCTATGCGCTCGACGGCTTCTCGCTTCATGTGGGGCTCGGCTCGCGAGCACTGCGCGTGGATCTCGGCGCCTTCGGCTTGCGAGTGCCGGAGTTCGTCCATGGCCAAAGCGACTTCGAGCAAGCGTTCGACGGCTACGGCGTGAAGGTCCAATATTTTCTTTTTGCCGAGCAGCGCGGCGCGTTCATCGGTGTCGATGGCGCCTACAGTCGCTCGTCGATCCACCTGCGCGGCTCGCAGCTGTCGGCGCGTGACCGTCAGTTCGTGCTGGGCATCAATGCCGGGTTTCGCTGCGATCTGCCGGCCAATTTCTATGTCACGCCCTGGCTCGGCGTGGGCTACGCCTTCGGAGCGGACGACGTGACCCTCGGCACTCGGACGTTCGATGCGAGTTCGCTGGTCGTCTTTCCTGCCCTTCACCTCGGCTATCGGCTGCGCTAAAACGGCCAAAAGAGCAACTTCGGTCAGGCATGCGAGCCGCGAGCTCGCTAGCTTACGCGGGTCAAGGGCAAGGAGATGCTTCGTTGAACGCCAGCTCTCGCGAGCTTTACTCGCTGCGCTTCCGAAAGGTGCTCGAATACATCGATGCGCACCTGGACGAAGCGCTTTCACTCGACGTGTTGAGCGCGTTGGCGGCGTTTTCGAAGTACCACTTTCAGCGTCAGTTTTCGGAGCTGTTCGCGCTGGGCGTGCATCAATACGTGCAGCTCGTGCGGCTACGGCGCGCGTCACGGCAACTCGCCTTTCGAGACGAGCTGCGCGTGCTCGATATCGCGCTCGACAACGGTTATGAAAG
>DASSMT010000304.1:0-14900 GCA_035688655.1 Polyangiaceae bacterium | reverse complement strand
GTCTCGACTCGGAACGTCTTGCAACAGCTCGTCCATCGACGACAGCGTGAGCTCGATGTGGCTGCGAGCCAGATCCAACAAGGACTCGAGCTCCGCGGTATCCACGCCGAGGCGCCGATGAATCCGCTGCTTGATCAAAGTGAACGTCGCCGCCGCGGTGCGCTGCAGCTGACGCGAAATACTCGACTGGTTGAGGTGGTACATCTTGGCGATGCGCGTCGTGCTCAAGCCAGCGACCAAGTGGAGCTGAAGCAGCATGCGATCTTTGGCCGGTAGCTCACCCAACGCCAACACCAGCTCGGACCGAAAGAGCTCGCCATAGTGATCCTTCAGCAGCGTGAGCTCTTGATCGCAGACGTCCGTAATCTCATCGGCCAACGCGTCTCGAGTCACGAGAACCTCGGGGTTGTTCACCTTGGCCAGGCGCAGGGCTGCTCGCTTGGAGCAGGTGCGCACCCACGCGCTGAGCGGGCCTTGGCCGCGGTACTCGGCGATGCGTCCAGTCCCCTGCCGACCCCTGACGAAAAGCGTCTCCGCCAGCCACTGACGCAGCTCATCCGCGAGCGCACCCGTCGGGTCGAAGCGTTTTGCAGCGCCCACCACGATTGGGTCATAGAGGGTCTGAAACAATTGCACGGCCGTCGGAACGTTGGCGAGGCACGCGAACGCCAAGAATAAGTCACACGCTAGCCCGGTGGTCAGCCGCTCTCGAGAGACGGGTCGGTCCGCGAGGTAGGAGGCTAGCTCCGGTGCGTCAATCTTTAGACCCGGCCAGCGTTCGCGTCCCGCGGACAATACGATGCTCACCAATTCGGGCGGTGGATCTGAGGTGGGCCCGCCAATGCTCATTGAGACGCCAGCCGGGTCACAGTCGGTTGCTTCAGCGTTGAGTGTCACGGCTGCCTCCTTCGCCTTACTAGAGACGTCCACCCCTCCATCTATGCATCCAAATCGCCACAGTCAGTACTAAGATCCTTTCGCCCCGGACGAGTGAGGAAAAATGAGTTGGCCCAGACTGGAAAGTGGGCGCTTGCTGCGCGAAGAGTCGCTCGGCGCGGAATTCGACTTGGCTCAATCTCGCTGCTCCTCGGCTGCGATGCCCGCTTGGCCGCCGTGCAGTAAATCCAAAGCAAAGCCGCGCAGCAAATCCAGGCCCACTTCCGGGTGCACTTCCAGCAGCGCCAAGAAGCCTTCGACATCGATGCGAAACGCGATGAGCTCGCTTTCCGCGCGTGCTTCGTACACTCGGGAGCCCAGCCACACGTCGAGCACGCCAATGGTGAAGCCACGCCCAACCGAGGCATGCCTGCCGTTGGGCTCGGTGCAGCGCACCTTGCCCACGTCGACATGCAAGGCGTGAGTCGATGGATCACCGGCACGCCAGAGGATCGTTCCGGCCGGAAGCCGGACTTCGATCATCTTGCGCGCCAGATCGACCAATGCCTCCATGTTCATCGGCCGAAAGCTGCCCTGACGCAGTTGAATCAGGCGCTCGACCAAGGTCCGGGGCTGCGTGTAATACGTGCCTTGCTCGACTTCGTTCTCGCCATTGGCCACGGTCGGCAGGTTCCCGCGCATGGCCAACACCGAGGAGCCGAGCTGGCGAAGCATGGTGCGCAGCAGCGAGAAGTTTTCGGTCAGCGCCGCTTCGAACGCGGTGGCTGGAAATTCCAGCGTGGTCGTGTCGCCCACGGCCACGGCCAGCGTCGAGGGCTCACGCGCGAGCAGCGGCAGCCCGCCATAAGCTTCCCCGGCTTTGCGCACGGTCAGCGCGCGTCCGTCGCGAGATACCGCGAGCGCGCCTTCGACGATCAGAAACAGCGCGCGAGTCTGTTCACCCTCAGGAGTGACAATTTCACCATCGGCGTAGCGAGCGCTGGAGCCGTGTTCGGCCAAGAGCAGCAACGCATCGTCGTCCAACCCGTCGAACATCGAGTACGAGCGCAGCTTCAACACGCGGTCGCGAATGCCGACTCGGAGCGGCTGGCCAGCGCCCAGCATCTCGTGGTTCACGCGGCCTGCCCTTTGGCTCGGGCGGGTAATTGCCAGCCGAACTCGCCGCCGTGATAACGCGCAACCTGGCGCAGCGAGTCACTCTCGCTCTCCGCCAATTGTGCGAGCAGCTGAGCGTACGGGCGTGGTTCTGCGCGGTAGTAGCGCACGCCGCGCGCGAGCCGCAGCTCGTCGGCACAATCGTCGACCAAGCCCAGCACCGCGCTGCGCGTAGGTTCGCGCAGAATGCTTTCGAGCAGCTCCAAGCTGGTCACGCGCAGCTGCTTGCTCCGCGAGAGCCCGCGATAAATCTGGCCGAAGTCTTCGCTCGGGTGGAGCAGCCCGAGCAGCCGAAACAGGCGGCCGCGCGTGTTCAGCTCCTTGTCCCGCAACAGGTCGTGCAACAGCTCGTAGCCGAGCGTCTTTCGTTTGGGATCTTGAAGCGCGCCCTGCTGCAAGTTCAGGCGCGCGTCCAAGAGCCCGTACGCGCGGCTCAGCGTTTCGCGGATCGCGCGAGCGAGCGGAGCGCGATCCACAGTCAGCGTCGGATTGTCACGCACGATGCGTTCGAGCACGAGCAAGATTGCGAAACGCACGCTGCCGTGCGGTTCGTGGGGTAGCCACTCGAGCAAGCTGTTCAAGGTCTGCTTCGAGCTGCATTGGGCCATTGCCGCCGGGATCCGCCACCGGAGGTGGTGGTCGGTGCCGAGATCGCGAAATCGGTCGTCGAGCGCCGGCAGAGCGCTCCCGCCGTAGCTGAGCAAGGCGCGTTCGGCGTCGGGGCGAGTGAACTCGTCGCCCAAGGCTTCGACGATGTGCGGGAGTACTGCGGCGGACGCGACATTGCCCATGGCTTGCACCGCCGCCCGCCGAACATCGCGTTCCGGCGCCCGCGAGAGCGCGATCAGCGCGCGATCGAAGCCGGACGCGCGACTGCGACCGATGGCTTCCGCGAACGCCAGGCGAGCGCTCGCGTTGCCGCCATGAAGCACGATCTGAATCTGGCGCTCGCGCTCGTCCGGGTTCAGCCCACCCGCGACCAGCAGATTGACGAGCAGCGTGGCGCGCACCTCTTCACTCGGTTCCTGCTCCAGCCGAGCGCGCAGCTGCTCTGCGTCGGGCGCGAGCGCGGCCAGCGCGGCGAACGCCGCGGCTCGAACCTTGGCCGAGGAATGCGTGACGATGCGATTCACGGTCGGGGCAGCGGTGAGTCGCCTAGCACGGGTGAGCAACGCGAGCACGGCGAGCACCACCGGCTCGGACGGGTGGTGGAGCAAGAGCGTCGGGACGAG
This sequence comes from Polyangiaceae bacterium, assembly GCA_035688655.1. Classification (GTDB taxonomy): domain Bacteria; phylum Myxococcota_A; class Polyangia; order Polyangiales; family Polyangiaceae; genus PMG-095. The sequence continues at coordinate 11,616 of DASSMT010000304.1, read as the reverse complement.
GTGCGATTTGTTCTCGCGTTCCAGCACGTTCAACGCGGCCAGCACCTCGCGATCGTTCGGGCTCTCGAAGGCGGCCAGCAGACTCTCGAGCGAAGCCAGGTCGAGCTCCGGGAAATGTTCGAGTTGGCTCGAACGGCTGGCCTTCAGGCGCGCACGGAATACGGCCACGTACGGTCCTCGCAAGGCGATCGCAGAGCCGAACCAGATGCCAGCGAGGACAGCGAGCCCGCCAGCAACTGCTCGCGTGGGCGCATTCAGCGCAGCGAAACCCAGGATGGATAGCGATGCCACCACTTGCCCCCCGCGCTGCCCGACCAGATCCACGAACGTCTTCACGCGCTGCCGTGCGTCGTCCCCGAACGGCAAGATCAAGAGCTCAGCGGTCGTGCGGTGCAGCGAATAGCGCAGCGAACCGTCGGCGGCTTTCAGCGCAATCACGGCGCCGAGCGCGCCGCTGGCCGCCACTCCGAGCGCGCTCACGAGCAGCAAAGCGGGCAGCACTCCGAGGGCAGCCCCGAGCGACAGCCGCCTCAAGATCTGCGCCACCAAGCCGGCCTGGCACAACAGCGACAGCACGTTGATCGCAAAGTAGACGCTGCCCAAAAAAGTGCCGAGCTTTGCCTTCGGCACCAACGCGGCGATCGAGCTCTTGAATACGAAATCCGAGATGGTGAGACAGACCGTGGCCAAGAACAACGCGCTCACCACGCGCTGCGCGTACGGATCTTGAGCCACGAAGCTGATGGTGTCGCGCAGGCTCGGTGCGGCCTGCTCGGCCTGCGGCGCACGGGCCCGGTCAACGAAGAGTAGCGGGATCAGCCCGGCGATCGCCAAACCGACGGCGGCGACCAGCAGCAACTGCTCGACGTGCAGCGCGCGCGCGAGCAGCCCGGCTGCACCGCTGCCGGCGATTGCGCCCAGCACGCTACCCGCGCCGATGAAGCCATACAAACGCTTGGCTTGCGTGATCGTGAAGCGCTCGGCGACCAGATCCCAAAAGTGCGCCAACACCAGCGTGGCCAAGAGCCCGGACCAGACATAGAGCGCATACAGTCCCCACCCGCCCCAATGCGGGCCGAGCGCGTAGAAACCGAGCGTGATCAGCGCGGCTGAAAGCGTGACCGCAGACAGCGTTTGGCGCGAGCTCAGGCGGTGTGTGGCCAGCGCGTTCAGCTTCACCAGGCCGATTGACAGCAGCGCGATCGCAAGAAACATCAACGGCAACCGCGAAGCCGGGATCTTGGCCAGAAACAGCGCGTCGCGCGCCGTCTCCAGCAACGCGTGGCTGGCGATCAGGGCGAACAACGTGAGAAAGGCCGTCCAAACGTCGCGCCGCTCGCCCGCGCGCATGGCGAAGAAGCTCACGCCGCGGGCTTACCATGGCGCCGGACTCGGCAACAGCCGGCTCCGGATCGCGGTTTCCTCGACGCCAAATTGGACGCAGGGCGCGACGACCAAGGGCTCAGCTCGGCGAGCGCGAGCGCCCCTTCGGCATCGCGAAGCGCGTCGCGCGGCGGCTCGCTTTGGAGGCGCCGCGTCCGGCGGCGAGGATCCCGGTGCGCGGAGCGGCCGCAGGCCGCGAGCGCGCGCGGCCGATCAACGACGCACACCACCAAGAGCAGCCTAGAACGACTCTTGGTAGTACGACTCGTACGAAAAATCGATGCAGGCTCCGCCGCCGTCTGCGCTCGCGTGCGGGCAATGCATGTCGGGATCGACGGCCGTGAGTAGCGTGTGGAGCTGCCGGCAGGTCACCGTGTTGCTGTTCGCTCGATCCCAAGTGCCGTACGGGATCGACTGCATGAGAGCCACGCAGTTTTGGAACGCGCCGGCGCCGAGCGGGAAGCCCGACGGGAAGTCGTCGGCCGAATCGAAGTAGCTCGTGCAAGTGCCGGAGTTGACGACGGCGCCCGTCGTGGGCTCGATGTGTGCCACGGTGAGCGCCGTGCACAGCTGCCCGATGGCCGCCGCGTGAACTGCCGGGTCGTTCGGAGGGTCAGAAGCCTTGCCCAGGTTCAAGATGTTGAGGTCCAGCGAGATCACGTGGTTCTGCTTGTTGAAACGGAAGAACCCGACTTGCGTGAGCGTCTGGGACGTAGCGCTGTTGGGCACGTCGGGATCGCAGACCTGATCGGGAGAGCGGCAGAAGTGAATATCGATCGCGACCGAAACCTGATCATCGCCCGACAATAGCGAGCGAAACTTCACGCCGTCGATGATCGAGCCGGGCGTCACCGCGAGCGCGTAGAAGTACTCGACGACGGCGCTGTAGTCCGGAAACTGCCCGAGGGGCGTCACGCGTCCCTTGACCGATTCACGCTCGAACAGGTGATCCACCGAGGTTCTGCCGGTGAGGATGCCGATCGGCTTCGGAAACACCAGGTTTTCGTAGATCTCGCGCACGTGCTGCTCGCGCACCTTGAGCGCTTTCGGGTCTTTCGTGGGGTACGGCTGGTCCGGCTTGTTGTGCCCTCCGTGCCCGTCATGCTTGCCAAGCGAGTCCGCTTTGACTGCGGCGAGCTCCGCGCCCTCCGAGGGCACCTCCTGCGTCGAATTGCTCGCGCACGCCGCAAACAAGAGCGCGCCCAGCAAGGGCAAAACATTGCGTGTTTGGATCAATTGGCCATCCTTTCGTGGGGCGAATCACCCCCGGGGGCGATCCTAGCGAAGACCGAGGACGCTTAGCTACCGTCTGAAGCTCCTGCCACGGGGCGCGTGGCACTCGAGCCGGTCGTGCCCACCGAATGTTCGGCACGAATTTCGCTCGAACACGGCCTCACTTTTTTCTGGCCTGGCGGGTGATCGATTGGCGTCCGTCGTCTCCATTCAGCGGGTTCAGGTATGTCCGGAATCGTCAGACCCGGGCCAACCCGCGAGAAAGTGGACCAATGAGCCGAACCAACGCCATCAGCGTCGCTTGCGTCCTTGCCTACTCGAGCGTCGCCTGCTCTTCAGCCACGGGAGCGAATCCCGCCAGCGGCGGCGCCTCGTCGAGCTTGGGCGGAGCCAGCACCAACCGTCCGGACGGCGCCGGAACGAACGGCTCGAGCGGCAGCACCCCAGGCGGATCGAATGGGAGCGACGCAGGCTCCAGCTCGTCAGCTTCCGGTGGCGCGAGCGCCAACGATTCGGGCGGCACGAACAGCAACGGCTCGGGCGGCGCAAGCAACAGCAGTCCGGGTGGCGCAAACGCGAACGGCTCGGGGGGCAGCACGCCGAGTGGCGTGACCGTCAAGCTGAATGCGACGCACCAGACCATCCAGGGGTTTGGCATCGGCAGCGCGTGGATGCCGAGCGGCAAGACCCTCCCCGCAGACAAGGTGTTCGGCACCGATGGCCGCGACGCAATCGGGCTGTCGATCCTACGCGTGGGCATGACTCCGAACGGCGTCCTGACCGGGCAGTACGTCAGCGAAGCGAAGGCCAAAGGTGCAAAGATCATCGGCTCGACCTTTAGCCCGCCCGCAAATTGCAAGAGCAACGCCGAGACGCAGCGGGGCGGGTTCTTGCTCGACTCGTGCTTCGACTCATGGTCCACAGCGATCGCCAAGTTTGCGCAAACTCAAGGGCTGTACGCCATGTCCATCGGGGATGAGCCGGATTTTGCGTCCTGCCACGCCAAGGGACCACCGTGCACTGACGACTTCGATTCGACGACGTTCACCGCCCGGCAACTGGCAAAGTGGGTGAAGGTGGCTGGGCCCAAGCTCAAAGCTCAAGGGATCAAGGTGATCGCGCCTGAAGTGGACGAATGGAACCACGCCTGGAGCAACGTATCGGCCACTGGCTCGACCGTTGCCGACCACCCGCACAGCTCGGATCCGCTGAACTGTGGTTGCTTCTCGAACACTCTGGCCGATACGGGATGCGCGCAAACGTGTCTCGACGGTAACGGCTACGACTACGGCCACTGGCTATGGAAAGATCAGGACGCCTGGAGCGCCTTCGACATTTTTGGCGTGCACGAACACGACTCTCAGACTGCGTACGCGTGGCCCGCCGACGTCAACGGGGGCAAGAGGGACAAAGAGGTCTGGCAAACCGAAATGTCCGGATACAAGTACTGGCCGGAAGAAGGGCCGTCGATTGACATCGAAAACGGCGTCGCGGTCGCGGGCTGGATTCACTCGGCGCTCACCGTCGGCGAGGCTTCGGCTTGGATTTGGGGCTTTTACGAAAGCTTCTTCCAGAATGACAATCAAGGCTTGGCCTTGATCCAGAAGAGCGCGACCATTGCCAAGCGCTACTTCACGCTCGGCAACTACAGCCGGTTCGTGCGCCCGGACTTCATCGCGGTGGAGGTCGTCGGGAACTCGAATCAAGACGTGTTGCTTTCGGCTTATCGCGGCCCCGATGGCGCGGTCGTCGTGGTGGCCGTGAACAAGGGCGCCGCGTCGGTCACCATGCCGATCGCGATCACGGGCGGGAGCGCTCCTTCGATGCTGACGCCCACGCTGACCTCGGCCACCGAGAACCTGGCGGACAAACCGCCAGTGATGATGACCGGCGGCTCGTTCCTGGCGACGTTGCCGAGCATGTCGGTCACGACGTTCTGGGGTAAGTAGCCTGCTCGTTCGCCGCGCACGCGCTCGCTCAGCGTTAGGACGACCTTGCAACCGCGAGTGAGATGCCTATAATGGTGACCATCGTGCGTTTCATTGCTTCCGTCTCTGCGGCCCGTTCCAAGTCGTTGCCCTCGGCATCGTCGTTGGGATCGTGCGCTCGAGAGCCGGAGGCGTCGCGCAGATAAGTCGCTAAAAACGCGCTGCTTTAGACCCCCTCCGGCTTCGGCCCGAGGGGGTTTTCGCGTTTTGTTCCGCTGCCAGTGACCCAGATTCCGAGCGCGAGGGTTGTCCTCGGAGCTCAGGAGGAAAGAAGCGAGAGAATCATCATGTTCCAGAAACCACACGTCAATGTCGGTACCATCGGTCACGTCGACCACGGCAAGACCACGCTCACCGCCGCGCTCACCCAAGTGACAGCGCTGCTCTACGGCGGTCGTGCGCGCAAATTCGACGAGATCGACAATGCTCCCGAAGAGCGAGAGCGCGGCATCACCATCAATACTTCGCACGTGGAGTATGAATCGCCGCTCCGACATTACGCCCACATCGATTGTCCGGGCCACGCCGATTACGTGAAGAACATGATCACCGGTGCGTCCCAGATGGACGGCGCGATCCTGCTGGTCGATGGCTCCCAAGGCATCGCTCCGCAGACTCGTGAGCACGTGGTGCTGGCGCGCCAAGTCGGCGTTTCGCACTTGGTGGTGTTCGTGAACAAGATGGACGTCGCAGATCCCGAGCTGATCGAGCTGGTCGAGCTCGAAGTTCAGGAGATGCTCGCCCAGTACGGTTTCGCGAATACCCCGGTCGTGCGCGGTTCGGCGTTGCAAGCGCTGCGCGCCGCTGAACGCGGCGATCGCGACGATCCATTCGTGCAAGCCATTGCCGCGCTCGTTCGTGCTTTGGACGAGCGAGTTCCGGTCCCCGAGCGCAACCTGACGGCGCCGTTTCTGATGCCAATCGAGGGCGTGTGTACGATCCCAGGCCGAGGCACGGTCGTCACTGGTCGCATCGAGCGTGGCGTGCTTCACCTGCAAGACGAGGTCGAGCTGGTGGGTCGCGCCGACTCGGCGCGCGCCGTGGTCGTCACAGGCATCCAGGAATTCCACAAGGACGTCCCGGAAGCCGTCGCCGGTCACAACGTCGGGCTGCTACTGCGCGGCGTGGGTCGCGACGAGGTCGTGCGCGGTCAAACCTTGATCGCGCGCGGTTCCGTCGCGGCACGTCGCTCGGGCTGTGCGGAAATCTTCCTGCTCGCCGCCAGTGAAGGCGGCCGCAAGACCCCGTGCAGCAGTGGCTACACGCCTCAGTTCTATTTCGGCGCGAGCGACGTACCGGGAAAGCTGATCCTGGGTGATCGCTTGCTCGGTCCGGGCGAGCGCGCCGAGGTAGAATTCGAGCTCGGACATGCGGTCGCGCTCGAAGCCGGCATGCGTTTCGCGATGCGTGAAGGCGGTCGTACCGTCGGCGCGGGTATCGTGAGCCGCGTGACGTAAACTAGAACGGGGAGTGCTCACCCGAGCGCTCCCCGTTCGATCTTTTGGTGCTCGGCCGGATAGAAGGTCTTGTCCGGGGTTGCCAGGCGAGCAGCGGACCGAGTGACTGCCGCGTCAGGAGTAGAACGTGGGCTTCGGCAATTTTCGATTGAGCGCCCAATCGCCCAGTTCTTTCAGCTTGTAGTCCACTGGGTCGTGCAGCGTGTGCGTGCGCGCGTTACGAAAAAAGCGATCCATCGCGGCACGGCGGGTGGTGGAGCGGGCGCCCATGACGTCGAAGATACGCACCGAGACGTCGAGACTCACTTGCGTCGCCTGCGCCTTCGCGGCGGCCACACGCAACGCGGCATCCCCTCGCCCCGCGTCGTCCAGCTTTTCGGCTTGCTGCCAGGCGGCGTCGAGCCCCTGGCCCGCGTCATCGGCGAGCAACCGCGCGGCCTGTAGCTCCAGCCACATACGGCCATAGTGGTGCAAGACGTACGGGTCTTCGCTCGCGCTGGCCACTCCCGAGGTCAGCCACGGCCGGCGTTGCGTCTGGGTATATTCGCGCGCGGCGCCCAACGCGCCCTCCGCGATGCCCAAGTAGACGTTGGCCAAGCTGAGTTGCGCGATACAGGGGCGCAGGGCTGCAAATGGGCTGCTCAGCGGTCCCGGCTCGATCAAGAGCTCGCTCGGCAACAGGACCACATCGTCGAACTCCACGCTTCCGCTATCGGTCTGTCGTTGACCGATGTTGTCCCAGTCGGCATTGAACACCAGACCCGGGCGCGCGGAATCAATGGCGCCGATCAGCAGTTTGCCATTCGCGTCGTGCGCGGAGACGATCAACCGGTCGGAATCGAGCGCGCCGGAGCAAAAACTCTTCTTGCCGCGCAAGCGCAGCTTGTCCCCTTCTTCGAACAGGCGTGTGCCCGTATCGAGCGGGTTCAATGCGTTGCCCCAAAACAGCTGCTGCGCCGCCGCCTCTCGATAAGCTTGCTGCCATTGAGCCGGGCGACCGAATAACCGCACGGTCGCGAGCAGCAAGTGATGAAAGCCGAACAAATGCGCAAGCGATGGGTCCGCACGCGCGAACAGGCGCACGATCGCAAAGACCTCGCTGAAGGTTGCGCCGGCGCCGCCGAACTCTGCGGGGATCGACAGCGCGAGCAGCCCGCTTTCCCGAAGCGCATCACGTTCGGCCTTGGCCGTTCCGCCTGCTCGATCGCGCTCCACCGCCGTTTCTTCGAAACGCGCGCAAAGCCGCGCAGCAGTAGCCAAGGCACTTTGGGCATCAACGGGCTTCATGGACATCGCCCGTAACCTAGCATGCAGCGTGCCAGTCTGGCGCAGAGCCACGAGCTTGGTTCTTGTGTTGCCTCGCTGCTGTTGCGTGGCCAGCAGCTGCGTTCTCGCTGCTGATTTGGCAGAAGGTCGTGGGCTCGATCCGAGCGACGAGTTCCTCGGCGAACTCGGCTGTCGTCGCGGACTCTTCCGATTTTCCAGGGCGAATCGCGCTCGACACGCGGCCGAGCGTCGAACGACAGCCTCGCGGTCCGGTACTTGCAAGTTAGGGAGCAACAGCGGGCGCGACAGCGGCGCGACAGCGGCCACGACCGGCGCTCGCCCAGCTTGCGAAAGAGGACTGACAGATGGAGATGTTTTGGTTTCTGCCTACTCATGGCGATAGCCGGTTCCTCGGCACGACGATCGGCGCGCGCGCCGTCAGCCTGAGTTACTTGCAACAGATCGCGCAAGCTGCAGACAGTCTCGGATTCGGTGGGGTCTTATTGCCGACTGGACGCTCCTGCGAGGACGCCTGGGTCGTGGCTGCGGCGATGGTCCCGTGCACCAAGCGACTCAAGTTTCTGGTGGCGTTGCGCCCGGGAATCGTGGCGCCCACGGCCGGCGCACGCATGGCGGCAACGCTCGATCGCCTCTCTGGAGGCCGCTTATTAATCAATGTGGTCACGGGCGGAGATCCGGCCGAGTCCGAAGGCGACGGCATCTTCTTGGATCACGACACGCGCTACCAAAAGACCGACGAGTTCCTGACCATCTGGCGCCGCGTCTTGGCCGGCGAAACCTTGGACTTCGAAGGGCAACACCTGAGCGTCAAGGGGGCCAAGGTCCTCTACCCGCCAATCCAACGGCCGCACCCGCCACTGTATTTTGGTGGTTCCTCACAGGCAGGGCACGAGCTCGCGGCCAAGCACGTCGACATGTACCTGACGTGGGGCGAGCCGCCGGCCGCGGTCGCCAAAAAAATCGCCGACATCTCGCGCCGCGCCGCCGAGCTCGGCCGTACGGTGCGGTTTGGGATTCGCTTGCACGTGATCGTGCGGCGAACGCGCACCGAAGCCTGGGCTGCAGCCGAAGACCTGATCTCACACCTGGACGATTCTGCCATCCGCGCCGCCCAGCAGTCCTTTTCGCGGTTCGATTCCGAGGGCCAGCGTCGCATGTCCGAGCTCCACGGTGGTCGGCGTGACAACCTCGAAGTCAGCCCGGATCTATGGGCCGGCGTCGGGCTGGTGCGCGGCGGCGCGGGCACCGCGCTGGTGGGAGACGCGGACACGGTAGCAAAGCGTTTGCTCGAATATCGTGCGCTCGGCATCGAGGCTTTCATTCTTTCCGGATATCCGCACCTCGAAGAAGCATATCGGACTGCCGAGCTGCTGTTTCCGAAGTTGCCACTCTCGCTGTCGCTCGCCGAGCCGGAGCTCAACCTGACCGGTCCGTTCGGCGAAATGATTGGCAACGACATCCTGCCCGCGCGGTCTCAGAGTTGAGACCGAGCTCCAACTAAGTACCGGTCCCCGTAGCCGCGACCGGCATGTGCCAGCCATTGCTGCCAAAGGGCTCGTTCACGCGAGGCGGCAGCCAACGAGTGTCGTTGATGCGCACCTGGTGAGAGATCAGCTGGTGGCGATGAAACGCGTCGGCCACCGCTTGCTGAGTCGCGAGCAAGGTTTCGTCCACTCGACGCGGGATGCGGTGCGGCGCAAGCAATGCGGCCACGGCGGCAAGCTGACCGAAGAACACTTCCACCAGCTCTGGCCGCTCCGCCGCGAATGCGGGATTAGCGATGTAGATGACGGCGTTGTCCGCCAACCCGGAGGCATCGCGCAGAACCCGCGCGCTGCCCGACCGTATCAATTCAGTCAGCAGAGGCGCCCAAATCGCCCACGCGTCCACGTCCCCTCGCTCGAAGGCCGCGCGAGCCTCGTGCGGGGTGAGGTAAACCACCTCCACGCTGTCGTAGGCAACTCCGGCCTCTTCGAGAGCACGAATCAACAGGTAGTGAACGTTCGCGCCACGGTTGAGTGCAATGCGGCAACCCGCGAGATCGCGAACGCTGCGCAGGGCCGAATCGGCACGCACGATCAGCGCCTCATCCTCGGGTGCTGGAGCTTCGGCTGCCAAGTAGAGCAGAGGCACGCTCGCCGCATGCGCAAAGACCGGCGGTCCTTCACCGACGCTCGCGAGCGCGAGCCCGTTCGCCTGGAGCGCTTCCACGATTTGAATGCCACCCGGATACTCGACCCAATCGATACGCCAGCCGCGTGCGCTGAACAGCGCATCCAGCCCTCCTGCCGCTCTCACCATGGGCAGCAAGCCGAAGCGCTGATAGCCGATCTTGACGACGCCCTGCGGCGATTGCACGGCTGCCGTGCCAACCGGCGCCAACTCAGCCGGGGGCGGCGGCCGCACCGAGGGCGTGAGCTCCCCATACTCGCTCAAACGAGCTCGAACGACGTTGCGGCTGATACCCAGCAAGCGGGCCGTTTGCAGTTGATTGCGATCGCTGTAGTCGAACGCCGTGCAAAACACGACGCGTTCGATGGTGTCGTACAAGTTGGGGGCATCGGTCTCGAACAGACGGCGCAGATCCTGAGCGAGTGCGTCCTCCGCAGAGGAGGCAGCACTCGCCGCCGCGACTGGTGCACGGATCGGCAGCGCTGTCAGACGCAAATCGGAGGGCGCGATCTTGCGGCCTTTGCTGACGAGCAGGGCATGGTGAATCACGTTCTCCAGCTCGCGGATGTTGCCGGGCCAGGCGTGCTGCAAGAGCCGTTCGCTCGCGGCCGTGCTCAATTCCACGCCTTCGAGTCCGAGGCGCTGCTGGTAGAAATTCACGAAATAGAGCGCCAAAGGCAGAATGTCTCCCGGCCGCTCGCGCAGCGGCGGAAGCGCAAGCGATGCGACGTTGAGCCGGTAAAACAGATCCTCGCGAAAATGACCCGCTGCGACGGCTTCCTCCAGCAAGACGTTGGTCGCTGCGATTAGGCGCACATCGACCGGGATCGGTCGTCGAGAACCCACCCGCACGACCTCTCCCTCTTGCAGAACCCGAAGTAGCTTGACCTGAACCGAGAGCGGCAGATCGCCCACTTCGTCCAAGAACAATGTTCCACCGCTGGCGGCTTCGAACCAACCCGGCTTGCTCGAAATGGCGCCCGTAAACGCTCCTCGCTCATGACCGAACAGCTCGCTCTCGACCAAAGACTCGGTAAGCGCCCCACAATTGACGGGCACGAACGCGCGATCGCGCCGCGGGCTGAGGTCATGAACATGGCGAGCAACGATTTCTTTGCCGGTCCCCGTCTCTCCCGTCACGAGCACGGTGGCGTCGCTGGGCGCGACTTGCCGCAAGCGCTCGAGCGCGGCGCGAGACTTCGGATCCTCGAAAACGAGAGCCTTGGCTCGAATGGTCAGGGAATGGGCGGCGTCATTGGTCAGGGTCAGCAGCTTCATGTCGCCGCCATTCTGTCTTTTTTACGGGACATAAGCAAGGTCCATCCCCGAAAAGCGACAAAGCCCTCGAATTTAGCAGAAATTTGCAGGCTTCCCTGTCTAAGGGGGTCGCCGAAGCCGCCGCGCGCAGGGCAAAAACTGTGCGCTCGGCAGCAGTCAGCAAGCAATCTTGCTCGAACAGCAGCAGCGCGAGTGTCACGCAGGCTGGGCCTGGCTATCAGCCAAATGTAGTTGAGGCGGCGTGAGACACTGCGACTCACGAAAGCTGTTGAACTGGAGACAACGAATCAGCACCACTGCTTTTTGCCGCGCAACGTAGCTACAACAAACACCAAATGATCACGATGGCTTGTTGTGCTTAGTACTTGACCGCACCAGACTTTAGTATATGAGTGCATCGCTATGGCAAGCGTACCCATGCAGAGCAGCGGCTTCAGCCGACATCTTTTCAAGCGTCCTAGTTTCTCGACCCTCGTGCTGATCGCCCTGAGCACCTGCTGCGTGGCTTGCCTCGACGACCGCGACGAAAACGATGGCGGCTTCGGCCCCGCCGGCGCCGGCGGTTGGCCGGCGGGCTCCAGCTCGACCGCTGGCGGCGGTGGCAAGGCCAACGCTGGCGGTGCCGGCGGCGGCGCGCATAGCGCGGGTGCGCACAGCGCGGGCGAGGCGGGTGAGGCGGGCACCGGTGGCTGATCGCTGAGCAACCTGCACAGTCCGCCTTTTTTTCAGTGAAAGTGCGCGCGCGCCTCGCGGTTCTCTGCACGGCGCACGACGACTGACTTTCTAGCTTCGGCACGCCACACTGCGACACCCTCGCA
>DASSMT010000303.1:0-35420 GCA_035688655.1 Polyangiaceae bacterium | reverse complement strand
GCAGGGGTCGGTTTCATTGGCGAAGGTCCTCCCCCACCTCGATGACGCTGCGCGTACCATGAGTCAACTGCGCGTCGGCAGGATGTCGTTTCATGCGGCGGCGCGCTTGCCCTGCTCGACGCGCGGCCTCGCGTGCGCTCGTCGAAACTGCTAAAACCATCCGCGTGGCAACGAACCTGAAGGTTACCTCCCCGAGTCGCGAGGAGCTCGTTCACTTGCTGTACGAGGCAGCAGAGCTCGAGCACACCTTGATGTGCACGTACCTGTACGCTGCGTTCAGCTTACGGAGCGGCGAGGCCGAGGGCTTGGGCGCGAGCGAAGCCAAGGCCGTCGCGAGCTGGCGACATGCGATCCTGAACGTAGCGATCGAGGAGATGAGCCACCTGGCGGCGGTCTGGAACATCACCGCCGCGCTGGGCGCCGCGCCGCGCTTCGGGCGCGGCAATTTTCCGCTCGACCCAGGCAATCTACCGGCGGGCATCGTGGTCAAGCTGGCGCCCTTCAACGAGGCGGTGATTCAGCACTTCGTGCACCTGGAGCGCCCCGCGGACTCGATGGAACCCGACGGCGAGGGCTTCGCTTTGGCTGCGCCCTTTCGGCGCGGAGTCGACAGATTTCGGCTCACGCCGATGGCGCTCGACTATGACACCGTGGGCGTGTTCTACGAGACCGTGGGCGCGAAGCTGAGAGCCTTCGTCACCCATCTGGGTGAAGAGGCGGCGTTCAGCGGCGATCCACTGCTGCAACTCTCGGCAGCCGAGCTGTCGCTGGCCGGTGCCAGACCGGTGATTTGCATGAAGACCGCGCTGGCCGCCTTCACCACGATCGTCGAACAGGGCGAGGGCGCGCCGGCCAGCTCGATCGGCTCGCACTATCAAAAGTTTTTGGCCATCCGCAACGAGTACGCGGCGTTGCGGGCCGAGAACCCCAATTTTCAACCCGCCTTCCCGGCCGCGCACAACCCGGTGCTGCGGCCGCCGATGGGCCGCAGCGGGCGGGTCTGGATCGAGGACGAGGAAGCCGCCGAGACGGTCGATCTCGCCAATACCGGTTACGCGCTGATGCTGCGGCTGCTCGCCTACTCGTACCTGGTCCCGCGTCCTCTGCCAGAAAAGGCCCTGGCCGTGGATCTATCCATGGGCCTGATGCGCGCCGTGACCTTGCTCGCCGAACGTGCGGCGCGCTTACCGGCAGGGCCGTCGAGCCCGGGCTGCAACGCAGGCATGTCGTTCACCGCGCTGCGCGACGCGGCGCCGCTGCCACCCGGCGCGAGTGCGCGTCGCTTCTTCACGGAGCGTTTGTCCGAGCTGACGACGGCTGCGCAGGCGCTGGCGGAGTGCGGTGACACCCGGGTGAAGAACGCCGCGCGCATCCTGACCGAGCTCCATTCGCGCGCGGAACTCGGCTTCGCCGCAAGCGCTTCCGTCCCGCCGCCCGCGCCGCCCGTGACAGAGAAGACGGTTTCGCTGCCACTGGCTCCGCCCATCCCCACGCTGGTCGATGGGGTCGAGCACATCGAAGGCCGCGATCTGACGCTGATCTACGAGGGCAAGAAGTGCATCCATTCGCGCTTCTGCGTGACCGGCGCGCCGAGTGTGTTCTTGGCCAACGTGGTCGGACCGTGGATTCATCCGGACGAAATGGCGGTCGATGCGCTCGTGGAGATCGCACATGTCTGTCCCTCGGGCGCGATTCGCTATCGCCGCAAAGACGGCAAGCCCGATGAGTCCGCGCCTCCCGTCAACTTGCTCTCGGTGCGCGAGGCCGGCCCGTATGCGCTGCGCGGTGAGCTGACGATTGCCGGCAAGAGCGGCGCATTCCGAGCGACGCTCTGTCGCTGTGGCGCGTCCAAGAACAAGCCCTACTGCGATGGCTCACACCACGACGTGAATTTTTCGGCCACCGGTGAGCCGCCCACCGGTGCGGCCGACATGCTCGCGGTGCGAAACGGGCCGCTCTCGGTCGAGCCGCAGACCGACGGCCCGCTGCGAGTCCGCGGCAACTTGGAGATCATCAGCGGCACCGGGCGGGTCGTGGCTCGCGTTCAACAGGCAAACCTGTGTCGTTGCGGCGGCAGCGCGAACAAGCCATTCTGCGACGGAAGCCACGCGAGGATCGGGTTTACCTCGGGCTGAGGCCGGGGGCGCGGTCGAATTCGGGTCCCCGAACCGCGCCCAGCGGTGTAGCGTCCGCCCCCTGAAGCTCCTTGCTTCGCCACCGAGCCATGCCCGCTGAAACTTCAGTCGTCCCGATCGATACGCACTCGGAGTGGCTGGAGGCTGACGGCCTCGGCGGCTTCGCATCTGGCACCACCGCTGGCATCGCCACGCGCCGCTATCACGCGCTGCTGCTCGCAGCCAACAATCCCCCGTCCAGCCGCTTCGTCTTGGTCAACGGCTTTCGCGCCTGGCTCGAGACGCCCGCGGGCACGCTACAACTCACGCGCCACCACTTCGCCCCGGACGTACTGACCAGCGCGGACGCGCGCATCGAAGCGTTCAGCAGCGAACCGTGGCCCAAGCTGTCCTACGTCACGAGCGAGGGCCTGGTCGTGAGCCAGGAGATTTTCGTGCTCCACGGTAGCGCGACCGTGCTCGTGAGCTTTCGTCTGGAGAGCAAGCAGAGCGGCGTGAAATTGTGCGTGCGACCTTTCTTGTCGGGGCGCGACTTTCATGCCTTACACCGCGAAAACGCGGACTTCGGCTTCGAGCCCGAGCAGCGCGGCGGCCGCTTGCGTTTCTCGCCTTACCCCGGCGTGCCCTCGATCGACATGCTGAGCAACGGCGCTTACCAGCAGAAGCCCGAGTGGTACCGCAATTTCCGGTACACGGAAGAAGCCGAGCGTGGCCTCGATTGCGACGAGGATCTGGCTGCCCCCGGCATCCTGAGCTTCGATTTGTCGAACGGTCCGGCGATTTGGATTTCGAGCGCCAGCACGCCCGGTGAGCCGTTGCCGGAGGGCCTCAGTGCCGAGCGCTTCTTCGACGATGCTCGCCGTCGTGAGCTGGCCCGGCGCGGCGCGTTTGCGAGCCCCCTCGAGAGGGCGGCCGACAGCTATCTGGTGGCGCGCGGACAGGGCCGGACGATCATCGCTGGCTATCCCTGGTTTTGTGATTGGGGCCGCGACACGTTCATCGCGCTGCGTGGACTATGCTTTGCCACTGGGCGCTTACGCGAAGCGTGCGACATCTTGGTGGAGTGGTCGCACGTGGTCTCCGACGGCATGTTGCCCAATCTGTTCCCCGACAACAGTGGCCGGCCCGAGTACAACTCGGTCGACGCCTCGCTTTGGTATGTGCTCGCCGCGAGTGAGCTGCTCCAAGATGCGCAGGGCGCAAGCTTGCTGTCGCCCGGCGATCGAGCAGCGCTGAAGGACGCGATCTTGGCCATCGTGTCGGGCTATGCACGCGGCACTCGCTTCGGCATTCGGCGCGATACGGACGGCCTCTTGGCTTGTGGCGAGCCCGGCACCCAGCTCACTTGGATGGATGCCAAAGTCGCGGGTCATGTCGTCACCCCGCGCTGCGGAAAACCAGTGGAAATCCAGGCGCTCTGGCTGAACGCCTTGAGCGCTGCCGCGCATTTGTCGCCCGAGTTCAGCGCCTGGGTGACGACTGCGCGCGCTTCGTTCGAGCTGCGTTTTTGGAACGCGGCCGGCGGCTTTCTGTACGATGTCGTGGACGTCGATCATCAACCAGGCAAAGTGGACGCTTCGCTTCGGCCGAACCAAATCTTCGCTGCCGGGGGGCTGCCGGTGAGCTTGCTCTCCCCGGAGCGCAGCCGGCGCGTGCTCGATGTCGTCGAACAACGACTTTTGACCCCCCTCGGCCTGCGCTCACTCGCTGCCGGCGATCCCGCCTATGTGGGGCACTATCAAGGCAATGTTTGGCACCGGGACACCGCCTACCATCAGGGCACCGTGTGGCCCTGGTTGATGGGTCCGTTCGTGGAGGCCTGGCTCAAGAACCGTGGCCTGACGGACGCTGCGAAACGGGACGCTGAACGGCGTTTCGTCACTCCATTGCGAGCGCACCTGTGCCGCGCAGGCATCGGTCATGTTTCGGAGATAGCCGACGCGGAACCGCCGTACACCCCTCGGGGTTGTCCGTTCCAGGCCTGGTCCGTCTCGGAGCTCTTGCGCCTCTCACTGCTGACGCGAATCGACTAGCCGCAGCTCTCGGGCTCAGGCAGCACGATGGGTGCCGAGCCAATCGGCCGAGCCGGGTCGGGCCGAGATCCGCGCGCGCAGCTTGCGTTTGGCGCGCTCCTCGAGCTGACGCGCTCGTTCCCGCGAGATCCCCAGAGCGCGACCGATGTCGGCCAGCGACAGCTCGGCGTCGCGATCGGCGAGCAGGCGGTGCTCGACGATGTAGCGCTCGCGAGAATCGAGGATGGTCAGCGCATCGCGCACCGCGGCCAGCGCGTTGCCCCCGAATTCACCGGCCAGCGCCAGCTGTTCTTGGTCGAGATCCGGGCTCGGCAGCGCATTCACCAGCGACAGCTTGCCGTCCTGAAACACCTCTGCGTCGAGCGAGCAGTCTCGCTGATCCACCCGTTGCAAGAGCGCGCCCAAGCGCTCCTCCGAAATACCCAGGCGCTCGGACAAGATGACACGGGCTTCCGCACCATCACCGATCAAGCTGCTCAGCTTGGCGCGTTCGCGGCGCAGCTTGAAGAACAAGCGCGAGCGGGGCAAGCCCGAGCCGACGATGCTCCAGGAACGAAGCACGTGTTGCAAGATGCAGGCGCGCACCCAGTAGCTGGCGTAGGTGATGAATAGCGTGCCGCGCGTCCCGTCGAACTTGTTCAAGGCGCGCACGACGCCGAAATTCCCCTCCGAGATCAGCTCGGCCAGCGGAATGCCGTAGCGTTGGTAGCGCCGCGCGATCGTCACCACGTGACGCAGCGAAGAGCGAACCAGGGCGTCGCGCGCACGCTCGTCTCGCTCGACGCGCCAGCGCTGAATCAACGACAGCTCTTCTTCCCGAGAAACGACGGCGTAGCCCTGAACCATGGCCAGGTAGTGGTTGAGAGTGGTCGCTGAAGTCATGAGCCACCACTAAGCAGAAAGCGTGCCTGACGGCGGCGGCCAAAGACGGGGCCTACCAGTGCCAAAAAGCGGACACTCGTATCCCAATTGCGTCGGATCCCAGTTGTTTGGCGGACACCTGTCCGCCTTTGCCCGGACGCCCCCGGACACAATCGCGTCCGATTGGGTCGCTCCTGGTGCTGCGGCCCCCGCCTTTTCCGCGATCTTTCTGGTTGAGACCGCTCGAGGCGGTCAGGGGCGGTCCGCGTCCTCGGGGCGCTCGATCCCGACCAAGCGATATCCGCCAGCCGGGCCGAGGTCATACAGGTGAGCGCGCAGCGGTCCTGGCGCATAGCCATTTTCGAGATCGACGATCACATAGCGGCGAGCATCGTCGGGCGCGACGCTGTCGCTGAGCGCGGCGTGCGGCAAGTCCACGCACACGCGCGGGCTCGCGGCGCTCAGCAGGCGCAAGGCGCGGCTCGGCTCGTGTGCCGCGCCGCGATACGCACGAGCGCGAAAAGAGGTCGGCTCGTTCGGCACCACGCCGGTCAGCCGCGCGAGATCGACCCCGCAGAATCCCTGTGCGGTCGCCGAGAGCTCGCCGATCGGCGACAAGCGCGACAAATAACGGCGTAGAATCGCCATACGCCGCGCGATCAGCGTTTCCGACAGATAGCGCTCGTTGGCCGGCTCGTATTTGCCGATGGCGACGGCCGCGCGCACCAAACCCTCGTCGAAGCGCGCCAAGATGCGCGCCATCCACGCGCCGTCAGCCTCGGTCATGCGCCCGAAAGCCGGGTTCGGGTACTCGCCGCGCCACAGCTCCGGGTCGAAGTCGCGCGCGCTGAAATAGCCGAAAAGCGCGCCGCGTCGCGCTCGTTCCCAGGGCCGTTCGATAGTGCCCAGCGTCAGGAAGTCTTCGGCCAAATAGGGAAAATCGAGCGCATAGGCGTGATTGAGGCGGCGCGAGATGGCGTCGCTGGTCCAGACGCTCCCGAAGCAATCGCCCAAATCGATGATGTAGTGACGAACGTAGCCAGGTCCGTGCTTCTTCTTGGGGTCGATGGGCAGAAACACGTCCATCGTGTTTTGCTCGCGCGAATCGAAATGAGCGAGCCAGGCAGCGACCAAGCGGGCGCCGCGCAGCTCTCGCCGATCTTCGTGGTCGATGATGTCGTTGGGATCGTCGCCGCGCCGACCGTCGTACTTGTATGGGCCGATCGGCTTACCCGGCAACCACTGAGAGGCCACCATGCGCACCAAGCCGTTGCGATGGGACGCACCCGCCAAGAGCTCTTTCAGCCGCGCCTCATCGAAGGCTTTCGTGACCCCTTGGTTGTTGGTCACGGTCAACCCCGGCTTCAGCTTCAACAGCGAGGGCCGAAAATAGACCACCGAATCACAGGGCGCGTAGTACCCGACCGCGTAATAGATGCGGGCCGCGATCGAAGTGGCCCCGGTCGCGCGATCGGGCTCGGCGCTCGGATCACTCTTGAGCATGAATTTGCCTAGGCCCGGCACGTTGATGCGAAAGCCCGGATTGGCGCCGTTGTCCTTGCCCTTGTCGATCAGCCAAGTGCCGTCCGGCGCCCCGGGATCCAGCTCATGCTCCGGGCATGCGCCGCGCGCCACGTCCGCGGGAGACAGCGCGCGCTTGCCCAGCCGGTTTTCGAACCAACTCGAGTCAGGCACCTCGTCGAACGCGTTCACGTTCCGGGCGGGGCCTGCCGGATCGACCGCGAAGAAGCGCGAGATCGGTCGAAAAATGGTTTGGTTGGCGCCGTCCCAAGCAAAAGGTGAATAGTATTCCTCGGGCTGCACGAGCACCGGCACTCGATCCGGGTCTCGCAGCAACGGCTCGCGCAGCGGGAAGCGCGCGGGCCCCGCGCAGCCACACAGGATCAGCGCCCAGCACCAGCGTGACGTCTCAAAAGCCACTGCGCGCTCCGATCACGACGCGGATCGAATTGACATCGGCGCCGCTGTTGAAGGTCTCGGTGCCAAAGCCCATCAGCAATTGAAACACGCTGTCGCGTGAGCCCCGGCTTTCCATGCCAATCGCGCCAGAAAAGCGTGATTGTCCCAGGCTAATCCCCGAAAAGTGTTCGCCGAACACGTTGCCGACCGCGGCTTGCAGAGAGCCGTCGAGCCAAACCCAAATCGGCCAAGAGTAGCGCAACGTGGCCACCGCCCCGCTTCGCCCGCGCAAACGTCCTGCGCGCAAGCCGGGCATTTGATCGTTGCCGCCTGCCGTCACCAGCTCGGTGAATGGAACCGGCTGTCCGCCGAGCGGATCGGCCAGCTCGCCCGCGACCGAAAGACTCACGATCCGTCCGCGATTGTCCAAATCGAGGAAGCCGCCGAGGCTTGCGCCATAGCGCAACCAACCCGCGGCACGGGTTTGCGTCGGATCGAGGCCTTGCTCGCCGCGCAGCACGAGCCGTCCCCCGCTTTCCGAGCCTTCTTCGTCGCGGCGGCTGTCGAGCGTGACTTGAGTGCGGTGAAAGCCGGCACGGTAGCCGTCCGTGTAGCCGTCGGGCAGCGGGAAGACTCCGTTTGCGACCTGCTGCGTCAGCGTCGGATCGTCGCCGAAGCCACCGGCATAGAAGCTCGCGCCGCGATAACCAAAGCTGGTTTCAATCGAGCTCGAGCGCCAAAACCCAGCGTGCCAAGTCGCGCGCAGCTCCACGGTGTTCGCGCCGTAGCGACTGCGATCGGCTTCGCGCGTATCCGGCCCGATGCCGTAGAAGGTGTAGTCCGGGCGGCGCGTGGCGGAGACATTCAAGCTCAGGATCGTGTCCGGGTTGAGCTGGAAACGCTCAGCCACCGCCCCACTCAGCCACTTGCTGCCCCCGGTCGTGCCGCGCACGCGCAATCCGTGTCCCTTGAAGCCCGCATCGTCCCAAAACCCGTACAAGCCGACGCTCGGGTAAAAGCCGAAGTCGACGAAGGCGATCGGAATGATGCCCGCCTTGTGATCGGGACCGAACGCGAAGATATCGTACAAGGCGGCGGGCAACTCGGCCCGCTCCGCCGCCGTGATGGCGAAGCCCAGAGGCCGACGCACCACGTATTCGGTCACCAGGTACACGGGATAGAGCAGGACGCGCGGTACCCAGAGCAATGCCTGGCCAGGCGTGGTCGGCTGACCGCGACCACCTCGGCCGTCATAGTCAGGCATCGGCCGTTCTGGCTGCGATTCGGCACGAGCCAAACCCGCGTGCAAAATCAGCGCGAGCGAGCACAGCAGTCTGCACGACGAAAGCGCGCTTCGCCGGGCTCTCACGCGGCCGAAGGCGTTCGAGCACGTGGTCGTCGAAAGCAAGTGGAGCGCGGCACGGACAAGCATGATCACGACGCCCCACGGAGCTACCACGGCGCCGCTTCCGCAACACGACTCAATCCATGTCGGTCCGCGCGACGACTCTCCGACCTGCAGCGAAGTGCTGCTGAAACAGCCTTGATACCGGCGCAGGTTGACCGCTCAGTCGGGCTCGATGGCCAGACTCGGTGCCGGCAGATCCGCTCGGAACGAGCGGCGCAACTCACCCACCAGATCGATCTTGGGCTGCTTGTCCGCCGTGTCGCGCGGTCCCGCGAGCTCAGCGAGGGCCGTGACGAGCGGACTGCGCACGGCCTCCGGCAACAGGCTCTCCAAGTACTCGAGCGCGGTCCCACGCAGTTTGCGATCTTCGCTCAGCACTCCTTGGCGCGCCAACTCCAGCGAGCCGCGATGCATGGTCAAGGCGAGCAAGGCGAACACGTGGTCGATCGAGGCCCGATCCAGCGGCCCCCCACTGACCTCCTTCAAGACCAGAGCGTGCACGCGCGCCGGCTCCGGGAGCAACTCGCGATCGTCGCGAATGACCTCCGACAGCGCCAAAGCGGCGCGATAGCGCACTTCGATTGCAGAGCAGGAAAGCGCGCCAAACAGCGAATAGACCACGCGCTCTCCGCGCGCGCTCCTGAGCACGTGTGGGATGCGGCGCCGAACCACGGACGGCAGGGTCGTCGAGTGCATGGCTTCACTCAGGACCCCGAAGATCGCTGGGCCCATCGCCCGCAATGCTTCGACCGCGGGCTTGGCCAGGGCGTCTTCACCCAGGTGGGGGATCACGAAGGCGGCCAGGCGCGGGTCCAGCGCGGGCCCGCTGAGCAGCGCGCGAATCGCTTCGGGATCGCTGCCCAGCAATACGCGCAGCGCAGAGACGAGCTGCTCGACCGGTTCGTGCGGCCGCGGGCTCGGCAGCGAGCGCCGCAGGGACTCGGCCTTGGCCTGGCGCAAATGAGCGATCTGCTCGATCATTCGCTCGCGATCGGCGTCCATGGTCGTGCCCAAGAGCAACAGCCGGCGCGCGTCGTCTGGCTCGGGCAGGTCGTCGTTCGAGGTGCCGGCAAGCAGGCTGGCTTCCAGCTCGGACACATAGCCGCGCTGAGCGCGGAGCGAGAGCAGCACCGCGAGGGCCGACGCGAGCACGACCAAAGCGGACGGCGCGCGCAACGACAGCACCGGGCCCGCCCCGAGCAGCGCCAGGATGACGATGCTCGCCAAGGTTTCTCCGCCTTTGTCGAACACGACGTCGATCAGCGCTTTGCTGCGCCGTTTGCTGGCAGCCGCCACCGGCGTGAACAGCGGTTCGAACGCCGTGCGGTACAGCGAGGGCCCCAGCGCCAGGTCACTGCCGCGCATGGCACCGATCGTGACCAGCGAGGGCACGAACAGCGAAAGTGTGCCGAGCACCATGGCGAACAGGGGCGGAATCGACAGCGTGCGCCCGACACCCAGCGTGTCGAGCAACCAGCGCGAGACCAGTACCTGGAGCAAGAAGCTGACGAGCGCCGCGGCCGTGTAGAACACCGCGAAGAAGCGCACCAAAGACTCCAAGTTCGCGAAGCGCGCCGCTGCGGCCTGTTTCAGCGCAAAATCACCAAAGGCGGAGACGGCGGCGGTGCAAGCGACCAGCAGCGCCAAGGTCTTCAAGTATCCGGTCAGCCGCTCGCGCGCTCTTGGGCCTTCCGGAGCCGGCTTGCCCGCCGGCAGGCCCCGGCCCAAGCGCTGCATGAACACGGCCGTGGATAGCGAGATCATTCCCAGAAAGAGCAAGCTCGTGCGCGCGGAGAGCGCATGAGCCACGCGCTCCATCATCAACCCGCCGGCGAGGCCGCCGAGCGTACAGAAGCCTCCGATCCGACCGATGACCGCCTTCAGCGAATGCGGATCGAAGCACTCGTTGATGATCGACCAGAATGCGCTCACCAGCAGCGCTCCGCCAATCGAGACGTGAAGATAGACGGCGATCGCGATCGCCCGCGGCAACTCCGGCAAGAGCCACCACTCGCAGACCGAGCCGCACGCGCTGAGCAAAAACAAGATCGGAGTCAGACGACCGGGGCCGAAGCGCGCCATCCAACGCGTGACCAGCAGCGCCATGGGGATGGCAAAGAGCGCCGCCCCGAGCATCGCTTTGGGCAGCTCGCTGACCGGGAACGTGGCCAGAAACAGGCCCTCGCGCAGTGAGCGGGCGGCGACGTGGTGAGCCAGCGCGAGAGCCGCGGCGGCCAGGGCCGAGTCGGTAGCACGCCTGTCTACGGCGGAGGCTCGCATCGCAGCCTGCGACCGTAGCACGGTCGCCCCCGCGCCCGGTTCGGGCAGAGCTACTCTTTTTCTACGAAGGCGCGCTCGATCGTGTAGTGGCCCTGCTCGTGGCTCTTACCCTCTTGGAAGCCGCGGGCTTTGAGGATGGCGACGAGCTCGTCCAACATGCCTTGGTTGCCACAGATCATCACCCGGTCGAACTCGGGATCGAGGGGGGGCAGGCCCAAATCTCGGGTCAGTTTGCCACTCTCCAACAAGTCCGTGAGCCGGCCGCGGTTCGCGTACGGTTCGCGGGTCACGGTCGGATAGTAGAGGAGCTGGTTCTTGATCTGCTCGCCGAGGTACTCATGCTGTGGCAGGTCGTTCTTGATGTAGTCCGAGTAGCCGAGCTCACTCGTGATGCGCACCCCGTGCGCCAAAATCACGTGCTCGAACTGCTCGTAGATCTCAGGATCTCGGATCATGCTCATGAACGGAGCCAGGCCGGTGCCTGTGGCGAGGAGGTACAAACGCTTGCCTGGGAGCAGGTGGCTCGTGACCAAAGTCCCCGTCGGCTTCTTCCCGACCAGCACTTGGTCGCCGGGCTTCAGATGTTGCAACCTGGAGGTGAGCGGACCGTTGGGCACCTTGATGCTGTAAAATTCGAGGTGCTCTTCGTAATTCGGGCTGGCGACACTGTAGGCGCGGAGCAGCGGCTTGCCGTCAACCTCGAGACCGATCATCAAGAAGTGGCCGTTTTTGAAGCGAAGGCCCCCGTTGCGGGTGGTCTTGAAGCTAAAGAGGCTCTCGTTCCAGTGGTGAACTTCGAGGACGGTCTCGGGGGTCAGGTTGCTCGGCGCGCCGGTCATAACGTTGAATTTAACGCACCCAGGCTAATCGGCAAACCGGATTATTCCGGATATGCTATTCGTTTTTACCGATATGCGGTACACCCTGCGCCAGCTCGAGGTCTTCTTGGCGGTCGCCGAGCACGAAAGTGTCAGCCGAGCCGCCGAAGGGCTGTCCATGTCTCAATCCGCGGTGAGCGGAGCGCTGTCGGATCTGGAGCGTCAGTTCGATATTCAGCTGTTCGAGCGGCTCGGCAAGCGCTTGCAGCTGAGTGAGCTCGGCCGTTCGATCCGGGCCCGCGCCGAGGCCCTCCAGCAACAAGCCCGCGAGTTCGAAAACGAGCTCGCCAGTCACGACGCGGTGGGCCAGCTGCGCGTGGGGGCCACGCTGAGCATCGGCAATCACCTGATGGTGCCGGAGATCGCGCGCTTCATGCGCGATCACCCGAGCGCGCGCGTCACCTTGGACGTCGCCAACACGGCCGAGATTGCACGCAAGGTGCTCAACTTCGAAATCGACATTGGTCTGGTCGAGGGCGAAATCCAAGAGCCGGAACTGCAAGTCACGCGCTGGCGTCCCGACGAGCTCGTGGTGTTTTGCGCCCCGGAGCATGCCTTCGCGCGACGAAGCACGCTGAGCGACGAGGATCTGATGGGCGCCTCGTGGATCGTTCGCGAGCCGGGGTCGGGTACCCGCCAGGCGTTCGAACATGCCATGCACGGCATCTTGCCGGACCTGAAGATCGTGCTCGAGTTGCAGCACACCGAAGCCATCAAAAGCGCGGTAGAAGCGGGCCTGGGCGTCGGTTGCGTGTCGCGCGTGGCGCTCGTAGAAGCATTTCGACATGGCACGCTCGTGCCCTGCCGCGTGCCGCACCGCGACTTTCACCGCTGGTTCTACTCGGTGCTGCACGAGCGAAAATATCAGAGCGCGGCAGTGCTCGGGTTCTTACAACAGATCCGCAGCGCGCCGGGTTAGCTCTCAACGCGGTCGAGCCGTCGGCTCTCCATCGTGGCGTGGCAGCGCGTCCGTGATCTCGTGCCAGGGGGCAATGTTCGCCACGTAGGCGTGGAACGCGACGCGAAAACTGGGCGCGTGCTCCAACGTGCCGGCGGCCAAATGCATCAGCTGCGGTCGGCGTTCGGTCAGGTTGCCCAGAGTCGAACCGCACGTGCCGCAGAACAAGCGCTGCGCGTGATCGGAAGACGCGAACTTCTTCACTTGCTGTTCGCCGCTCAGCCAGCGAAAGCCAGTGAGCGGCACGAGCACCCAAGTCGCCAGGGTGCTGCCCGTCGCTTTGCGACATTGAGAGCAATGACAATGGAGCGCCACGCGCGGTTCGCCTTCGAACTCATAGCTCACCGCGCCACACAAACACGACCCCGAATAGGACATGGCTCGGACCTTAGGTCAGCGCCGCCCACAACGCAATGACTTGCATGATGATAGTGACTGTCTTATCCATCGTTCATGCAACGAAAGAGCTTCGCGGACATGGAATGCAACATTGCCCGCTCGGTGGAAGAGGTCGGAGATGGTTGGAGCTTGATGATCTTGCGCAATGCGCTGCTCGGGACCAAACGCTTTCAAGACTTCGAGGCACAACTCGACGCGCCGCCGACCACTTTGGCGCGCCGACTGCAAACCCTGACCGCGCGCGGCTTCTTCGTCCGGCGAGAATACGCGACGCATCCGTCGCGCGAAGAGTACGAGCTCACGGCCAAAGGTCTGGACTTCTTGCCGGTGCTCTTGTCCTTGGCCGCGTGGGGTGGGCGCTGGCTCTCACCGGGCGGCGCCCCGCTCGAGCTCGTGCATCCGGACACGGGTGCGCCAGTTCGGCCATCGTTGGTCGACGCAGCCACGGGCAAAGAGTTGCTGCCCGGGCAGGTCGCCGTGCAGCCCGGCCCCGGCGCATCACCCGCGCTGAGAAGCGCGCTCAGAAACCGGCGAGCGGTGTTCGGCGCGCAGACGAGCGAGCGAGGTGCACCGTGAGGCGCGTCGTAGTCACCGGTCTGGGCATGGTGTCACCCCTCGGCGTAGGGGCCGCGTACAGCTTCTCACAGCTGCTCGCTGGCCGCTCCGGCATCAGCCGCCTCTCGCAGCTGGACGTCAGTGATTTACCCACGAAAATCGCAGGCCAAGTGCCGCGCGGCGCGGAGCCCCACCAATACGACGCGCAGCGCCTGGTCAGCGCCAAAGAGCTCCGCCGCTACGACGAGTTCATTCTATTTGCGATCGCCGCCGCGGACGAAGCCATGGCCGACTCCGGCTTTCGACCCGACTCCGATGAAGCCCGTGAGCGCGCCGGGGTGCTGATTGGCTCCGGGATCGGAGGTCTGCCGAGCATCGCCGAAAACGCAGTCAAGCTCGACAAAGAAGGGCCGCGGCGCATCTCGCCCTATTTCATCCCCGGCAGCTTGATCAACGAAGCGTCCGGGGTGGTGTCGATCAGGCACGGGCTGCGCGGACCGAACCACGCCGTGGTCACCGCCTGCGCCACGGGCGCGCACGCGCTCGGCGACGCGAGTCGATTGATCGCGCTCGGCGATGCAGACGTGATGCTCGCGGGCGGTTCGGAGGCCGCCACCTGCCGACTCACTTTGGCAGGCTTCGCCATCATGCGCGCCATCTCCACCGGCTTCAACGATCGACCTCTGGAAGCCTCTCGCCCGTGGGACCGCGATCGCGACGGCTTCGTGATCGGTGAAGGCGCGGGCGCGGTCGTGCTGGAAGAGCTCGAACACGCCAAACGCCGCGGCGCGCGCATCTACGGAGAGCTGCTCGGCTATGGCCTTTCGGGCGACGCGCATCACTTGAGCGCCCCTGATCCGAACGGCGACGGCGCCCGCCGAGCCATGAGCGCCGCGCTCAAAAACGCGCGGCTCAACCCCGAGCAAATCGACTACATCAACGCCCACGCCACCTCCACGCCCGTCGGCGATCCCGTCGAAATCAGCGCGGTGAAGCGGCTCTTCGGCGCGCACGCGCACAAGCTCGCGCTATCCTCCACCAAGTCGGCGACCGGACACTTGCTCGGCGCGGCCGGCGCGGTGGAAGCCATCTTCAGCCTGCTCGCGCTACGTGAGGGCGTGCTGCCACCGACGCTCAACTTGCACGCTCCAGACCCCGAGTGCGACCTCGATTTGGTGCCGCTCGAAGCACGACCCAAGAAGCTCCGCTACGCGCTCTCCAACTCCTTCGGCTTCGGGGGCACGAACGCCGCGCTGATCTTCGGTCCGCCTCCCTGAGGTTGGGGCGCTCGTTGCCCAGCAGCGCACCCCACACAGCGGCTGAATTCCGCGCCGACGAAGGCGCGCGCAGCCGACCTTGGCTGCCGCCGGGCGCGCGGAATTCGGCTCGCACCGGGCTGCAGCGCTGACACGCATCGGCTTCTACGCACCAGCAAAGCAGCGAGGATTTGCCGCTGCCGGGCAGGTACGACAAACGCGCAGACGGACGGCACACGTAGGCTGCGCGCGCAGACGCGCCGAGACACGCCGACAACCTGACACTCAAAATCGGCAGTGCTCGAGCGCAAAGTAGCGGACATCGAGCGGCAATCTGGGTTCAATGACGATAACGAAGCTCCGGTGGTGCCCCATGGATGACGATCGCAGCTGGCTCAAGAATCCGACTCTCCCGCGCCCTCCAGCCGTGCCGAGCTTCTCGGCAGCCGAGTTGAGCTTGGTCGAAGACGAGCGGCCCTCGGTCGTGCGTGCCACGGCGCGCAAAGATCGCGCGACGCGCATTCAGAGCCGGCGCCGAGTCAGCGGCGTGAGGCACGCTCGCTCCTTCACCGACGACAGCGAGCTGCCGCAAACACGTCGCATCGCCTGACGATTTGCGTCCGGGCTCGACGCCACTTCGGCTCTGAGCTTCCGAAGCAGAGCCACGTCCAGGTTCGCTGAGCGAGCTCAGAAGATATAGCGGGCGCCGGCGCTGCCCATCCCGACGACAGGGGTCCAGCGACTCACCCGGGGATGCTCGGTCGTGACCTTGGGTGTGGTGAGCAGAAGACCGAGCCAAGTGCCGATACCGGCACCACCGACGACGTAGCCGGCGACAGAGATCGTGCGCAGGGTGCGAAACGCCGAGCCGTCCTCGGGATACGGTGCGCCTTCAGTGCAGCGATTGGCGGGACAGTGCGCCTCGGCCGCGGAATAACGAGTCATCGCCGCGATGCCCGTCACGGTGCCGATCCCGAGACCGGTCGCGCCGACACTGAGCGCAACCACGCCCCACGTGCGGCGAACCGAGCTACCACCGACGAATTGTTCTGACTTCTTGTCGGCACGCTCGTCGACCGGAGTCCAGGTCATGCCCAGCCGCTTCGATTCGCCCTCGGCGATCTCGAAGGCGAGCCGCGACTCTTCACCATCGAGGTCACTGGCGACCACCTCGTGCTGCCCGGGATCGACCAGGACCACGATGCCCGGTTTGATCGAACGACCGTCCATCACCAAACGCAATTTGCGCGAGCGTTGCTCGACGTCACCCAACGTGATTTCGATCGACGGGATGCGGGGCCTGAGCTGCGCCAGCTCGTCGCGCGCTTCGACGAGCGCTTGCTGATCGCTTGGGCTCGCCGGGGCCCCTTCGGCACCCGTGACCACGCTGCGGTAGTCGGCTGCGCCGTCCACGAGCTGCCCGAGCGCCACGCGCGAACGAGCCAAATACAAGCGCGCGGTCAAACTGGGGGTGCTGATCGAGGCTCGTTCGAACAAGGGCAGCGCGGCCTGGAAGTCGTGGCGCTCGAACGCCCGGATCCCGCTCTCGAGCAGGCTCTGCTCGGAAGCTCGCGCACTATTGTCGCCTTCTGGGACTTGCGCTCTTGCGGGCAGGGACCAATAGAAATAAACGAGTGCGAGCGCGACCGGGCGAATCACAGTCTTCCACGTAACGGGTGTTCGCCCGTGGTGTGAAGTCTTTTTTGCATCACGTTGCGAATCAACTAGGACGCCGGACTACGCCGACTTACATGGGCGTGAAGCGCTCGCTGTCGCAGTTCGGTTCAATTGTCTCGGGTTGTTGCAAGGCTTTGCAGATGACCAAAAAATTCCGGCGATTCGCTCGAGGCAATCGCCGTTGCTCGGCAGCCCGCGCGGCCGCGGAATCGCTTCGAAGGCTTTCGATTCGACGCGCGAGAGTTCTGCTTCGGCTCCGCTCGTGTGAGCCGTCACGAGGTGTATTCAGCTCTCACATCGCTCAGCTGCGATGCGGTTCGCAGAGCTGCAGCGCGTCAGCGCTGCTCGAAGCGACGATCGTGCTGTAACCCTTGGCCGTGAGTGCACAGCACAGCAGAAGTTGGACGCCCAGCGTCGTCGTCGCAGAAGAGCACGGCGCCGCGCGAATTTTCCCGGGCTAGTGCTCGGATGGCGGGGGCGCGGGAGTTTCGCCCGAAAAGAGCACCGGCACCGACATGCTACATTTGCGCCGATGCCGCAGCACCTGCAGCTGGTTCGCGCCACCCAGCGCCTGCAACGCCGCTTGTTTCTCAAGGCCCTGGCGCTCGGGATGGCGGCACCCGCGGCGCTCCGGCTGGCGCACACGGCCACGGCGGCCCCGGCGACAGCGCCCAAGCGCTTCTTCCTCTTTTACATGCCGCACGGGGTGCCGGTCGAACACTACAACCCCAAAGTTTCCGACAGCGACCGCAGCGACTTTGCGTTGGATGAGACCAACCTCAGCATTTTGCGACCCCTGCAAAAGTATCGCTCGCACGTGAACGTGTACCAGGGGTTCAAGTACCCGGGCGGCGACACACACGACGGCATCGTCAACTGCCTCTCCGGGCTGCCGGGCAAGCCGGACGAAACCCGAGCGCGAACCACGCTCGAACATGCGATCGCGCGGAGCTTGGGCGTCAAGCCGTTGATCCTCGGCGCGTGTTCGCACATTGCGACCAACTTCGACAAGAACGGCAAACTGTTCTGGGACGGCACCGCGGTCGAACCCCAGAAGAGCCCGGTGGTCGCAGCAGATGCGCTGTTCGGCGGCGCCGCGTCGGTGCCCGTATCGAATGTCGACGCAGAGCTGCGCAAAGATCTGCTCGCTCTGACGGCCAGCGAGATCCAAGCACTGCAAAACAGTCTCGGCGATCTGACGGCCGAAAAGAGCAAGCTTGCACGGCATTTGGAGGCCATTCAGGGCATTCAAAACGGCCAGGAGAACCGCGGCGCCTCGAGTTGCAGCGGCGCGCCGTCGCTACCCCACGTCGACCAGGTGCGCGCCGAAAGCGCCGGCAATGTCGTCGACCCCAGCGGCGCCAACGACTACTTCTACCAAGAAGCCAACTTCCCATTGCTGCTCCAAGCCCAATTGGAGCTCGTGGCACAAGCACTGGTGTGCAACGTGGCCTCGGTCGCGGCGCTGATGCCCATGTTCACCAGTTGCGACTTCAACTTCAATTTCACGAATGTCGACGCGGCTACGCCGAACGGCGGTTGGTCTCACCATTCCGGCCTCTCCCACACCGGCTATCGCGCGGTGATGGGCGCGAGCGAAACCTCACCTCTGTCGGTGAACAATTTCGATCCCGAGACGCGCGCCGCGTTCGCCTACGCGCAGCGCTGGTTTGCCGAACAGCTCGACACCCTCGTTTTGCAAGTGCTGGCCAACACCGACGACCCGGCCGCACCTGGCAGCAAGGTGCTCGACAACACGATCGTCTATTGGATGAGCGAGATCGGCGATGGTTCGGGTCACACCACGCAGACGGTCGTCGAGTCCCCGCGGGTCCCCGCCTATTTGCCGCTCGTATCCATCGGCAAGGGCGCTGGAGCGCTGAAGACCGGGCAAGTGGTGCGCTTCGATAGCGATCGACCGGCAGCAGATCTGTACCTGACCTTGGCCAAGGCGATGGGCGCGAACGACGCAAGCTTCCCCGAAACGACCGGTGCCCTGACGGAGTTGCTGACGTGAGTCACCGCGCCGCGGCGTTTGCGCTAGTGCTTGCTATCTGCAGCGCCTGCAACGCGACCGATGGCTCGCCGCTTGACGGCGCTTTCGCCGGCGGCGCGGCAGGAGGCAACGGCGAAAACGCTGCCACTGCGAACGGCGGAGCGGCTGGCGGGTCGGCGATGCCAGGGAGTTTCCAGCTCAGCTGCGCTTCTCCGGAGCTCGGCCGCCCGGTGCTGCGGCGGCTGAGCCGCGAGCAATTCACGCGCACGATCCAAGATGTCTTTCCGCAGGTCAGTGGCATGTGGAGCAGCACCCTGCCCAGCGATCCCCTCTCCGCCTACGGCTTCGACAACGATGCGGACATGGTCGTCGGCCCACAACTCGTGCAAGCGCTGCTCGACACCGCGAGCGCAGTGGCCGCAGCGGTCACCGGCCCCGCGCTACCGAGCATTCTGCCCTGCTCCGCAGCCCCCGATCGCGCGTGCGCCGAGCAGTTCATCACCCGCTTCGGCCGGCGGCTATTTCGCCGCGCGCTCAGCAGCGACGAGCGCGATCGCTACTTGAGCTACTTCGACGACGCGACAGCAAAGGCCGACTTCAAGACGGCCCTGAAGTGGCTGACGGTGGGCTTGATTCAGTCTCCGAACGCCGTGTATCGCAGCGAAATCGGCACGCTCGATGGCGACTCGCGAAAACTCGCTCCAAGTGAGCTGATCAGCGAGCTAGCCTACACGTATACCGGCACGACTCCGAGCGAAGCGCTCTTGGCGCAAGCCGAACAGCAAACCCCATTGGATGCCCGTGCGCTCGCCAAGAGCCTGCTCGCGAGCGATGCCGGCAAGAGCACGCTGCAACACTTCTTCGAGAGCTACTTGGACTATGCTCGCGTGGCGTCCATCGAACGGGAGGCAATCCCGCAGTGGGGCGCCGTGCGCGGACCCATGATTGACGAGACACGCAGCTACATCGATCAGATCGTGTTCCGAAACGGCGGCGGTTTGAGAGAGTTACTGACTTCTGCCACCAGCAATCCCTCGCGTGATCTGGCCGACTATTACGGGTTCACTGCGCCGGCGACCGACAACGCGTCGACGCCGCGCACGACCGGACAGGGCATCGGGCTCTTGGCACAGGGTTCCATCCTCGCCAGCCGCGCGCTGCCCAGCGGCTCTTCCCCCACCCAACGCGGGCTTTTGGTATTCACGCGCCTCCTGTGCAATCAGAAACCGAGTCCGCCCGCGAACGTACCGGGGATCCCGAATCCAATGCCCGGGCGAGCGACCACTCGACAGCGTTACGAGTCGCAACATGCGGCTGAACCGCCGTGTAGCACCTGCCATCGCTTGTTCGATCCGATCGGCTTCGGCTTCGAGCACTTCGACGAGGGCGGACGCTATCGACGCAGCGACGGGGGCCTCGACATCGACACGAAAAGCGTGGTTCCGAACGGCGCGGGCTCGCCGTTGTTCCAATTCGAGGACCAGGAATCCTTGGCGCGCGGCCTCGCGGAGCAAGGAGTGGTCTACCAATGCTTCGCGGCGTACCTCGCGACCTACGCCTTCGGCACAGCCGATTCGTGCCTCGGTCCGAGCCACGTCCCGGACCTGCAATCAGGCGCGCTGGGCATCGCCGATTACTACGAGTCACTCGCTGCAGAGCCGCACTTCATGCGTCGCTCGCGGCAGTGACTTCGAAGTCGAGCACGCGTCGCTCGATGCGCGCCGCCGCGATCACGCGCGCCGCCTCGACGTGCAGCGGATGCACTTGGTAGCCCTTCAGCGCCGCCCAATCATCGTGCGTGGAGATCAGCACCACATCGCCATATTGCTCGTCACCGCCGGAGCCGATCCCCACTTCCAGGCTCGACATTCCGGGGATATTGCCGCGCAAGGTCTCCAACGCCCCGCGGATCTTGTCGGCTTGCTCGCGCCGCTCTTCAGCGGATGTACCGCGAACTCGCCACATGACAACGTGCTTGATCATGGCAGGAGCCTAACACCGACCTTCGTTCGGAAATCATCTTGACGTCACGAGAGCGCCACGGCTTAAGGGGGCAAACGTAGGCGAGCGAAAACAGGCCTGGCCTATTTTTATTCCCCGACCGGCGCGACTAAAAATTATCGCCAAAAGGTGAATCGAATTCACTTCTCCGCCGTTGACAGAGCGGGAATCGAAGCCATGCGTAAACCGGTGAAGGTGTCCAAGCAAGAGCCACAAGTGCACTTCGAACAAGAGGGTACGCGCCTCAAGGCAATCTGGATCATCCGTGAGCAGCGTTCACCGGTGATCGCCGTACTGCAGCGAACGTTGTTCGCGCTCGGGATCGTGGTTTCGTCCTACAAGGTACAAGCTCGGGCGACTCGACTCGTCGAACGCGTCGTGCTCGAACGCACCGACGGCGGCTCCGTCGACGGCACGCTCAGCGTCGCCACCAAAGCGGCAATTTTGCCCATCGCGCTCGAGCTCCCCGGGCCTGCACCCGAAGTTTGAGCGCTTTTGCCGGGCGAGCGCGCCCCACGCAGCTTCGCCACACTGTAGCTGGCGCTGCGCCAGTCGGAACGCGCATTGACTTGCACCCATTGCGGGTTCAGCGTGATCTCGGCGGTCGGCTCCATGCGTTACGATCAAGACCACGAAAGCTCAGATCTGATCGACGAGCGCGGGCGAGACGGCGGACCGCGCCTGGCTGGCGGCTCGGGCCTGATCGGCCTGCTACCACTGTTGTTACGCTTTCGCTTCGGCTGGGTGATCATCGTACTCGTCATCGGCTACGGCTTCGTGCGTAACTTCGTCGGCGGTGGTACACGCTCCGTCGCTGGCACTGCGGTCTCCGCCAAAGGCGGCGATGCGCCGCGGCACTTCGTCGCGTTCGTGCTCGACGACGCGCAGAGCACCTGGCAAAAGCTGTTCGCACAAAACGGCAAGACCTATCGCAACGCCAAACTCGTACTGTTCACGGGCGCGACCAACACCGGTTGTGGCCTGGGCGAGGCGCAGGCCGGTCCCTTTTATTGTCCGGTCGACGAGCGCGTGTACATCGACTTGTCGTTCTACGATGAACTCGCCGAGCGCTTCGGTGCCAAGGGTGATTTCGCGGAGGCGTACGTCATTGCCCACGAAATCGGCCATCACGTCCAGAAGTTGCTGGGCCTCTCGGCGCAAGTGGACCGCGCGAGCAAGGCGCAACGCCTGGGCCCGAGCGGCCTGAGCGTGCGGCTCGAACTGCAAGCAGATTGTTTCGCCGGTATTTGGGCGCGCTCGACCAACCAACGCAGTCTCCTCGATCCTGGCGACGTGCAAGAGGCCCTGGGAGCTGCTTCGGCAGTCGGCGACGACCACATTCAGAAAGAAACGAGCGGCGCAGTTCGCCCAGAAACTTGGACTCACGGTTCGGCCGAAGCCCGTTCGCGCTGGTTTCAGAATGGCTTCGACGGTGGCACATTGCAAGCGTGCGACACGTTCGGCGCAGCCAAGCTTTAGCGGGTTCGACAGCCCGCGCGTGCTCAAATCGGTTCTGGAATACTCTCGCGTGCTCGCCACTCGCGCAGTAACGCCACCCGCGAGCGCGGTAAGCGCGCGGCCAAGGTCTCCCACTCGGTGATGCGATCCGTGCGAAAAGCTCGAAAATCCTCGCGCGTTTCGCACCAGGCAACGAGCAAGCGGGCGCGCTGGAAGAAGCCCAAGCCGAGCGGCCAGATGACCCGAGTGGTGGGCTTGCTGGGATCGCTCGCGTACCCGATGCGAGCTTTGCGTTGCTCGCGAATCGCGCGCCTGAGCTCAGCGAGCTCAATCGTCTCCGGGGGACGCGCCAGCGCCGGCCCCGCCAGAAGTGCGGTCTCGTCCAGGAGGACGCGTAGGTCCTTCGGCAGCACTGCACGCAGCTTGGCGACGACCTCGGCGGCTGCATCGGCGAGGGCTTCATCAGCGTGTACTGCGGTCAGGCGCAACCCGAGCAGCAAGGCTTCCAGCTCTTCGTCCGTGAACATCAGCGGCGGTAACAGAAAGCCGGGACGCAGCACGTAACCCAAGCCCGGTTCACCCTCGATCGTCGCGCCTTCTGCGCGCAACGTCTGCACGTCGCGATACACGGAACGAATCGAGATCTCGAGCTCGTCCGCGAGTTGCCGCGCGCTCACCGGCTGGCGGTGGCGACGTAAAACCTGGACCAAGCGCAGCAAGCGTTCAGCGCGCGACATCCGCCCAGAGTGCCAGAATCTGGCAGCAGGCGCCACTTGCATTCCCCGGCCGAAATGCCGGGCAATGCACGCTACTGCCAGAAATTGGCAGTGCAACCCGGCATGCTACCGCTCATGTCCAATCCCAACTTCATCCTGCTCTATGTCGACAATCCCACCGCCAGTGCGGCGTTCTACGCGGAACTACTCGGGCGCGCCCCCGTTGAATCCAGCCCCACCTTCGCGCTCTTGGCGCTCGCTTCCGGCGTGATGCTCGGACTCTGGTCCAAACACGCGGTCGAGCCGGCCGCCCCGGCTCAATTCGGAGGCAGCGAGCTCGCGTTCGCCGTCGAAAACGCCGAGGCAGTCCGCGCGAAACACCGCGACTGGGCGGGGCGCGGCCTGCCCATCGCACAGGCCCCAGTCGAGGCGGACTTCGGGCACACGTTCGTGGCGCTCGATCCCGATGGCCACCGCCTGCGAGTGTTTTCGCCAGCTGCAAGATAGCTGCCCGACGCACAGCGCGCTGGACGCGCTCCAAACGCCATGCCTGGATGGGCGCGCCGTGTTGCCCGCGCCCTCGTACCCGACCCCGGTGCGCGCCTGTCCGGAGCTCAGCCACGCTCACGCCCAATTGTGGCTGAAGAACGACGGCCTTTCGCACCCGATTTATGGTGGAAGCAAGGTGCGCAAGGCCGAACGCTTGGTGGCCGAAGCGGTGCGGCGCGGGGCGAAGCGCGTGCTCAGTTTCGGCGCTGCCGGCAGCCATCACCTGCTCACCCTGACCTTATTTGCACGCGCCGCGGGTCTGAGGAGCGCGGCGCTCGTCTTCCCGCAACCCCGCACCCCGCACGTCGTCGACACGCTGCGCGCCGCGCTGGGGCTCGGCCTCGAACTGCAACCAGTTCAGCACGCGGCGTTGGTGCCCTGGCTCGTGCCTCGCGTACTACGCCGCGGCGACTATCTGATCGCGCCCGGTGGCTCGAACGCGATCGGAACGCAAACCTGCGCCGACGCCGTCGACGAACTGTCGGGGCAGATCGAAGCCGGCGAACTGCCCCAGCCCGATCTACTCGTCGTCGCGCTCGGTTCCGGCGGCACCTGCGCTGGCCTCGCGGCGGGGATCGTGCGTCGCGGGCTGCCCTGCCGAGTCTTGGGCGTACAAGTCGTCGCTGGCTTTGGGCCGCGCGTGGCAACGAAATACCTAGCCACTGAAGTGCTGCGACTATCCGGTGCTGCCGCGCGCCGCCGCGCGTTACGAGCTCAGCTCAGCTTCGATGCCACGCAACTCGGCAAAGGCTATGGCGCAGCTAGCCCAGCCGGAAACCGCGCAACCGCGATTGCCCGTGAGCTCGGCCTCGAGCTCGATCAAACCTACACGGCCAAAGCCTTCGCTCGGGTGCTCGAGCTGCTTCGCACCGTATCCAGCTCCGAGGCCGCGCGACTCGGCCGTCCCCAGCGGATCCTGTACTGGCACACCTTGTCCGCAACCGCGCTCGAACCTCTGCTACACGCGGCACCGAGCGAGCACGAGCTGCCCCCAGTCGTGCGACGCCTCTTTCGCTGAGGTCGTCGGACCTGCCGAGGAGACGCGTGCCAGCCAAAGGCCGCGATAGGGCGCTCCTGAGCTTCTTAGACGGAGCGCGACGTGAGATTGCGAAGTGCATACGCCAGTGAGGCGACCAGAAGGGAATGAGAACTCGCTCTCAGGGCAGACGACTTACGAGGCGCGTCGTGCACACCGTGAGCGCGTCGTAATAGTCGTCATTCAGCGACTCGTAGCCGTCGGTCGCGCGGTCGACGAGCGAGCCGTAGCCTTCGAATCCGGAAGTCTCGCAGGAGCGCCAATAGCTCTGCTGGGCGCTCGCTTCGTCTCCGCGTGGAAAGAGTTGCAAGGTCAGCGTGCAAGTCTCGGCAGCGCGGCTGCAGATTAGGTCCTGAAAGCCAAAGTCGTAGTCTCCGCTGCACCAAGTGTCGGCACAAATGCCGTCGATCAACGCCAGCGCCGTGTTCGCTTGAGCTGGTGTGAGCGCATTGCCGACGATCGACTCTTCTCGCGCGTCCACCGGACTCTGGTCGCCGACGTCCAGGTCTGGATCGGGTGCCGCTGCCGTCTCCCCGCCGCAAGCCGTCAGCAACGAGGTATCCGTCGCCAAAATCCCCTGAAATATCTTCATGATTGTGCTCCAGCAACGACCAGCCGGCGGCCACTTCCGCCACTTCGCTTCCGGTCTCTCATCGGTCCCTCCCCGCCCCAGTTGCCGATTCAATCACTTTCCACCTCCCGCAGCCCGACGGCCCCGACGGGCCTTTTCCCGACAGGCCTCTCCCGGGTCGACAGGCCTCTCCCGACAGGCCTCTCCCGGGTTGAGGGTCGATTCGCGATTCGGTCGCGGAGGGTCGATTCGGTCGCGCCCGGGTCGCGAGTCAGTCGTGTCGCGCTCCCCCGATTGATTGATTGACCTCTCCCGGGTTGAGGATGGATTTGGATTCAGGAGGATGGATTTGGATTCACGCGGGAGGATGGATTCACGCGGACCCGCCCCTTTCCCGGGTAGGGACGGGCGGGGATTACTCGGTTACGGCAGATTGCTGGCGATTTTGCGCGGGAGCTGGGTTTGAGCGGGCGAGCCGACGCTCGCTTGTGGTCCGACCAAGAACCAGGTGCGCATGACGCCCTTGCCCTTGACGTTGATCTCGCCGCGCGGAGTGAGCACATACATGTCTTTCAATAGCTGGCGAGTTTCGTCGGTGACGTGCACCGCGCCAGCCTCGCCGTGGGATTCCATGCGACTCGCCGTGTTCACGGTGTCGCCCCAGACGTCGTAGATGAATTTGCGCTTGCCGATCACGCCAGCAACGACCGGACCAGTGTGAATGCCGATGCGTATGCTGAGGTCATCACCGAACTCGCGGCTGAACTCGAGCGCGCGGCGCTGCATGGCCAGTGCCATCTCTGCGATCGTCTGAGCGTGGTCGTATTCGTGGCTGTGCAGGCCGCCCGCGACCATGTACGCGTCCCCGATTGTCTTGATTTTCTCCAGTTTGAGCTTGTCGGCCAAGTCATCGAAACTGGAAAACATTCGATTGAGGCGATCCACGAGCTCGACCGGCGTGACGCGCTCCGACATCTTGGTGAAGCCCACGATGTCGGCAAACAGCACCGATACGCGCGGGAACCCGTCGGCAATCGGTCTTTGCCCGCGCTTCAAGCGCTCGGCGATGCTCGAAGGAAGCACATTGAGCAAGAGCTCTTCGGCGCGGGCCTTCTCCGCGGCCAGAGCAACCACCTGGCGATCGATCAGACGGCGTTGCAAGAAGCTTTGCCGCGCTTGCCGCTCTTGCCGGTAAGCAATCAGCGCGCCGAGACCACCGAGGGACACGAGCGTGCTGGCAACGGACAGACTGACCTGGAGCGGGCCGTGAGCGAGCGAGCGATCTAGGTAGGCGAAGATGAGCAAAGTGAGCAAGGTATATGCGAGTTGTGCAACTACGCTCAGCCGTGCCACGAAGGGACCGAGCGTGACGAACGCCACTGCGAACGAAGTGTACAAAAAGTAGCCGCTGCCACCAGCGATCGCGCCAATGTAGAGCACGATGAAGCACGCGGCCAAGCCATAGAGCACCATCATCAGCTGCGAGAAACGCAGCAAGTGGCGCGAACTCGCTAGCCAAAGCACCAGCGCAGACGTCGGAACGAAAACGCCGAAACGCACTGTCCAAGCCTGATTTCTCACGTGGGGAACGACCAGCGCGTCGTGGACGGCGAACCCGAAGAAGATGAGTGATGAAAGTCCGACACTGAAGCTCAAGAAACGTCGGAGTGGCTCGAGGTCATCTCGACGAAAAGCTTGCTCGAGCCCGGCGTCAACGAATCTACCGGTCCAGGAGAGTTGGGACTGACTGACGTCCCTCGGCGACTCCGAGCGATCCGGCGTGTTGTCTTCGCGCCCGGCGTTCTGTGTTGTCATCGGTTCTCGCGCGACGACTCGCGTCTGCGCCCGCCGACTTCGGCCATTACGAACTCTTACGCGATGACTCGCGTCCGAGGTCCTCGCTTTCGGTCTTGACGAGCCCAGGTCTGATCGGTCGCTTGGCCCCCTCGTGCATGAGCTCCACGACTTGTTCCAGCTCGGACGATTCGATTTGATTGCTCGGCAAAGTGAGCCGGTCGAGCGACGGTTCGGCGCCGAAATAGTGCACCGCGCAACCGGCGTGAATCGTTCCGATCGAATTGAAGCGCCCCTCTTCGAACATTTGCAGCGCTAAGCGCCAATCGCCCTGCTCGATCAGCTCCCGACAGTGCCGACAACGCGCGCGTCCCGACGAAGCGCGCTCTGCTCGAAGAATTCTGCTCAAACGCGGCTGAGCGACTCCCTCCCGAGCAAGCGCCATCAACGCGGAAGCCCCGGCGGGCGCAGCTTGACCCTGCTCCAACACGGCCAGCAGCGGCTCCGGACGAGAACACGCAGCACAGCGCAAGTGGAACCAAAAAAGGCTTTCGCCTTCGGCGTAAGCGTTGGGCAGCGCCTCACCGAACCGCTCCTCGCCCTTGGCGATCGGCTGGCCGCACGCCCTGCACTTCGCGCGCCCGCTCGCAGCCCGCTCAATCACGGAGGCCATGGGCCAAATCTTGGCGGAGCCCCGCCCAAACCGTCAAGTTCCCGCGCCCCCAGGGTCCGATTCCGCCGCCTTAGAGCCCGAGCGAGCCGCGCCCGAGCCGGCAAGCATCATCCGAGCCGAACCAGGCAAGCATCATCTGAGCCGAAGCATCATCTGAGCTGAACCAGGGAGGGAGTAGTTGCCTCCGCAGGGGGCGGTGGCAGCTGCAGCACGCATCATCCGAGCCGAGCATCCGAGCCGAACCAGGGAGGGGTCGGGCCGGGCGGGCGGGCGCTCTACACGGAGGGGTCGCGCTCTACACCCAAGCCACTGCCCGCCGATGGGGCGCCGTGGCGCGTGGGCGTGGCTGCGCTTTGGTCGCGGGATTTTTGGCGCAGAGACGAACCAGGGTGGGTGCCCGTGCAGAGACGAATCAGGGTGGGGTGCCCGTGGGGCTGGTGCCGGGTGGGTGCCCGTGCAGAGACGAACCAGGGTGGGTGCCCGTGGGGCTCCCGGGTGCCCGTGGGCTCTCCCGCTGCCGGGGTGCTTGCCGGGGCGGGCAGGAGTTTTGGCGCAGAGACGAACCAGGGTGGGTGCCCGTGGGCTCTCCCGCTGCCGGGGTGCTTGCCGGGGCGGGCACCGGGGGGAGGCTCTGGCGTTGGCTTGGGGGGCAGGCGCGGCCGCTGGACCGAAGGTTTGCGCGAGTGGGGTACCGAAAGGCGCTCGTCACGGCAAGCGCGCCCGTTCCCGAGTGGCCCCCAATCACAGGAACGATTCCAGTCGGGTTGACAGGCCGGTCAGAGTGAACAATTTGCTCGCCGTAACCTGGGAAGAATCATGAGCGAAGCTACGACCCATTCCTTCAAGGCCGAGGTCAGCCAGGTGCTGCACCTCGTCGTCAACTCTCTCTACAGTCACAAAGAAGTGTTTCTCCGCGAGCTCGTTTCGAACGCTTCGGATGCGCTCGACAAGCGCCGCTTCGAGGCGGTCACTCAGCCAGAATTGGCTGCCAGCGGCGATCTCAAGGTTCAAATCAGCGCTGACCCCTCCGCTTCGACGCTGACGATCTCTGACAACGGGATCGGCATGAACGCGGCCGAGTTGGAGCAGAATCTCGGAACCATTGCGCGCTCGGGAACGCGCGAGTTCTTGAGTAAGATCGCGAAGGCACGCGAGGCGAGCGATCAGGGACTACAGTTGATCGGGCAATTCGGCGTCGGCTTCTACAGCGCGTACCTGGTGGCGGATCGCGTGGACGTGATTACGCGTCGTGCCGGCGAGCAGGAGGCGCACCGCTGGAGCTCCGACGCGCAAGAATCTTTCACGATTCAAGCCGATACGCGGGCAGAAGCGGGCACTACGATCGTGCTGCACATCAAGGAGGAGCAAAAGGAGTTCTTGAACGTAGGCCGTCTGAGAGAGTTGGTTCGCCGCTATTCCGACTACATCGGGCACCCGATCGAGCTTGCAGTGCCCAGCAAAGAAGGGTCCGGTGACGCGAATTTCGAGCGGATCAATCAGGCGAGCGCACTCTGGCAGCGCCCGGCCAATCAGGTGACGGAGGAGCAATACTCCGAGTTCTATCGTCATCTGAGCCATGACTTCGAAGCGCCGCTTGCGCATCGCCATTTCAAGGTCGAAGGCACTCAAGAGTTCGCCGGCCTGTTGTTCTTGCCCAAGCGAGCGCCTTTCGACCTCTACGATCCCGGTGCCAAGCATGGCATCCGGCTACATGTACGGCGCGTGTTCGTGATGGACGACTGCGCCGAACTGTTGCCGAACTTCCTACGCTTCGTGCGCGGCGTCGTGGACAGCGAAGACCTGCCCCTCAACGTTTCTCGCGAGGTATTGCAAGATTCGAAGCTCGTACGAGTAATCAGAAAGCAGGTCGTCAACCACGCCCTCTCGATGATCGAGGAGTTGGCCGGCAAGGACGCGGAGGTGTTCGCCAAGTTCTGGAAGGACTTCGGTGCGGTGATCAAGGAGGGCATCCACTTCGAGAGCGAGCACCGCGAGCGGATCGCGAAGATTGTACGCTACGAGTCTTCGACTCAACCTGGGCTGACCACGTTGGGCGCGTACGTTTCGCGCATGAAAGAG
Source organism: Polyangiaceae bacterium (assembly GCA_035688655.1). Taxonomy (GTDB): domain Bacteria; phylum Myxococcota_A; class Polyangia; order Polyangiales; family Polyangiaceae; genus PMG-095. Next base: position 6,187 of record DASSMT010000303.1, on the reverse strand, counting down.
GGGCAGAAAGCAATCTACTATGCCACCGGCACGTCGCGCGCGCTGCTCGACGTGAGTCCGCACCTCGAGACCCTCAAGAAGCGCGGGTTCGAAGTCTTGTTCATGACGGACGGCGTCGATCCTTTCGCCGTTGCCAGTTTGAACGAATTCGAAGGCAAGCCGTTGGTCTCGGCAATGGATGAGAACTTGGACCTCGGGGAGGAGGATCTCAGTGAGGAGCAGCGTGCTGCCGAAGCTGAACAGAAGAAGCAAGCGGAGCCTCTCGTGGAGCGCTTCAAAACCGTTCTTGCAAGCAAGGTCGCTGAAGTACGACTGTCCAGTCGGCTAACCGACTCCCCCGTTTGTCTGGTCGTCCCGGAAGGCGGGATGGCCCCGCACATCGAGCGCTTGATGATGGCCCGGCAGATGGGCATTTCCCCGCAGAAACGCATTTTGGAGCTGAACCCGGGTCACCCCCTAATCCAGAATTTGGAGCGTCGCGATCGCGAAGATCCCGGCAATGTGGCCGCGTGGATTGAGCTTTTGTACGATCAAGCACTGATTGCGGAAGGCTCCCCGCTCGATAACCCGGCAGCATTCGCGCAGCGCCTGACCACTCTGCTCACCAGCGCGAGCACTGCAAGCTAGGCTCGCACCACCGGCTGGGCTGCGAGCGGGCGGTCCATAGCAGATACGGCAAAAGAAACGTGGGTTCCGGACGCGACGGGGCCCACGTCTCGATCTAGCGAACGAGAGTTGCGGCGACGCCGGTAGCGTCGCATGACTGAATCGGAGCATTCTCGCTAGCTCGGTATCGCGGTCGCGCATGTCACAGCCGCGTACACACGAAGGGCATACGTCCCCGCCGGAAAAGTCACGTCTCGATTGCCCTGCCGCCACTCGTTCCAGGCGGCGCGGTAGCCACGTACGAATTCGCACATTCGTCGAATCGCCGCAATTCGTTCCGCGCTCGATCGGCCGGAAACTCGTGGATTGGGATTGCGTCGCGCGGCCTCGGTTTTCGGGGTTGCATCGACACTCTGACGCAGGACAGATTCTCGACCAAGGAACGGCCGACCAGATTGCGCCATCTCGTCCCGGGCGACGCGAACCCGCGACGCAACTTCTTCGCGCAGTCGCGCATAGAGTTCGGCGTCAGTGAGTGAGGCAAAGATCTGAGGTCGGACGAACTGAAGTTCTGCAGTTTCAGGGAGTTCGCCGTCCTCATCGAAGAATGTGTCTGGCATCTCGGTCAAATATGCTTCGCCGAAGCGACCCGAGATCACGCCCGGCCATTCCTCCGGAGCCTTGACGAGGCCAGCCGCAGTGGGATTTGCGAGCGTGTAGGCCATCTTTTCGAGCATGTCTTGCTCGGACGTGAGCAGCACCAGGCTGGTCTTGTCGGACGACCACATATTTTCCCAACGGTCGAGCGACGCGTTCTGTGCCTTCGCCAGAAGTTTGTGAAAACACTCCGTGAACTCCGGCAGCCGCGCTTCAGGATCCGTGACGACGCCGTGCCAATGATTGGACATCACACACACGGCATGAAGGATCACTCCGGTGCGCTCGGCTGCTAATGCTAGGCAGTAGCGAACGTTCTGATTCGTCACACGCGACGGGCGCAGCAGAAATTGCCGTTGTGTCGTGCGCCTCGTCACAAGGTAACTTTGGCCTGGAAGAATCTGGCGCGGAATTGTCACTTCACCGTGTCGGTCGCGCACGGAAACAGTTTCCTACCCTCTCGCTGTTCGCCCAAAAACGGTCTCCTTCTGCGGGCGCTCCATCTATCCGCCCTTACCCGGCGCTCCATCTGTCCGCCCTTACCCGGGTTCGGCTCTGAGCTCTGCTCTGGCTCTCCCTTACCCGGGTTCGGCTCTGAGCTCTGCTCTGGCTCTGCTCTGTGGCTTTGCGTGGGTGGATCGGCTCGCGAACCGGTTGGGGCAGTTGTGTGCGGGGTGAATACCTGGCGGCTGAGAGCGGGGTTCGCGTGCGGCTGGACGACAGAATGGTGACGCTCTAACCCTGATAGGTAATTCGGTGCATCCAGCGCTTCGCGCGGGACGAACGATCGTCGAGTTCCCGCGCGGCTGCAGGAAAGGCGCAGGTCGGGAGATGGTGTGTGAACGAGACGCACGATCGTGCAGCGAACACGTTTGCTCGAGACGACACGTGCTCGCGACGCGGCCGACATGGAGACGGAGACACCATGGACAATGGCGCTCGCTCTGGCATAGTCAGGCGCGCGCCGACGAGGTGCTCAACACATGTCAAGCAAAGTAAAAGGGATGGTTCAGTTGGGGGGAATTACGTACCGCATCGTGCGCCTGGCACGCGGTTCGTACTCTGTCGTTCGTATCAGTGACGACGTCGACGTCGGTCGGTTTCATCTCGCGCCCGCGCTCGGCGTCGAGGCGCACGCTGTCGAACCGGCGTTGCTTCGCGAAGTGGCGCGCCTCGCCATTCACAGTGCGAAGACGAGCTACGCTGGGTTTGCTCGTCCGGACCTGAGCGCGTTGGAAGTCGCCAGCGCCAATCCCGCGCGCCGCTCGCCGAGCAGCCTGCCCCCGGCGCTGCCCCCGACCGGTTGAGCGGCTGCCCGCCGCTTTCGTGCGAGATTTGACGAATGACGGGGGGCGCACAATGCTCCCTACCCGTGTGCAGTTGGTCCACTTGGTCCGAGGGTGTCGACGCGGCTTCCGTGGCGGCTAGTGCAGCCACGATCATGGCGGGCCCGCCTGCGAGCTCGAGCATCGCGCAGTTGCGTCGTTTGCTTTCGGCGGGGAGCGTATTCGTGCTCACCGGCGCGGGGGTCAGCACCGATTCGGGGATCCCAGACTATCGCGACGAGCGAGGCGCGTGGAAGGGGCGAGAGCCCATTCAATATCGTGACTTCGTGAGCTCGGACGCGGTGCGCAGGCGGTATTGGGCACGCAGCATGATGGGCTTTCCGTTGCTGGCCCGCGCAGCCCCCAACGCTGCCCATCACGCGCTTGCCGAATTGGAAGTGCGACGCGCACTTTCGTTGCTAGTGACTCAGAATGTGGATGGCCTGCACCACAGCGCTGGCAGCAGGGGTGTCGTCGATCTGCACGGGCGGATCGACCAGGTTCGTTGTTTGGGTTGTGGGGCCCTCACATCACGCGCTACCCTTCAGTCCGAGCTCAGTGTACGGAACCCGGATTTTTTGCCTGTGAACGTGCCCGTGCGCGTCAAGCCGGATGGCGATGCGGAACTCAGTGAAGTCGACTACCAGCGCTTCGAGCTCGTCGACTGCGGCGCGTGCGGCGGGATCCTCAAGCCGCACGTGGTATTTTTTGGTGAAAATGTGCCTGCGGAGCGCGTGAAGCACGCCATGGCGGCGCTCGAGCAAGCGAAGGCGTTGCTGATCGTGGGCACTTCCTTGATGGTTTATTCGGGCTTTCGCTTCGCGCGGGCTGCGGCGCGCCTCGGGCTGCCGATCGCGATTGTGAATCGTGGCGTCACCCGCGCCGATGAGCTGTCGGTACTGAAGATTCACGGCAACGTCGGAGACGTCCTGCGCGAAGCGCTGCGCTGAGCGGCCTACGCGATCGCGCCGAGGCGCTCACTCCGCTCGGAGCTCGCCGCGAGCCCGCTCGCAATGTGTTCCACGATGTACGCGGCATCGCGGCCAACGCCGGAGAAGCGACCCGACCCCCAGGTGTGCAGCCAAGGCAAGCCGATGAAGTACAATCCTTCGCTGTCGCTGACCCCCCGCTCGTGTACCGGGAACCCCCGGGGGTCGAGCACGGGCGGCTTGACCCAACTGAAGTCGGAGCCGAAACCCGCACAGAACACGACTGCGCTGATGCCCGCGGCCAGCAAATCGAGCTCTGCGGGTTCGGTTTCGGGCTGCCAGGGCGGCGCGTAGTCGGCTTCGATTGGCGCCGTGATGTTCTGCTTTTCGATGAACGCGTCGATCGTGCGGTTGATGCTGCGATACACCGCGTCGGCGCCGTCCAGGTTCTGCTTCAGCTCGGGCTTGAAGCTGGCGATCGCGTGTTTGACGGTCGTGAGCGGTCCGTACAGCTCCATACCTTCGAGCGCCATTTTGCGTAGGTCGATGTCACGTCCACCGTCGCGACCGGTCACGTAGTGGTTGGTCTTGTCGCGAACCTGCTCGCGATTGGGGTGTTGCTCGATGGGGATGTCGTAATAGCCGAGGTCGTCGAGCCACTCGACCACGTCTCTGCCGCGGTAGCGCCTTGCGCAACGGGGTGCGGGGCCAACTGCCAAGTGCACTTTGCGCCCCGCCAAATGCAGATCCTCCGCGATTTGCGCCCCCGATTGCCCCGTACCGACCACCAGGACCGCGCCCTCCGGCAGGCTGTGCGGATTGCGATACTTGGAGGAATGCAGCGTGACGATGTGCGCCGGGATTTCGTCGACATACGAGGGCAAGCTGGCTTTGTGGTAACAGCCGGTCGCGACCACCACGTGGTCTGCGGTGAACAGACCTTGCGATGTCTTCAGCTCGAAGCGCGCCGCTGCCGAGTCGGCGCACACGTTCAAGGACTCGACCACCACCCCCTCGCGAACGGGGAGGTCGAAGGTCTTTTGGTAGCCCAAGACGTAGTCGACGATCTCGTCCTTGACCATGAACCCCTGCGGGTCGGGTCCGGCATAGGGATAGCCCGGCAGCTGACATTGCCAGTTCGGGGTCACGAGGCAAAATGTGTCCCAACGTTCGTTGCGCCAGGAATGTGCGATCTGACGACCCTCGAGCACCAGGTGGTCGATTCCTCGTTCCTTCAAGCAATAACTCAGCGAGAGGCCCGCTTGACCGCCGCCGACCACGATCACCGTGTGGTGTTCGGCTCGCCGAGGCTTGGCGCGCGCGTCGCGCGGGGCGTGCTTTTTGAACTCGAGCACGACCACGGGCTCGCTGAGTTGCTCGGGCGAAAGCGAGCTGGCCATCTGTTCGATCGCGCTCAGCTGGTCGAGCGCCGAGCTGCACGTGAATCCGTAGCGGACGCGCACGCGCTCGGAGGCGATGTTGAGCGCGGTTCTGGTGCGCTCCAAGAAGTCCGGGAGCGCGTAACTCTGACCTTCGTTCAGGTAGTCTTCGATCACGTAAGACGGCGAGTAACAATCGACAGTCGCACCGTTGGGAAAACGCACGCGAAAATGCATCTCGGGCATGGCCTCTACTCCACTAGTTGTAATGTTCGAACTCAGGACTACGGGGATTGAGCAGTAAGCTCGCTTCGCCGCAGCAATGACTCGTAGCGAGCGAGGTGCCGCTCGGCGACGAGATCCCACGAATAGCGCTGAACGCGCTCGTAGCCATTTTTGATCTGACGCTGGCGTTCCCCCGCGTCGCCGAGCAGACGCTCGAGCGCGGAGGCGATTTGCGTCGTCGATCCAGGGTCGACGAAGCTCGCACAACGGTCGTCCAAGTATTCGTCGAAGGGTGCGCCGCGCGAAACGATCACCGCGCATTGGGCGGCGAGTCCTTCGAGCACGCACAGCCCGAATCCCTCTTGCAGCGAGGGGCAAAGCAGCACGTCGCTCAATTGATAGAGCGCGCTGAGCTCGGCTTCCGGTACCGTGTCGAGGATGGTGATGCGCGCTTGCAGCTCGCGAGGGAGCTCGGCCAGTTGCCGCGCGAACTCCGCACGATAGGTCTCGTGCTCCCAGATGCTTGAGCCGCCGGCAACTACCCAGCGCAGACGCGGCTGTCGAGCGAACACGCGCGCCACGGCTTGCAGCGCCGCGAGGCTATTTTTTCGCCGTTCCACCCCGCCGACGCTCAAGATCACGAGCTCGCCGGCCTGCAATCCGAGTCGATCGCTCAAACGCCGTTCCTCCTCGTGCGAGCGTGCGGCGAAGCGCTGCAAGTCGACGCCGTTCCAGATCACTGGGGCCTCGCGCTGGAATCCAGCGCGCACCTCGCGGCTGGTCAGCTCACTCACACTCAGTACCAGATCCGCGAACGCAATCGAGCGTTCCTGACACTGCGTCAGGTATGGACTCTCGAAGTGCTCGACGTGGTGCACGGTGCGCACCAGAGCCGCGCCTCGAAGCTCGGACTTGGCAGCGAAGAGCGCGTTGGCCGCCAGACAATCTTCGGCGTGGCAGATGTCGTGCTGCGCGGCGAACTCGCGAATTCCGGCACGAAACTCGGCGATGCGTTGGTAGATCAACGCGTCGACCTCGCTCGGGGCGGGCCCTGCCGGGATCAGGC
>DASSMT010000259.1:0-4198 GCA_035688655.1 Polyangiaceae bacterium | reverse complement strand
TCGAAATCGCCCCGGGTGGTCAGGGCATCGTGACCAGTGATTTGACCAAGGTGGAAGAGCCAGTGCACATCAAAGTGCGCGGCTCTGCGCCGTCTTTTGCGCGGCGTGAGGGCAATCAGCTGAGCATGGCCGTGACCAACTCGTTCCGGCTGACGCCGAGCTATGCGTCGCTCTCGCAACGCCGGCACGACGTTCGGCTACTGGCGTTCTCCGCGCTCGAAGATCGCTACACCATCAAATTGCCGCCCGGCTCCAAGATCATTTCCGCCCCCAGCAACGTGACGCAAGACGGCCGCTTCGGCACCTACTCCGTCAGCGTCGAGCAGGATCACGATCAGATCACGGTGCAGAGCCGCCTGGTGGTGAAAGTCGACCGTGTGACCCCCAAGGACTACCAGGCATGGAAGAGCTTCTGCGAGGCAGCCGACCGCGCCTTCAACCCCCGATTGGTGATCGAGTGATGCGTTCGTCGTCTCGCCCTTTGATTGCGGCTTGGGCCTTGTGCCTCGGCCTTTCTGGCGGCTGCGCGCCGCACGCTGAAACCACCCGGCCCGAGAGCGTCGAAAGCCTGCGAAAAAACGCGGACGGCAGCGGCGACGCCGCGCTCGTCGCCCGCTGGTTGCTGGCTGAGTTGATCGCACCCGGCGGCAGCGCGGCACGCGCCGAGCGCGCCAAAGCGCGGCTCTTGCAGCTGAGCGAACGCGACATGATCGGTCACTTCGCGCTCGGGCTCGAGGCCTCCAGCCATGGCCGGTTCAGCGCCGTCTCCGAACATTACTTGCAGGCGCTCAAAGCGGCGCGCCAATCGAACGACCAACGCGCACCGTTCGTGGCCTGGTATGCCGCCCATCAGGCGGTCGCCTTCCGCCACAACGCCAAGGATCTGTGGCAGCGCTGGAAGCCATTCGTGGAAAGCGCGCTCGCGGATCCGCGCAACATCGGCTGGCGCGCGCGCGAAGAATTGGTCGATTGGTGGCGACTCGAGGCTTATCAAGAAGCACAAAAGGGCCTCGACGACTCGGCCGCCGATTTCCACGGCTGCATCGGCAAGCTCAGGATCGCCGGCCCCTTCGGGCGCAACGTGGCGAGCGACGCGCTGCGCGCATTTCCGGCGGAATTGCCGGGCCCCTGGGCGCAGCGTTGGGAACCCGATTCCGCGGTCGGCGAGGCGCCGCGCGTGCTCGCGGTCAAGCGCACGGGCTGCAGCTTCAGCATCGACGAGCCGGTTGGGCCGGGCCTGTACTACGCGGAGACGTATCTGGAACTGCCCGAGGCACAAGAGGTGCTGATCGCGCCGCAGAGCACGTTCGCGATCTGGGTCGACGATCAACTCGTGCTACGGAAGGACCCTCGAGAGTGGGGCATTTGGACGCGCCTCGGCGTGCGCGTGAAGCTCGGTCGCGGTCGGCACCGCATCCTCGCCAAGGTCGGCGAGCCGCAGGTCGTCATGCGCTTCTTGCGACCCGATGGGCGGCCGCTCGCGGCGACCGTCTCGGACGATCCCACGGCCCCCTACTCCGTGGTGCCACCGGAAGTCGTGCCGGGCGCCAACGTGTTCGACAGCTTCATCAAGAACGGCACGCTGCTCGATCCCAGCGATGATCTCCTGCGTTTCGCCGGCGCTTTCCTAGCCAATTTGGAAGGCCAAGGCGACGTCGCTTCGGTCATGCTCGAGCCCTTGCTCAAGGATCCGACGCGCGCCACCGGCATCGTGCTCGACGCGGCCGCCGGCTTTGGCTCGAGTGATCCGATCTTTGCCCAGAGCCAGCGCCGAGATCTCACCCGCGCGCTGCGCGAGTCCGCGCTCAAAAAGGACAAGCAGCTGTGGGCCTCGCAGCTCGCGCTCGCGCTGTGGGAAGCGGAGAAGAGCGGCATGACCGAGGGCGTGCGGCGCGTTGCCACATTGGTCGACACGTTTCCGGAAGTGCCGGACGTATTGACGGCGCTCGCCAGCATGTACAACGAGCTCGGCTGGACGAGCGAGAATTCGGCCAGTGTGCGCGAACTCGCCAAGCGCTTCCCGGACGATCCGGACGCGCTCACCGCGGCAGTGTCCGCGTTCGATGCCGTGGGCGACGCCAAGACCGCGGACGCGTTGGTCGAGCGCATCAAGAAGCTCGATCGCGACAGCGAGATCGTGCTCGGCCGCGCGCTCGCTCAGCAAGACTATCCGACCGTGCTCGCGGAGCTGAAGCGGATCGCCGCGCGCCGCCCGGAGCGCAAAGACATCGCCGAGCGCATCTACGACGTGATGGTGCGCGCTGGCAACGAGCAAGAGAGCTGGAACAAGCTCGAAGCCACGATCAAGAAAGACCCGCGCAACGCCCGCGCGCGTTTGGACTTGGCCGACGCACGTTACGCCAGCGGCTCGCACGAGGCGCTGGTGCGGGCGCTGGTCGACGCCGTGCAGAACGGAGCGCCCACCGCGCCCTTGGAACAAGCGCTGGATCTGGTCGAGGGCTCGAGCGAGCTCGAACCCTATCGCTTGAAGACCCAACCCCTGATCGACGAGTACGAAAAGTCTGGCACGGTGCTGCCCGGCACCGCCGCGCGCGTCCTGGATTACGCTGCGATTTGGGTGCACGCCGACGGCTCGAGTCGCATGCTCGAACACGAGCTGATCAAGGTGCAGAGCGCCGAGGCGATCTCCACGATGGCCGAGCAGCAGCTGCAAAATGGGCTCGTTTTGCACCTGCGCGTGATCAAGAAAGACGGCCGCGTGCTGGAGCCGGAGCTGATCGAGGGCAAGCCAACCGTCACCATGCCGCACCTCGAGGTCGGTGATTACATCGAGACCGAACGCATCGAGAGCAACCCAGGCGACGGTCAACGCGGCATCAACTACTCGGGGCCTCGTTGGTTCTTCCGCGAAGAGAACATCGCCTACGCGCGCAGCGAGTTGGTCGTGATCTCGCCCAAGGCCAAACCGCTTTCGATCGAAACGCGCAACGACGTTCCGCCGCCGGATGTCAGCGAAAATGGGCCGCTCGTGGTGCGGCGCTGGCGCGTGCACAACAGCCCGGCCGCGCCGGTCGAGCCGTTCGGCGCGCCGATCACCGAGTTTTTGCCCAGCGTGCAGCTCGGCTGGGGCGTGAGCTTGACCGACAGCTTGCGCTCCATGAGCGACGCCGTGTCCGACCTGTCACCGGTGGATCCGCGGCTGGTACGGATCGCAGAGCACATCGTCGAGGGCGTGCCCGAGACCGCACGCAGCGAACGCGCCAAGCGCCTGTACCGCTGGATTCTGGCCAACGTGCAGGAAGGCGAGGAGAGCGACGGGCGACGGGTCGTGATCGGCAAGAACGGCAATCAATGGCGCGGCTTCATCACGCTCTGCCGCGCCCTGCGCATCCAAGTAAACTACGCAGTCGCGCAAAATAGGCTCAGCCTACCGCCCAGTGGTCCGTTCTCGGAGGCCACGCTGTTCACGCAGCCACTCTTGCGCGTGACCGCAGATCACGAGCCGATTTGGCTCAGCTTCGCCGGGAAGTACACGCCCTTTGCCTATGTGACCGCAGAAGCCCGCGGCATGCCCGCGTACGTGCTTTCGGAGGACAAGCCCGTGGCGGCCAAGGTGCCCGGCGCCGGCGCGCAAGACAACGTGCGCTATGGCGGCAAGCTTCAGCTGAACGCGGATGGCTCGGCCGAGCTCGAGCTCGAACAGAGCTTCTTCGGCAAATACGCGATGGGGCTCCGCAACGCCCTGTCCGAGATCCCCGAAGAGCAACTACGCGACGTGCTCGAGTCGCGGCTGCTCGGTCCAGAGCTGCGTGGCCTCGAATTGAAGAGCTACGCGTTGGATCATTTCGACGACCTGGACAGCCCGCTGGTGATCCGTGCCCGCGCTCGAATTCCGGGGTTCGCCCAACGCTCGGGCGACATGTTGTTGGTCTCCCCGCCCTTCGGCCCGCGCGTGAGCCAACTCGCCGCGTTGCCGCAGCGGCAGACTCCGCTGCTCATGGCAGAGGCCACGCACCGCGAGGTGAATCTGAAGCTCGTGCTGCCGAACGGCGCCGTGCTGCTGAGCGAGCTCGCTCCGCAGAACATCAGCGATGGCGATCGCTCGGTGCAAGTGACCGACACGGCCAAGCCAGGCGAGCTCACCTTGACCCGGGTCGTCAATTTGCCCGCGGGTCGCGTGCAGCCCAAGGACTACCCGCGTTTTCTCGCCTTCGCTCGGCGCGCGGACGATGCACTC
>DASSMT010000255.1:0-61362 GCA_035688655.1 Polyangiaceae bacterium | reverse complement strand
TAGCAACGGTTACCGAAAAGAAGTGCGAGCCGGAAAGGCTCACTGGATCATTGATTTTCGATTTCGTGACAGGGAGGGGCGCACGGAGCGCTGCCGGCGGGATGCCCGCGTTCAAACGGCGGCAGGAGCGAAGGCAGAAGCCGAACGGCTGAAGCTCTATGCCGCGTTCCACGGCACGTTGGAGCCGCCGGTCGTGGCACCAACGCTGGCTGAATTCTGGACTGGACAATTCACCCAGCTGGTCTTGCCGCGATTTCGGCCCGCGACCGTCGAACGCTACCAGCGCCTCTTCGAGGGCGATCTCCAGGAAGCGCTCGGGCGGGTTCGTCTCGATGCAATTGGCTCCCCGGAGTCCCGCGCGCTTCAAGTGCGCGTGATTGAGCGCGGCTCGGATCCCAGGCCACAGCTCGCATTGCTTCGCACGGTGCTGCGCGAAGCTTTTGAGCTTGAGGTGATTGCGAAGGCCCCTCGCCTGCCGGCCCTTCCGCCGAAGCCCAAGAAGCTGCCAGCCGCGCCACCTCTGGAGGTCGTGCAACGCCTGCTGGACGCCAGCAGGGGGTGGCTCAGGGTAGCCATTGCGCTGGCGGTATTCGGGAGCCAACGCAACGGAGAGGTTCGGGCGCTGCGGGTGCTCGACGTTGACTTTGGCGGCACCGTCGTGAACGTCCGCAAGGCGTTCTCGTATGACGCCATCGTTACGCCCAAGTCGGGCGATGAGCGGGCCGTACCGCTCGCCGAGCCGCTACGAGCGATCCTGGCCGAAGCGGTCAAGGGAAAGCAGCCGAGTGATCGGCTCGTTGCCGATGCGAAGGGACGGACGCCGAGCAGGCAACGCGTCTACCGGGCGTTCATCGCGCTTCAGGAGAAGCTGGGCATCGTGCCCACCTGGTCGTTTCACAGCCTGCGGCACGGATTCGGTACGCATGCTGCCCGCCAGGGGGCGTCTATCGAAGCCATCCGCGAGATGATGGGGCACGCCGACCTAACGAGCACGGCGCGCTACCTGCACGCCACCGGCAGCGACAAACGGCGGGCCATCGAGCTGCTTGCGGGCAACTGGGGGGAAACGCCGGACGGTGACTTGTCACGAACCTAGGAAAAACGCTTAGATTCGTAGTTTTTTAGAGCGGGAGAAGGGATTCGAACCCTCGACGTCAACCTTGGCAAGGTTGCACTCTACCACTGAGTTACTCCCGCGGTGAGGGCCGCGACATGTACTTTCACGAGCCGGGTCTGTCAAGCAAATCGGGAAAAAGTCTGCGAATTTCCGAAGATGGGACGAATTTCGAGCGGCCCACAGGCCTGTCCGCGTGCATCCTCCGACTCCGCCAGGCGGAGCCCCTCAGATCCTCGCCACCTCCACCACCCCATTCACCTTCTGCAGGGCCTTCATCACGTTCTTCAGCTGGCTCAGGTCGGTACAGTTGAAGGTGAAGACGTTGTGGGCGCGGCCGTCGTCGCCGGAGCGGCAGTTGGCTTCGGTGATGTTGATCTCTTCTTTGCTGAAGGTTTGGCTCACGGTGGCCAAGATGCCGGGCTTGTTGGTGGTGGTGACCGAGAGCTGCACGGGGCGGTTGATCTTGGCCCGCGAGTCCCAGCTGACTTCGATGCGGCGCTCGGGGTCGGTGTCGAAGGCTTTGGTGCACTCGCGGCGGTGGATGGTGACGCCGCGGCCGCGGGTGATGAAGCCGATGATGCCGTCGCCGGGCAGCGGATTGCAGCACTTGGCATAGCGCACGAGCACGTCGTCGATGCCGCTGACTTTGATGCCGGCTTGGTCGCGCCCGGTGACTTTGCGCACGAACTGTTCGATGCGGCCGGAGCGAATCGACGCGGGCGCTTCCCCTTCCCCACCTTCTTCCGGCTTGCTGCCACGCAGGCTGTCGATGACGTCTTCGGTTTGCACCTTGCCGTAACCGATGGTGAGCAAGAGCTCGTCCAGGCTTTGTACGGCGTGGGCTTCGTACACGCGCCGGACCTCGGCCTCGTTCTTGATGAACTTGGCGAAGCTCATGCCCGCGGCGCGCATTTCGTTGTCGAGCAGCTCTTTGCCGAGATTGATGCTCTTTTGGCGCTGATCGGCGCGCATGTGGCCGCGGATGCGGGAGCGCGCTCGGGTCGTGACGCAGAAGTCCAGCCAGTCTTTGCTCGGCTGCTGGTTCTGCGAGGTCATGATCTCGATAACGTCCCCGCTCTTCAGCTTGTAGCGCAAGGGGACGATCTGTCCGTTGGCGCGCGCGCCGGAACAGTGTTCGCCGACCTGGGAGTGAATCGCGTAGGCAAAGTCGATGGGCGTGCTGCCGCGCGGCAAGACCCGCAAATCACCCTTGGGTGTGAAGATGTACACCTCGTCCGGGAACAGGTCGACCTTCACGCTCTCCAGGAACTCGACCGGGTCCTTGAGGTTCCTCTGGAAGTCGGCCAGCTCGCGCAGCCAGCCGAAGCGCTCGGCGTCCTTGGGATCGACGCCGCCCGAGACGCGCTCTTTGTACTTCCAATGCGCGGCGATGCCGTGTTCGGCGACGCGGTGCATCTCGTGGGTGCGGATCTGAATTTCGATGCGTTGCCGGCCCGGGCCAATCACCGTGGTGTGCAGCGATTGGTACATGTTGGGTTTGGGCAGCGCGATGTAGTCTTTGAAACGCCCGGGGATCGGCGTCCAGCGCGAGTGCATGACGCCCAGCGCGGCGTAGCAATCGGCCACGGATTCCACGCAGATGCGGAACGCTACGGTGTCGAACACTTGTTCGAACTCGCATTGCTGTTCCTTCATCTTGCGATGAATCGAGAGCACGTGCTTGGCGCGACCCGACACTTCGCTGGCGAACCCTTGCTCGGCCAAACGCGAAGTAATGCTGCGCGATACCGTCTCGATGTAGTGGTCGCGCTCTTTTTGCGTCTTGTGCAGCTTGGCGGACAGCGCCTTGAAGTTTTCCGGATCCAGGTAGCGGAAGGCCAGGTCTTCCAGCTCACTCTTAATCCGCTGCATGCCCAAGCGACCGGCGAGCGGAGCGTAGATCTCCATCGTCTCGCGCGCGATGCGCTCCTGCGCCTCGGGCTTCATGTGATCGAGCGTGCGCATGTTGTCGAGCCGGTCGCACAGCTTGATCAAGAGGACACGGATGTCCTGCGCCATGGCCACGACCATCTTGCGGAAGCTCTCCGCCTGACGGTCTTCGCGCGAGATGAAGTTGATCTTGCCGAGCTTGGTGACCCCATCGACAATGGTCGCGATCTCGCGACCGAAGTCCGCCTCGATATCTTTCATCGAGGAGGGCGTGTCCTCCAGCACGTCGTGGAGCAGACCAGCACACACGCTCGCGGTGTCCAGCTTCAGCTCGGCCGCGATCCCGGCCACGCTGGCCGGATGCACGAAGTAAGGTTCCCCGCTCTTGCGCGTTTGTTCCCGGTGCGCCCACTCCGAAAAGTGGTACGCCCGCCGAATCAATTCGAGATCGGCCGACGGATGGTAGCTCTGTACCCGCGTGACGAGGGATTCGAGTGCCAACACGGAGCTCCTAAGGGTTACGAGGCAGTAATGACTATAGCAACGTAACACCGCCTTAACGCGCCCGCAAAACAAGCTTAAAGGCTGGAGATATCAACAGCTTAGCAGCCCCTGTTGCACTCCACCCTAGGGAGTGAGCCCGAGGTTACCGGCCACCTGGGCGCAGCTTTGGCGTAACCCGCGCGTCGCGCACCCGACACTCACGCGCGGCTAGGAGCGACCCCGCTCAGGCCACCAAAGCCGCGCGCGCGACCTGCCACTCGGCCAGATCGCGCAAGGCGCGCTCCGCCATCGCTTCATATTTTTCGCGCTTCTTGAGCCGCGTCCCGTCCCAGGGGGTAATGTGCGAAAATGTAATATTGGACGGCTGGTAGTCGTCCGCATTCCGCTTGAGATGGGTGAGCAGGCCACCAAGTGCGGTCGTGCTCGGAGGTGGAAGCGGTTCCCGTCCGAGCAAACGATCGGCGACGAACAGCGCGCACAACAGGCCGCCCGCAGCGCCCTCCACGTAGCCTTCGGTGCCCGCGATCTGGCCTGCGAAGTACAGGCCCGGCTCCGTTGCGAGTTGCATCGTGCCATCGAGCAACTTGGGCGCGTTGATGAAGGTGTTTCGGTGCACCGCGCCGTAGCGGTAGAACTCCGCCTGCTCGAGCCCGGGGATCATCCGGAACACGCGGTCTTGCTCGCCCCAGGCCATCTTGGTCTGAAACCCGACCAGGTTGTAGGCGGTGCCGGCTTCGTCTTCCTTGCGCAGCTGCACCACGGCGTGTGGCCAGCGCCCGGTCTTCGGATCGGTCAAACCGACGGGCTTCATCGGCCCGAAGGCGAGCGTGCGCTCGCCGCGCTCGGCCATCACTTCGATCGGCAAGCAGCCCTCGAAATAGCGCACGTCCTCGAAGGACTGCGGTTCGACCTTGCGCGCCGCGCGTACTTCCGCGACGAAATTTTGGTACTGCTCGGCGGTCAGCGGGCAATTCACGTACGCGCTGCGATCCTCATCGCTCTCGCCTTTCTCCCAGCGCGAGGCGAAAAATACCCGCTCCCAGTCGATCGATTCGGCGCTCACGATCGGGCTGATCGCGTCGTAGTAGGCGAGCGCGGACGTGCCCACGCGCGCGGCGATGTCGGCGGCCAGCGCGTCTCCCGTGAGCGGGCCGGTCGCGACGATCAAGGGCCTGTCCTCGGGCAAGCGGTCCACGATCCCGGTTTCGATTTCGATCAGCGGGCTCTCGCGCAGGCGTGCCGTGACTGCCGCCGAGAAGCGCTCGCGATCGACGGCTAGAGCGCCACCCGCGGGGACGGTGTTCGCGTCCGCCGCGCGCATCACGTGCGAGCCGAGCCGACGCATCTCCTCTTTGAGCAGCCCGACCGCGTTCGACAGCGCCGCGCCACGAAACGAGTTCGAGCACACCAGCTCGCAGAAGTTCTCACTCACCGCGGCTGCGGTGCGAGTTTTGGGTTTCTGCTCCAAGAGCCGAACGCGGATGCCGCGCTCGGCCAAGGTGAGCGCCGCCTCCGAACCTGCGAGACCCGCTCCGATGATGGTGACCTGCGCGCCAGCGGTCACGGCGAGACCGCAGCCGCTGCCGCGCGACGCTTGCCCTTCGGGGTCTCGGGATCCGGCGGCAGTTTCTCGGCCGCCTCGGCGGCCGCGAGCTCCGCCGGCCCGGGCTCATCGATGGCGCGCGAGTAATCGCACTCCTTCGGGCCTTTGCCGCACATGAGCTTCGGGTTCTTGGCACCGCCGCCGATGACCAAGAACGGGTAGCTGCACTGCGGGCAGGGTTCATTGACCGGCTTTTGCCACACCTTGAAATCGCACTTCGGGTAGTTGGCGCAGCCGTAGAAGGGCCGAGCGCCCTTCTTCTTCGAGCGGATCTCGATGATGTCCCCTTCACACTTCGGACAGGGCATGCCGAGCGGTACGGGCTTGGCGTTCTTGCACTCGGGATAGCCGCTGCAGGACAAGAACTCCCCGTAGCGACCGGTCTTGATCACCATCGGCTTTTCGCACTTGTCGCAGATGTAGTCGGTCAGGCGATCCACGGCGGGCTGTCCGCTTTCCTTCGACAAATCGCGAGTGAATTTGCACTTCGGATAAGTCTCGCAGCTGAGGAAGAAGCCGTTTTTGCCCCAGCGCTTCAAAAGTGGCGCGCCGCAGTCATCACACTTGTACTCGGTGGGTTCCGGCTCGGGCGCCCAGCGCTTGTCCTTCTTGGCGTGGTCGAGCACCTTGCGGAAGCCGCCGTAGAAGCGGTCCAAGAGCTTCACGCGCTCGAGCCGACCTGCCTGCACCTCGTCCAAGTCTTCTTCCATCTTGGCGGTGAAGCTCGGATCCATGAAGTCCAAGTGCGTGGAGACCAAGCCATCGGTGACGCGCTTGCCCAAGTCGGAGGCTTTCATCTGGCCGCCGGGGAGCTTCTCGACATAATCGCGCGCTTGCACCTTGCTGATGATCTCGGCGTACGTGCTGGGGCGACCGATGCCGCGCTTCTCCAACTCGCGAACGAGTGAGCCTTCGTTGAAACGCGCGGGGGGCTGAGTGAACTTCTGCTCGGCCAGCACGCCCGGGGGCGAGACCAATTCCAGCGCTTCCCCCTCGTTCAGCTCGGGCAGCAGGCCTTCTTCGTCTTCTGCTGCGGCGGCACGCTCGGCCGCACCGGTCTGCGAAGCGTCGGCGCGGGCCTCGTCTTCACCGGCGAACTCTTTGGGCGCTTCCTCGCCCTTCTGGGCCTGGTATTGCTCGAGCCAGCCCGAGAACTTGAGCACCTTGCCGCTGGCGCGCAGCATGAGCGACTGGTGCGCCGGTTTGGCACGGGTCGGCAGGGCTTCGATGTCGACGCCGGTCTGATCGTAAACCGCTTGCGACATTTGGGAGGCCACGAAGCGGTCCCAAATCAGCTTGTAGAGCTTGAATTGCTCGTCAGTCAGGTGTTTCTGCACCGACTCGGGCGTGTGCTCGAGCGAGGTCGGGCGGATGGCTTCGTGTGCCTCTTGCGCGTCTTTGCGCGACTTGAACACGTTCTCCTTCGCGGGCAGGTAGCGCTCGCCGAAGGTGTTCTTGATGTACTCGCGCAGCTCGAGCACCGCGTCTGGGCTGATGCGCACGGAGTCGGTACGCATGTAGGTGATCAAACCCACCAGGCCGCCGTCTTTCTTGAGATCGATGCCTTCGTACAAGCGCTGGGCGATGCTCATCGTGCGCTTGGTCGGGAAGCGCAGGTGGCTGGTCGCGTCCTGCTGCAGCTTGCTGGTGGTGTAGGGCGCGGGCGCATTGCGCTTTTGTTCGCGCTTGGTCACGCCCTTCACCTTGTATTTGGCGCTGTCCAGATCGGCCTTTACCGCCGCGGCCTGTTCGCCATTGGTGACTTCGAGCTTTTCGCCGTCGGCCTTGACCAGCCGCGAGTGAAAGCTTTGCTTGGCCTTGCCGCGCAAGAGCGCGCCCACGTTCCAGTACTCTTCGGGTACGAAGGCTTCGATCTCACGTTCGCGTTCGACGATCAGCCTGAGGGCGACCGACTGCACGCGGCCCGCGCTCAAGCCGAAGGCGAGCTTCGACCAAACCAGCGCCGAGACGTCGTAACCCACGATGCGGTCGAGCACGCGCCGAGCGCGCTGGGCGTCGTACAAGTTCGTGTCGAGCGCGCGCGGCGAATCCAGCCCGCGCTGCACGCCCTTCTTCGTGATCTCCTCGAACTCGACTCGCTTCACCTCGAGCTTCGGGCGCGAGAGCTCCTCGGCGATGTGGAAGGCGATCGCTTCGCCCTCGCGATCGGGGTCGGTCGCCAGTAAGAGAACGTCCGCCTTTTTCGATTCCGCCTTGAGCTCGGCCAGGACCTTGGCTTTGGTCTCGATTACCTCGTAGGTTTCTTCGAAGCCGTTCTGCACGTCGATGCCCATCTTCTTGGGCAGGTCCTTGACGTGGCCCTTGCTCGCAACGACCTCGTAGCCGTTGCCCAAGTACTTCTTGATCGTCTTGGCCTTGGCGGGGGATTCGACGATTACGAGCGTCTTCGTCATGGCGGGTTGAGCGTGCCTTTCGATTACCCTGAGTGCGAACGGTTCGAGCGCGGCGCAACCCAGTGGTACTGCGCCTACGACACAAACCTTAATTAAATCAATTATTTATGAATTTGAAGTCGACCCGAGGGGCCGGTTACTAAGACTCCTTCCAGGCGCAGCGTCAAGATCACTTCTGAAACACGGGCTGGTCTGAGGCCCGTCGTGAGGCAAATTTCGTCGCTCGAGCCGGCCCCATTCTGCACGGCTTCTAGCACCGCGACGCGCGCCGGCACGGGCGAGGATGTTTCCGTAAAACTTAAGCTTTCTTGTAGGGGTCGGGACAGGCCCGGCGCAAGTGGGGTCGAGCCGACCGGGTGTAGGTTCTGATCGCGAAGCGCCCTCAACAAATCTTTCACCGAAAGGAGGACCTTCGCCCCCAGACGCAGTTCGGCCAGGCAGCCGCGCCCGTTCCCGTGCCAGGGCGCGGCCGGCACCACGAACAGCGGTCGGCCCAAGCGCCGGGCATAGGCCGCCGCATTGCGCGCCCCGCTCCGAACCGGTGACTCGACCACGACCACTAGATGA
Organism: Polyangiaceae bacterium; assembly: GCA_035688655.1. Classification (GTDB taxonomy): domain Bacteria; phylum Myxococcota_A; class Polyangia; order Polyangiales; family Polyangiaceae; genus PMG-095. The sequence continues at coordinate 53,267 of DASSMT010000255.1, read as the reverse complement.
GCGAGCGCGACGAGACACGCATTGCGAGCGAAGAAGATCCCGCGTGTCGCGGGGCAATCGGGCTCCGGCAGGGACAGATAGGCGCCACCGGCGGCCACGATCTCCCGAAACAGTTCTGCATTCTCTTCAGGGTACGGTCGCTCGAAACCGGCGGGAGCCACCACCACTGTAACCCCGCCCCCTGCGAGCGCGCCCCGATGCGCCTCGCTGTCGATGCCCTGAGCGCCGCCGGACAGGACCGCGACGCCAGCCCCCGCCAGATCACGCGCCAGGTCGCGCGCAAATCGCGCATAAGCGTCGCTCGGATGGCGCGTGCCCACGATCGCCACCGCCGGCCCACGCGGCAGTTCGCCGCGCAGAAACAGTCGCTGCGGCGGCTCGGCGAGATCTGCGAGCCGCCCGGGCAACGCACTGCCCGTGAGGCAGCGATCGGCGACTTGGGACATCGGAAGCCCATTCGGACGCCGAGCACTGTCGGTTGCCGCGTTTTAGCGACACGATCGGAAAGCCCACGGCAGCCCGGCGAGCCCGTGGTAACACGCCGTATGCTTTTTGTCGTGGCGAGCCATGGCCATTGTTTCGACGGCTTGTCGAGTGCCGTGCTCTTCACGCGTCTGATGCACGAACGCGGCCTGTCACAGGCTCAGTTCGAATACAAAGCCTGCGGCTATGGCCTGAACCAACAGCGCAGCGACGACAAGTTGCTGGTCGGCGACGAGAACGCCATCCTCGACTATCGCTTCAAGAGCTCACCCAAGCTCACCTGGTATTTCGATCATCATCGCACCGCGTTTCCGAGCGAGGCCGATCGAGAGGCCTTCGACGCGGCGCACAATCCGCACTACTTCTTCGATGAGAGCTACAGCTCGTGCACGAAGCTGATCGCCGACACGGCGAAGAATCGCTTCGGGGTCAGCGATCCCAAGCTGGACCCATTGGTGCGCTTCGCGGACATCGTTGACTCGGCGCGTTTCGACAGCCCTGAGCAAGCGATCGATCGTTCGGACCCCGCCATGCGCCTGGTCAGCGTCGTCGAGCACTACGGTGACGATGCCTTCTACGCGCAATTAGTGCCAGAACTGCTGCAAAAGCCGCTGCTGGAAGTGGCTTCGTCGAGCGCGATCAACGAGCGCTACAAGCCTCTCGGCAAGAAGCATGAACGCTTCGTCGAGCGCGTGCGCGAGAAGAGCGAAGTGCAGGGTCACGTCGTGTTCGTCGACTTGACCGATACGCTCTTGGAGAGCGTCGGCAAGTTCGTGACCTACGCGCTTTATCCGAAGAGCGTGTACTCCGTCTTGGTCGGCGTGCTGAAGGGCGGACCCAAGATTTCGGTCGGTTACAACCCGTGGTGCGGTGAGCCTTTAGGCGCCGACATCAGCGCCATCTGCGCGCGCTACGGGGGCGGTGGGCACCCGGTGGTCGGAGGCATCTCGTTCGCGGCGCACGACGTCGAGCGAGCGCGCTTGGTCGCGCGCGAGATTGCGAAAGAGCTTGCTGGCTGAAGCGTTGCGGGCCTGGCAACGGCCAGACGGTGCGCGGCCATTCGTGCTCGGCCACCGCGGGGCGCGCCACGCCGCGCCCGAAAATACCTTGGCGGCGTTCGAGCTTGCGCGAACAGAGGGCGCCGACGGCATCGAGCTCGACGTGCGCCTCGACGGCAGCGGCCAAGTGATCGTGCTCCACGATCCCACGCTCGAGCGCGTGACCGGAGGGGAAGACGCGCGCCACGCGGAAGAAATCCCGAGCCCTGAACTATTGCGCCTGAACGTGGGCAAAGGCGAGCGCGTCCCGACTCTCGACGAAGTGCTTAGCTGGGCGTTCGAGCACGGACAACGCGTCAACGTGGAGCTCAAGTCGGACGTGCGAAACCGCGTGCTGCTCCTGCGCCAGGTCGCGCGCATCATGCGGCGAAAGGCACTGCCTCCCGTACTCTTCTCCAGCTTTCATCCCTACTTCGTCTGGTGGCTCTCGCGCCGCTTGCCCGAGCTGCCGCGCGCCTGGCTCGTGCATCAGAAGCAGCGCTTGCTGAAATATGCTCCGGGCTTGGGGCAGCTCGGAGCCAATGGGCTGCACCCCGAACACGTGCTGTGCGACCAAGAACGAGTTCGACGCCTGAAACGTGCACACTTTCTGGTCAACACCTGGACCGTCAACGAGCCCGCGCGCGCTCGCTCACTCGCGCGCATGGGCGTGGACTCGATCATCAGTGATATGCCGGGAAAAATTCTGAGCGAGCTTTCGCGCGAAGACCCGAGCGGAACGAATCAGTAGCGACACGGGCCTTCCGAGTCGAGAAGGTGGCGGGTCGAGGCGGGGCGAGATGGGCGCTCGCAAACCAGCAACGCACCTCGTAGACGCACGGGCTTCCCGCCCTGCTCGGCAGCGCATCGCTCAAAATAGCCACAGTGTCTCGGCCGTCGTTGCGCCTCGCTCGAAACTTGCTCGTGTCGGCGCTCGACGGCATGAGCAGCGCATGCGATAAAAGCGGCCCTTCGAAATCGAGTTTTCGAAGCTTCGCCGCGCGTGCTCGAGCGCGTGCACTCCAAAAATGAAACCAGGTCTCGCGGCAACGTCGGAACTCAGTTTTCTCGCCGATGGCGGCGAGATGGGCGCGCGCATGCGCGAATTGGCTTGGCCGGACACGCCGCTCGGTCCGACGCAACACTGGCCGCAGAGTCTGCGCAGCACGCTCAGCTTGCTCTTGCCGTCGAAGGCTCAAATCGTGCTGTTCTGGGGTCCAGAGTTCGTCACTCTGTACAACGATGCGTATCGGCCCGTATTCGGGGCCAAGCACCCCGAAGCGCTCGGTCGGCCCGGAAGAGAGGCGTGGAGGGAGATTTGGGACGGCCAGCTGCGTCCGTTGCTCGAGGGCGTGGTCCGAACCGGTGAAGCATTCTGGGCGCGTGATCTGCTGTTCGTCATCGAGCGCCACGGCTTCGTCGAAGAAACGTACTTCGACGTGTCCTACGATCCGGTTCGCGTCGAATCCGGCACGGTGGGCGGCGTATTCTGCATCGTCACCGAGACCACCGAGCGTGTCGTCGGCGAGCGCCGCTTGGCCCTGCTGCGCGATCTCGCCGCGCGCAACGCGACGGCCAGGACCGAGCGTGAAGCGCTCGTCCTCGCGCTGCGAACGCTCGAAGACAGGGCCGATATCGCCTTTGCCCTCAGCTACCTGGGCGACGAGCTGCAAGCAGTTACACCGGACGCCTCGCGCTTGCTGCAGCAATCCGACCCGGCTCTCGTCCACACCCTGCCACTCCTTTCGTCCAGCACTGGCCGAACCGGGCGCTTGATCGTCGGCGTGAACCCGCGACGGCCTTTCGACGAAAGTTATCGCAGCTTTCTCGAGCTCGTCGCCGATCAGCTGACGAGCGCCGTCAGCAACGCTCGCGCGTATGAAGCCGAACGAAAGCGCGCCGAGTCGCTGGCTGCGCTCGATCTCGCCAAAACCACGTTCTTCAGCAACGTGAGTCACGAGTTCCGCACGCCCTTGACGTTGTTGGTCGGTCCGCTCGAGGACGAGCTTTCGGACCCGAGCTCGGGCGCGCTTTCTGGTGTGCATCGTCAGCGCGTCGAAACCGCCCACCGCAATGCGCTGCGCTTGGTGCGTTTGGTCAACACGCTGCTCGATTTCTTGCGCATCGAGGCGGGTCGCATCGACGCCAGCTACGAGCCGACCGATCTGTCCGCGCTCACCACCGGGCTGGCGGGCGCCTTCCGCTCGGCCGTCGAGCGCGCCGGACTGTCGCTGGTCGTCGATTGCCCGCCGCTGCCCGAACAAGTGTTCGTCGATCGCGACATGTGGGAGAAGATTGTGCTCAATCTGCTCTCCAACGCCCTGAAGTTTACGCAAGAGGGTGAGATTGTCGTGCAACTTCGAGCGCTCGGCGACCGGGTCGAGCTCTGCGTGGCCGATACCGGTGTCGGCATTGCCGAGGCCGAGCTCGCTCGGGTGTTCGAGCGATTTCACCGAGTCCGTCACGCCCACGCGCGTACCCAAGAAGGGACCGGCATCGGGCTCGCGCTGGTGCAGGAGCTCGCTCGTTTGCACGGCGGGGCCGTCTCCGTCGAGAGCGAAGAAGGCCGAGGTGCGACCTTCACCGTCAGCATACGTACCGGCACCGCCCACCTGCCTGCCGAGCGCATTTCGGCTCCCCGGCAGCTGCCCGCCACGAGCCTCGGGGCAACTCCATTCTTGGAAGAGGCGCTGCGCTGGTTGCCCGACTCGAAGCGTCCCCCGACGTTGGACCCGGAGCGCTCGGCAACGGACGACCACGCGAACGCCGGCACACAGCCCACGGCCCGCGTGCTGGTGGCAGACGACAACGCGGATGTGCGCGACTATCTGCTGTCGATCTTGCAACCACACTATCGCGTGGACGCGGTGGCGGACGGCGCTCGAGCACTCGAGTGCATTCGTTCGGCCCCGCCCGATCTCGTCATCAGCGACGTGATGATGCCCACGCTCGACGGCTTCGAGTTGCTCGGCGCGCTGCGCGGGGATGCTCGGACTCGTTCGCTGCCGATCGTCATGCTCTCGGCGCGTGCCGGTGAGGAGGCGCGGATCGAGGGCCTGCGCGCTGGCGCGAACGAGTACCTGGTCAAGCCCTTCAGCGCGCGTGAGCTGCTGGCTGTCGTGGCCTCCCAGCTCGAGCTTTCGCGGGTGCGTCGTGAGTCCGAGCGCGCGCTTCAGCAAGCCCTCGCGGCCAAGGCCTACCTCGCGGCCATCGTCGACTCTGCCGACGACGCGATCTTGGCCAAGGACCTCGACGGGATCATTCAGTCTTGCAACGCCGCAGGCGAGCGCCTCTTCGGTTATTCCTCAGCCGAGCTGGTCGGGCGCTCGGTGCGAATTCTCATTCCGCCCGAGCGCCAGTCGGAAGAAGACGAGATCCTGGCACGGCTGAGGCGCGGCGAGCGTTTGCAGCATTTCGAGACCGTCCGTGTCAGGAAAGACGGCCGTCGGCTGGATGTCGCGCTCACGATTTCCCCCGTGCGCGACGCCGAGGGTCGCATCATCGGCGCGTCCAAGATCGGTCGTGACATCACCGCGATCAAACAAGTGGAGGCAGAACGCATCCGCTTGCTCCAAGAAAATGCCGCGGTCACCGAGACGCTGAACAACGTGGGCGCGCTGGTCGCTTCCGATCTGGATCGCTCGAAGGTGGTTCAGGCCGTGACCGACGCCGCCACGGAACTGACGAACGCCGAGTTTGGCGCGTTTTTCTACAACGTGCTCGACGACAAGGGTGAAGCCTACACGCTCTACACGATTTCCGGAGTACCGCGCGCGGCGTTCTCCAAGTTCCCGATGCCTCGCAACACCGCGGTGTTCGAGCCGACCTTCAAGGGCACTCGCGTCGTGCGCAGCGACGACATCACGAAGGAATCGCAGTACGGGCACAACGGGCCTTACCACGGCATGCCGCCCGGACATTTGCCGGTTCGTAGCTACCTGGCCGTGCCAGTCAAAGGTCGAGGCGGGAACGTGATCGGCGGCCTTTTCTTCGGCCATTCCGAGGTGAGTCGCTTTGCGCAACATCACGAGCGAATCGCCGTGGGTATCGCCGCCTGGGCGGCGCTGGCGCTCGAGAACGCCTATCTGTACGAGAGCGTGCAAGACGCGAGTCGTCTCAAGGACGATTTTTTGGCCAGCCTCTCGCACGAGCTGCGTACGCCGCTGAACGCGATCGTCGGCTATGTGCGCATGTTGCAGGCGGGCATGTTGCCGCCCGACAAACGACAAAAGGCCATCGACACGATTGCACGGAACGCCACCTCGCTCAGCCAAATCGTCGAGGATGTGCTCGATATCTCGCGCATCGTCTCCGGTAAGATCCGTCTGAACGTGCAGCCCGTCGATCTGCCGACGGTGACCCGCAACGCCATCGATGGCATTGCGCCCGCCGCAGAGGCGAAAGGCGTTCGGCTCGAGACCGTGCTCGATCCGCATGCGGCTCCGGTCTCCGGCGATCCGGAGCGCCTGCAGCAGGTGCTCTGGAACTTGCTGTCGAACGCGGTCAAATTCACCCGGCGCGGAGGCAAGGTACAGATCCGCCTGGAACGCATCAATTCACACCTGGAGCTCACCGTCAGTGACACGGGCATCGGCATCACACCCGAGTTCCTGCCGCACGTGTTCGAACGCTTTCGGCAGGCAGAAGGCGGCACGACTCGCGAACGCGGGGGTCTCGGCTTGGGCCTCTCGATCGCCCGTCAGCTGACTGAAATGCACGGCGGAACGATCGAGGTGTCGAGCGCCGGAGCCGAACGAGGGGCAACGTTCTCGGTCAAGCTCCCGCTGATGAGCGTGCAACCGGCGCGCGAGGATAGCGTGCGTGTCCATCCCCGCGCGCCGTCGCCCGCGTCGCGGCTCGAGCCATCGCCGCTGAGCGGCATCCATGTGCTGGCCGTGGACGACGAGCCGGACGCACTGAACCTGATCACCGTCGTCTTGGAGTCCGCAGGCGCGCGCGTTTCGAGCGCGCCCTCGGCCGAAGACGCGCTGACCAAGCTGCTCCCCGATGCCCCGGATGTGGTCGTCACCGACCTCGGCATGCCCCGCATGGACGGCTTCAGCTTCATCGAACGGCTGCGACAGCACGTCAGCCCCGAGGTTCGGCAGATCCCGGCGGCTGCGTTGACCGCCTACGCGCGCTCCGAAGATCGGATGCGGGCGCTACGCGCGGGGTTCCAAATCCACCTGGCCAAACCCATCGATCCGGCGGAGCTGGTCACGACCATCGCGTCTTTGGCCAAGCGCGTCATCGTCAAATCAGTCGCTCAACCGCACGACTAGGGAGATAAGCGGCGACCGCGGCGGCCGGTGCGCAGGCTGGAGGGCGCGGGTCGGCCGCTGCGGCGCGTGTCCGCGAGCGCAGCCAAAATCTCGTGCAAGATCGCGACTCCCGTCAGGGCGGTGATGCCAGTAGGATCATAAGTCGGCGCGATTTCCACGACATCGAAGCCGATGATCTCGGCTCCGACCAACGCTCTCAGGATTTGTTGCAGCTCCCAAGTGCTCAGGCCGCCGGGCAAAGGGAAGGCCGTGCCGGGAGCGTGGGCCGGGTCGAGGACCCCGACATCGACGCTCACGTACAGCGCGCCTTTGCGGACCAACTTTCGCACCTGGCTCAGGACCGCGTGCAGGTCCGAGCGCACTTCATCCGTGGTCACGACTTCGAAGCCGTGTGCGCGCGCGAACGCCAAGTCGTCGGACGACACATACGGGCCGCGGATGCCGATTTGGAACGTGGAGTCGGCGCGGATCAGCCCTTCTTCCACGGCGTGGCGCAACGCGTTCGAGTGATCGAGGTGAGCATCCTTCGCGCTGCCCAAGCTATTGCTCTGCGCGGCGAGGTGCAGCATGCCGAAGGCCTTCTTCTTTGCTCGTTGAATGCCTCTCAGCCCGGCCAAAGTCAGCGTTTGATCGCCGCCGACGAGGCCGCAGATGGCGCTCGAGCGCGTGATCGCCTCGGCGCGCGTCGTGATCGCGGACAAAGCGCTGCCCAGCTCTTGGCTAGCGAGCGCGACGTCTCCACCGTCTGCGACCCGTAGCTCGTCGTAAATGTCGATGCCCAGCGCGGCCGAGAATGAACGAGCCAGCGCCGAAGCCTCGCGAACCGCGCGCGGGCCAAAGCGTGCGCCGGGACGAAACGAGCTGCCGCCGTCGAAAGGAACTCCGCACAGCAGCACGTCGACGGCCGGGATGTGCTCCGGATCTTCGTGCACCGGCAAACGCAAGAAGCTCTGAATCCCCGCTCCGCGCGGGAGCTCGTCCGAGCTCGGCGGCCGAAACTTGCGCGGTTCGCGGACGCTGTTTGGCGCGCCCGAAGCGGCACGTGCCGAGGTCGTTTTCGGCTCACGCTTTTTGGCGGCGGTGGGTTTGCGCAAGGGTCACGCCTCTCGCTTTCGACGCCGATGAAGTGCGCCGTCAGTTCGCGCAAGGAGAGTAACGCACATCCACGCCGCCGGGGGGCGACTGCTGAAAGAGCTGCATCGACAGCGGCGGATTGTGTGAAACATCGACGTTTTCCAGGATCACGTCTTGGTCGCCGTCCGGCACTTGCAGCCGCAAGCGGCCCGGCACCTCGGCCTGACAAACGGGGCCGCTAGGCGGCACGGGCGGATCGAGACCGTCTGGATCGACGCGCGCCACGGACATCTTGGCCGGCCGGTGACCGACCAGCTGCGCACGGTACAGCTCGATCCCTTGCTGCGCCACGCGCACCTCGGTGACGCGCACGCGCTGCGCGCCGAATGGCAGCGCGTAATCCTGTGCCAGCGGTTGCAGGTGAATTTCTTCGCTGGCATCCCGGGTGCTCTGAATGCGAACGACGTACTCACCGGATTCCCAAGCGATGCTGGCTTGGCTCGCTTGGTGCACGAGCACCGGAGCTTCCCCGCGCAGCAGCTGCACCAGGGCCGCGGGCGGCACCGGTACGTGCGTGAAACGCCCGAGGTTACAGGCGTTTGCGGGTCCGCGTAAGAACTGCTTCTGGCGCAAATCGAAGAGCGCGAAATCGTGACCGTCGGAGGTCACGGTCGAGATCGTGGCCCCGAACGGGCTCACGATGTCGAGGCGCAGTTTGTCGGGCACGGCCACCACGTACAGTAAGCTGCCGCGGACGCGACCGGCCTCGCCGAAGTAGTCGATCTTGGCGTCGCTGCTCAGCGCGCGACTACAAGCAGTAGTCGCGCGCATGCGATCGAGCGCAGCCTGAGCGTTCGGAAACTGCGAGGCCGGGGGCGGCGAGGCACAACCGACGGCGAACGCCAGCCACAGCGCAGACGACAGCCGAGCACTAGCCACGCAAGGCTTCCAGCAGATCCAGATCGGGATGCGGCAGGCTGAGCTTGCTCTGAACCAAGCCGATTTCGTGCTCTTCGCACAGCTTGGCCAAGCCGAGCCCGTCGATCACCGAGACCGGACTCGCGCCCGGCGCAGCTGCTTCTTCACGGGCTCCGCTCAGGACTTGACCGGTGGTCACGATCAAACCTGCCAGCGCGGGCCCGTAGTGGTGGAGCGCGCCGCGCAGCTCGGTGACACGTTCACGCCCAACTTCGCGACCGTCGCGCCGGATCACGACTGCGGTGCGCACGTCCCCGGAGGGGCCACGCGCTTTGCCCGACAAATGCAGCTCGGCGCCGTGCAGGCCGGGCCGCCTGACCTGGCTCAACTCGGAGAACCCGATGCGTTCGAGCACCAGCGTCAGCAAATCACCGAGCCCCCGATGGGAGAGCTCTTGCAACGAGCGCGCAAACGAGCGGCGCAGCACCTCGCGGTAGCGCTCCGCGGTCTGCAACAAATCACGCTCCAAACGCGAGAGCTCGCCGTCGAGCTGCCATTCGGTGAGGCCGATCCGGGTTCCAGAAATGCGGAACCGCGGACGATGCCCACGCGAAAGCGCGCGAACGTTGTCGGTGCGCGCGGCGCCCAAGAGTAGACCCTGCGACGCGGCCTGATCGCCGACCAGGCGACCGCGACGCTGAGCGGCTTCACTCAAGGTCGCGACAGCGACGGGACCACGACCGCGGTCGAAGCCGAGCAACATCGACTCCAACGCGTCCGCCAGATCTTTGCCGACCAGTTCGTCGATTGGACCCTCGCGCTCCGGCGAGCGCTCGGCGCGTGCGGCGATGCGCTCGTCGCGGCGACCGCCGCGGTCGCGCTCGCGATCCGCACTGCGATCGCGCTCACGGTCACGGTCGCGGTCCGCGCTGCGCTCGCGGTCGCGATCCGCACCGCGCTCGCGGCCTTCGCCGCGCTCGTTGCCGCGCTCTTGCTCGCGCGGCCGCGCGCGTTCGGGTCGCGGCTCGCTCGCGCCACGCGCTTCGATCTCCTGCGTCAATTCCGGGGGCAACACCGCGGGCGCGTCGGACACGGTGTAGGACGGCAAATCGTCGCCGCCGCGCTCTTCACCCGCGCGACCGCGACCGCGGCGGCGACGGCGACGCCGCGAACCATCCGCGCTTTGAGCGCTGACGGCCTCGCTGGCTGCGACGTCCGACGCGCCGCCGAAGATCGGTTCGTCGTCGTCTTCTTCGGAGGCAAACAGCTCTGTCGCGTGTGCTGCGAACTCTGCGCGAGAACGTTCGCCCTCGTCTGGCGCGGGCACGCCATCTTCGTCATCGAAGGTGACGTGTGAGGCGTGCGGCGAGCTCGAGGCGTCGGCGGGTGCGTCTTCGCCGATGTCCACTTGCGGCTCGCCCACGTAACCTTGCGCAGCCAGGCGTTCGAGCGCGGGTGTGCGATCGGCGAGGCCCTTCTCGATCGTCGCCGGATCCCATTCGCGCAGCGCGAACACGCCTGGCTTGATGCGCACGAGTGGGTTCTCCTTGTCGCCCTTCTTCACCAGCGCGGCGAGCCGCGCGCCCATCGTGACCTCGGGGCTCTTGCCGACGTGACTGAGCAGATTCTTCTCAATCGCAACGTCGGTGATCTCTTTATAATGGAGTGGTTTCCCTACGAGGCGCAGAACCTGCGCCGCGGCTTCCGTGAACGTCATACGCTGTCGATTTCTTTCGCTGGGAGAGAACTTGCGGTTCTCACTGCCTGAAGGTGCCTCCGGGGAAGCGCTGATTCGCTCCCGCCGTCGGCAGGACACCTTCCACAACCCTGAGATAGCACGGAGCCACAGCTTGGCGAAAGCCGGGTATTTGCGGCGTTTCTGGGGCTGCTTCAGCGAGTGCAGCCTTTTTCGGGTAAATTGCCGGACGTGGACCCTGGCCGGTTGTTCGACGAGCTCTTGGGCATCGCCGCCCGAGCCGGGCTCGAGGTCCGTACGCGCGCCTTCCGCGGCAAGGTCTCGGGCAAGATTCCGTTCGCTGGCGGCTTGTGCACCGTGCTCGGTCGAAAGCTCGTGCTGCTGAACGCAAACGCCAGCGCGGTGGAGCGCTCGGTGGCGTTGGCGGACGCGCTCTCGCGGCTCGAACTGGCAGAACCCACGATGAGCCACGACGCGCGTCGCTTCCTGGCCGAACGCGCGCGCACGCAGTCAGGTGTCGTCGAGCCTGAAACGGCGCCCGGACCAGGACTCGCCAAGACCTGCGTGTCGCATAAAAAAAAACCGCAGCACCGCTGACCTTCCAAGTAAGCTCGCGTTCGTTGAAGATCGAATCACGCGTCGCACTCGCACCCCTCACTACGCTCGGTGTCGGCGGCGACGCCGCCCATTTCGTCCGGGCGGAACACGAGACAGAGCTCGCGGGCGCGCTCGCCTGGGCCAAGCAACGCGCGCTCGAGGTGCGGGTGCTGGGCGGCGGCAGCAATGTCGTCGTCGCGGATGCCGGCTTTTCCGGGCTAGTGATCGACATGGGGCTGCGCGGGGTCCGCATCCACAACCACGGGGCAGACGTCGAAGTACGAGCCGCCGCCGGCGAACCTTGGGACGAATTCGTGGCCGCCATGGTCAGCCGCGGCTACCAAGGGCTCGAATGCCTGAGCGGGATCCCGGGTCGCGTCGGGGCGACACCGATTCAAAACGTCGGCGCGTACGGGCAAGAAGTCAGCGAGACCATCACGTCTGTCGCGACCCTCGACACGCTCAAGAGCGCGCCGCGCACCTTCTCCAACGAAGAATGCAAGTTTGCCTATCGCGATAGCTGGTTCAAGTCGCGTGAACCCGGCCGCTACATCGTCACCGAAGTCACGTTTCGGCTGCGGCTCGTTGCGGCTCCGTCCGTCCGCTACGCCGAGCTCGAAAGACACCTGCACAGCTCGGGTACGGCCGCGCCATCACTCTCGCAGCTACGTGAGGCGGTGCTGCAGTTGCGACGAGCCAAATCGATGCTGCTCGACGAAAGCGATCCCAATCGTCGCAGTTGCGGTTCGTTCTTCGTGAACCCGCTGCTCGACCCCGCGCAGTTCGCTGGGTTTTCGGCACGCGCCGCCGGCATCGCCAGCGTGCCGCAGTTTCCGCAGCCCGATGGCCGCGTGAAGCTTTCTGCGGGCTGGCTGATCGAACAGTCGGGGCTTCCGCGCGGGACGCGCGACGGCGCGGTCGGGCTTTCGACCAAGCATGCGCTGGCGCTGGTCGCACACCCGGGCGCCTCTGCAGCCGACGTGACCCGCTTTGCCGCGCGCGTGCAACGCGCGGTGCTCGAGCGCTTCGGAGTGCAGCTCGAGCCCGAACCGGTGTTTTGGGGTGAGAGCGCCTCCGAGTAGGCCGCCCGCTTACGTTCTCACCCGACGCTGGCGTAGATCGCCTCGATCGCTTCGTCGAGGCGCGCGAGCTCGGTGCCGCCGGCCTGAGCCATGTCCGGCCGTCCGCCGCCCGAGCCGCCCACGATTTGCGCCGGGTTTTTGATCAGGTCGCCCGCCTTCAAGCGCGCGGTCAAATCTTTGGCGACGGTGAGCACGAGCTGTGCCTTGCCGTCCGCGGCCGAGCCCACCAAAACCACGCTCTGGCCGAGCTTGTCCCGAAGTTGTTCGGCGAGCTCGCGCAGCGCCGCGCGATCGGTCACCTCCGTTCGGACCCCGAGCACTTTGACACCTGCGATGTCGCGCGCCTTCGCGAGCAGCGCATCCAGGCCGCCCCCTCCCCCACCGGTCGCGAGCTTTCGCTGCAGCTCGTCGATTTGCTTTTCGAGCGCACGCTCGTGCTGCAAGAGCTTCTCGACCCGGTCCGCCACGTTGGCCGGCGTGGCCTTGGCCAAGCTGACGATCTTGGCGAAATTGGCCTCGACTTCGCGCAGGTAAGCGAGCGCGCCGTCGCCCGTGACGGCGATGATGCGGCGCACACCGGCGGACACGCCCTGCTCACTGACGATCTTGAACAAGCCGATGTCGCCCGTGGCGCGGGCGTGGGTGCCGCCGCACAGCTCGGTGGACTCGGCCATGCTCAGCATGCGCACGACATCGCCGTATTTCTCTTCGAAGATCATCATCGCTCCGCGCGCGCGAGCCTCTTCCATGCTGAGCACTTCGGTTTGCACGCTGTGGTTCGCCAGGGTGCGCTGGTTCACCAAATCTTCGACCTTTGAGATCTCTTCCGGCGTGAGCGCACGCGGGCTCGTGAAGTCGAAACGCAGGCGATCCGGACCCACGAGCGAGCCCTTCTGCTGGGCGTGCGAGCCGAGCACGCTGCGCAGCGCCCAATGCAAGAGATGCGTGGCCGAGTGGTTGCGACGAGTGCGATCGCGGCGCACGCTGTCCACCGTCAGCTCGAGCTGGTCACCCACGCGCAGTGAACCCGACTCGATCCGACCGCGATGCGCGACCAAGCCGCTGATCGGCTTGTGCGTGTCGTCGACCACGACCCTCACGCTGTCGCCGCTGATCGTTCCGCTATCACCGACCTGGCCGCCGGACTCGCCGTAGAAAGGTGTCTGGTTCGTGATCAGCTCGACGCGGTCGCCGGCATGCGCCTCCGAGACCAGCGCCCCGTCTTTGACGATGGCCAGCAATTTGCCGTGATCGCGGTCCTTTTCATAGCCGGTGAAGCGCACGAGGCCTCCCGGAACCGCGCTCAGCGCTTCACGGTACACGCCTTCGACGGCTTGGTTCTGCGACTTGAACTCGGAACGCTCTTTGGCGGCCTCCAGAGCTTCATCGTAGCCGGCCTTGTCGACGACGAAACCGCGCTCGCTACAGATCACGTCCGTGAGATCGAGCGGGAAGCCATAGGTGTCGTACAGCTTGAAGGCATCCGCGCCGGGCAGCGTCGTCTGATGGCTCTTCGACATCACTTCGAAGCGCTCTTCGAGCATGGCCAGCCCGCGCTCGATGGTCTGACGGAAGCGCACCTCTTCGCTCTCGGCCACCGAGGCGATGTGGTCGCGACGTTCGCGCAGCTCTGGATATTGATCGCCCATGGCGTCGACCACGCGCAGCGCGACCTCGTGCAAAAACGGCTTTTCGATGCCGAGCCGGTGGCCATGGCGGATGGCCCGCCGCATCACGCGACGCAGCACGTATTCCTTGCCGCTGCGATCGGGCATCACGCCCTCCGCAATCAAGAACGCGGTCGTGCGCGCGTGATCCGCGATCACGCGCATCGACACGTCGTCCTTGTCCATGCTGCCGCCGTAGCGCTTGTGGGACAGCTCGCTCGCGCGATCGATCAGCTGGCGCAGCAAATCAGTATCGTAGTTGTTGGTCTTGCCTTGGGTCACGCACGCGAGGCGTTCCAGACCGGCCCCCGTATCGATGCTGGGGGCGGGCAGATCGCTGAGCTTGTATTCCCCGCCCACCAGGCTGCGCTCGAACTGCATGAAGACCAAATTCCAGATCTCCATCCAGCCGTAGCCCTCGACGGTTTGCTCGTCGCCAAACCTTGCCGGATCGACGTCCGGACCGTTACAGAAATAGATCTCGCTCGAAGGACCGCACGGCCCCGTCTCGCCCATCTGCCAAAAGTTGTCGCTCATGCCCAGGCCACGCACGCGGTCTGGGCCGAAGCCGCTGATCTTCTGCCACAGATCACGGGCAAAGGTGTCCTCGGGAATGCCGTTTTCGCCCTTGAAGTAGGTCAAGATCAGACGCTCGGGCGGAAGCTCCAGCTCCTTGGTCAAAAAGTCCCAGGCGAAGACGATGGCTTCTTCCTTGAAGTAGTCGCCAAAGCTGAAGTTACCGAGCATCTCGAAGAACGTGTGGTGGCGCGGCGATGGTCCCACGGCCTCCAGATCGTTGTGCTTGCCGCTGATGCGGATGCATTTTTGGCTGGTCGTGGCACGCTTGTAACTGCGCGTCTCTCGCCCCACGAACACGTCCTTGAACTGAACCATGCCTGCGTTGGCGAACATCAGCGTCGGATCCCCGGACAAAACCACGGGGCCGCTCGGGCAAATCACGTGGTCCTTACCACCGAAGAAGTTCAGGAACGCCGTGCGAAGCTCGGAAGAAGTATTGCTGCTAGTCGCCATGGATGGGACGGGAGGTGTAGCATGGGATAGCGGCCCTCGAATACTGAGCGAAGAGCGAGCTTTTGCTCGACCCAAATGAGCGACGGAGCGCTGGAATTTGCCGAAGAACGGGCTCTGGGCCAGGTGCTCGGGCGCGTGCGGTTGGACTCTGGGATCGGAATTTCCGGCGGCTTTCGCGCGCGGGCCAACCTGCTGCTCACGGGCAGCGGGCTGTGGCTGGTCGCCGCGCGGGACCGCTTTCAGGGGCAGCACCTGGATCTGCTCACCCGCGGCGACTTGCGCTTGGTCGCCGGCAGGCTTCGCGATCGGCTGTGCTTCGGCCAAGAGGAGCTGACCATCCCCGCCGGTCGTCGCCACGCCGTCGAACGCTTGATCGCCCTCGGACGTCTGGCGTCGGGCAACAAACGGCCCAAGCCAGCGCGCAAAGGCTCACGGCTGGTCCAGCTGCCGGACGAGCTCGGCCAGGCCTGGCTCGAGCGGGAGCTCGAAAGCGACGAGGCGCTCATCACTTGGCTCCGGGGCGCGAGCACGCTCATGCTGGACTCGCACCTGATTGGCCAGAGCAGTTGTACGCCCTACCTCTTCCTCAGCGAGCGACGCGCGGCGATCGTCGCTTGGACCGCGGTTGGTGACGTGAGCTACGTGCCGCTGCACGCGGACAGCACTTCGCTCCAGAGCGTGAAGGACAAGACCGAGCTGTCGTGTCCTTCGGGCAGATTCCTCAGTCGCCGCGCCGATGGCCAAGCCTGCCGGGACACGTTCGAGTTGCTCGCCATGCCGGCCGGCAAAGCGCGCCTGCTGGAAGCAGCACGCAGGTCGTGGCTCGCGAGCGATCGCCGAAAAGACGACACGAGCCAAAGCCTCTCGCTGCTCGACGCGGCCGTCGAGCACGGCAGCCGCGAGGCTCGCTTCGCGCGCTTGCTAGCGGCCGCGGAAGACGGCGATGCGGCGCTGCCGATCGACGCGAACGCCGTGGCGAAAGCGCTGGACGCCGGCCACATTTCCCCGCCCGAGCTCAGCCAATTGTGGCAAAGCTTCCGCTTCTCGGAGGACGCGGGCAGCTCGCTCGTGCGCGCGCTGCTCGAGCTCGGTCAACGCGGCCTACCGTTCGCCTTCGCGCTGCAGCGCCGCTTGTACGACTCACCCGGTGCCGACGTGCGGGTGGCCCAAGACGAGCTGCGCGTGGCGGGTTTCGCAGTCGAAACGCGCTTGGCCGCTGCTTCCGCTGACGAACGCGACCGAGCACTCGCCGGCGTCCTCGCCCCGCGCGGCCTCGCCCCGCGCGCCGCGGCGCTTGCTCAGCCTCGCAATTGTCTCTCGACCCAGCTGATAGAAACAACGCTCAGCCATCCGCTCGCGCGCGGCCAAAACTCGCTCGTGGCCGGCGCGCAGAAACTGATCGCGCTCAGCCCGGAACCGGACCACGCCGCGCTCAGTGACTATTGCGAAGCGCTCGACGGGCACGAGCACCCCCAGGCCAAACGCGCGCTCGAGGCGGCGCGCCTCGCCTTTGGCCTGCCGAATTTGCGCGCCTACGTCTCGCGCGGGAAAAAGTCGATCGGCATGCGCGGATACGAGGGCAAAACGCCTTATCTCTTGCTCGGCAAAGCGCATCTCGAGCCGGGTTCGGCGTATTGCATGAGCGAAGCCGAGCTGTGTTTCGCGATCGGCGCCGAAGCGCTGCACCTGAGGCTCGGGCAAGCGCGGTTGACCTCGAACGAGGTCTGGGCCGGCGCCTTCGCGCGAACCAAGGGCGGAGTCGAGCTCGCGCTCGGCCTGCTACCGTTGCTCAAAGGACTGCCGCTGGCCGCGCCGGTCACCAAGTTCTTGGACAAGCTGCCCGAGCCCGCGCTGAGGCGAGCGCTGGAAATCTTGCTGCGCTTCGAGTCTGACCGACACCGGGCGCCGGCCGAGCTCGGCGCGCCGCCCAGCGCGCTCTCGCACATCAACGAGAATTTGGTGGCCGCACATCGCTTGATGCAAATGAGCGCGGACCGCGCCGGGCTGGTGCTGTGCGGTGATCTGCGCTCGAGCGTGCGCGGCTTACTGATGGTGCGCCCGGACACGCACGCAATGCTCGAGGCGATGGCCCTGAGCGATCTCGTCTCCGTGCTGCTCGAAAGCGATATCGAACCCGCGCTGCGCAGCGACCTCGTCGTGCGCGTGGCCGCGCTGCTGCACTTCTTCGTGAGCGACGATTATCTCACGCTGCGGCGCGCGCTCGACGCTCAATGAGCGATAAGCCCGAGGTACAGCTCTTCGTACGCGCACGCCACCACTTTCGCCGCGTGGCGTTCGGCCAATGCTACGCGCTGTTCGCTCACGATCCTCCGACAGCGCTCGGGCTCGGCGAGCAGCGACTGAATCTCCGTCAGCCAGGCCTGAGCGTCCAAGCTCGCGACCTTCAGCACGCCTCGTAGATCCTGGAGCGGCCCCTGATCGAGCGCCAGCACGGGGACACCGAGCGCCATGGCCTCCAAGAGCACGATCGGCAAGTCGACCTTGCCCCACAGATCGTCGACCGGAAAGACGACGGCCGCGGCTCCGGCGAGCAGCGCCAAAATGTTCGGGGCATTTTCCAGAAAGCGCGTCTGAGAGGCGGGCAAGCGCCGCGCGAGGCGTGTCGCCACTTCGGCCGCAGCCGCCGACTTTCTGCGGTACGCAAATACGGTCACGAGCTCGGGCACGGCGAGCGCCGCGCGCTCGGCCAGGGCCGCGGTCACTTCCGCCCCGGAGCTGGTCTCGAGATCTCCCGGATAGAGCAGATAGCGCTGCTCGGGCGCGAGGTTCAGCTCACGCCGTACGCTGGCCACTTGAGCCGCGCTGGGCGGCGTGACGTCCGGCACTGGCGGCGGGATCACCTCGATGCGCGGCGCGCGTAGCCCCGAGCCCTCGTAGCTGGTCTCGATCGCGCTGCGCGTCCACGCGCTTTGCGCGACCAGCACGTCGCCGAAGAACAGCGCTTGCGGCTGGGCGAAGCTGCGCGGAGGCGAGGCGATGGTCTGCACCACGGGCACGGCTCGGGCGCGGCGCAGCCATTTGCCCGCGCCGCTGGTGCGCGCGTTGGGCGCGAACACGAAATGCCAGACGCTCGCGCGCGAGCGCAGCAAGACCCAAGCCGCCGCCCGCAGATTGGCCGAAAATGCCGGAGAGAAACCACCAGGCGCCGCGTATGCGGCCACCGAGCGCACGGCTACGGCGCCGGGCGCTGCGTTGAGCGGCGGCGCACCAGGCGTCGAAAGCACGATCGGAGCCACGCGCTTCAGGTTCTGAGCCACGTCGCGCACGAGGCACTTGCTGCCGTCATGAAAAGGCGGAGCGATCGGCTTCGAAACGAACAGCACACTGGGAGTCACCGGACGGCGCGTACGATCACCCCGGGCGCGTGACAAGCACTACGAGGGCCCAGGCGTCTGGGCGTGAAGGAATCAGAGATGAGCAGCAGCCAAGAGCGCAGGCGGGGCGCGACGCAGGGCGCTGGCAATCGCGGCTTCCAACACCGATCGCCGCAGCTCGGCGAGCGCGGAGGCATCCTCGGCCTCTCGCTCCGATGCAGTCGCGCTCGCCCGGCCCGACACCTTGGCCGCAATGGCCTGTTCGGGCATGGTGTGCAGCACGTACTCGACGCTCGCGGAATAGGTGATGGAACGGCCGTCGCGCGAGGCTTTGAGCTCCGAAATGTTGCCCGTGACCATGACCATCGGCACCGAGCTCGGCTTGTCGGGGCTCGTCTCGGCCGGTTCACTGCCTTCGGCGGGGAGCACGCGCACGCGGGGCAGCGCGCTCAGTTTGCGCCGCGAAGCATCGGCCAGCTGGCTCTCGATCTTCTTGGATTTCACGCCCGACTCGTTCTTCATCATGCCGATCTTGATCAGCACTTTGGGTTTCGGGCCCGAGATGCGCTCTTCTTCGAGCGACTTGATGGCGGCCAGCACTTGCGCCCGCACCGCCTCGGATTTGTCGGCGCGATGCGCTTTGAGCGCGTCGAGCGCCGCCTGATCACCCAAATTCTTCAGGGCGGCGGCGGCCGCCGCCCGCACCGAGGCGTTGCCGTCGTCGAGCGCGGCCACGAGCGGCGCGACTGCGTCGTTGGTCAAAGATTTACCGAGCTGCAGCGCGGCAGAGACTCGCACGCGGAAGTCGCTCGCTTCTTTGAGCTGGTCGGCGAGCTCGTCCAAGCCGGGCGAGGAGGCCAGCGCAGAAGACACGGACAGCAACAGGGCGAGAGTGAGCAGCGTGCGGCGAGACGAATGCATCGGGTACTTTGCTAACTGTACTGATCATCTGCCTCGGCGTTCCCTTCCAGCAAGCGCATTTCGGAACGCGGCTCAAGTTAAGTGGGCTGCCCGCTCTTCTCCCCACACATGTCCGGAGCATGCAGCTTCACTGATGCAGCTCGAAAGCGCTGCCGTTGCTTCGAGCCTGTGGGCAACGCGCCCCAGCGCACATTGTCGGAGCGACAGCGCCCGCGCGGGCCGCGTTCACTTCAGCAGCGAAGCGATTTCAGACTCGATCGCGCGCTCATCACCGGCGTGAAAGCCGCTGTGCACGAAGCGCACGATGCCGCTCCGGTCGATCACGAAACTGGTGGGCATGGTCGGCGGGCGATAACTCTTGGAGGTGCTCTGACCGTCATCCCAAGCCAGTGGAAACTTGGCCCCGGTCTCTTTGGCGAACTCGGGAATGCCCGCGGGGTCTTCGTCGACGCTCACGCCGATCACGGTCAGCTGCTTGCCGAACTTCTGCGCCAGACGCTGATAAGCCGGGAAAGACTCTTTGCAGGGCGCGCACCAGGTGGCCCAGAAATCGACCACCACCACCTTTCCAGCCTGCGCGCTCAAGCTGACCTTTTGCTTGCCGTTCGGCGACTCGAGCTCGAACTCGGGCGCGGCGGCGCCGAGCAACGGATGCTCGGCGTCCGCTGCAGTCTTGGCGCCCGGCGCGCCGAGACCGGAACCGCCACCCGCGCCGCACGCGAGCAGGCACAGCGTGAGCGCTGCACCTGCCGCGTACCGAACCCAGGAGCTCACGACGAACGCTTTCACTTCTTCTTCTTGCCGGCTTTGGGATCGTCCGGACAACCGTCTTGGTCTTCGAACTTGTTGAAATTCTCGGGCTCGTCGATGCATTCGTCTTGAGCGTCGGGGATGCCGTCGTTGTCGTTGTCGAGATCGGGGCAGCCGTCGGTGTCCTGATAGCCGTCGGTGTCTTCGGCTTCGTCTGGGCACTTGTCGCGCGCGTCGGGCACGCCGTCGTTGTCTTTGTCGGCCTCGTCCGGGCAACCGTCTTCGTCCTTGTAGCCGTTCTTCGTCTCCGGCTCGTTCGGACATTGATCGGAGACGTCGGGAATGCCGTCCTTGTCGTTGTCGGGATCCGGGCAACCGTCGCGGTCTTCGAAGTTGTCTTGGTCCTCCGCCTCGTTCGGGCACTTGTCCTGAGCGTCGGGAACCGTATCGAGATCGTTGTCCGGGTCGGGGCAGCCGTCCGAGTCTTCGTTGCCGTCTCGGTCTTCTTTGTCGGTCGGGCATTGGTCCGCCCCGTCCTCGATGCCATCGTCGTCGCGGTCGCGCTTCTCGACCGCGTAGATCACGCCCAGGATGCCGCGGAACTTCGGCGCGCCCACGCCCTCCACGACGGCAGTCCCGCCGGCGAGCGAGATCGTGAGCGGCGAATTGAGCGGACTTACCTGCAGCCCGCCGTCGATTTCGAGCGTATTTTCACCGGCGGTGCTCGAAAAGCGCGTGGTACCGAACATGTCCGCGATCACCCGCACGACCGGGCCGATGCGGTAGCCGGCTGCCACGCTGTAGCGACCCTCGGAGCCGATCTCGGCATTGCCGATTTGCGCGGTGGGGCGGTACGCGCCGCCGATATTGGCCCCGACGGAGAACGGGCCCTTCTCGCCGTCGAGGATCAAACGAATGCCGGCGGTGGGCTTCGGATCTCCGATGTATTTGTTCTCCGCAATCAGATGACCGAGCGGCGCGGTAGCGAAACCCGACACGCCGACGACGAACGGATCGGTCACGTTGCCATGCACGCGGACCTTGGCTTCGAGCTGCGGATCGCCGAGACCGACCGCGTCGATGCCGCCATCCCGCGCGAAGGTTCCATCCGGGCTGATCCCTTGGCCCTTGTTCCACGAGACCGGGATCTTCAGCGCCAGCTGCAAGCGCGGAATGGGTGTCAACGTGCCCAGAAAGTCACCGGTGATCTGATTTTCGATCACCTTGGCGGTGGCAAAAGCCTTCGCGCCGGGAGTTTGGCAATCGCCGCCGCCCGGAGGCGCCTCGCAGCTCGCCACCTCGAACGGCAGATAGTTGTAATTCACGAACAGGCCTGTGCTCCACACCATCTTGCCGTCGGTGCGCGCGCCGCGCGTGGACAGGTAATTGTGCGGACCCGCGGCGGGATCGAAGCGCTGAATCGCGAAATCACCCGAGACCTGAGCGTGCGCTTCGGGCATCGCGATCACGCTCGTGAGCGAAAGACAAGCTGCACCCAAGACCCACTTCCGACGCGCTGCGTTGGGAGCGGGGCGGGACACCATTGGAAGCGCAATGAGCGTGCGAAGTTTACGAAGCAACGTGAGCTCTCCTCCTGTCCTCCACCGCGCACGAAAAGGCCATACTCGGCAGAATCCCGGCAAGACTCCCACAGAGCGGCCGCGGACCGCAACGCTCATCGGCGAGCGGTTCAGCGCTCGAAACGCGGCGATAACAGCGTGGCCGCGTACATTTCAGTAGGAGCGCGCATAGGAGCCACGATTTCCATTATGCTCGCCTGCCGTGGCGGTCTGTCCGGCATGCAGGAGCGACATCGTCGCTGAAGCGCGCTTCTGCCCGTTTTGCGGCGTGCCGATCGCCAAACCGGCGTCGACGTCGCGCATCAGCATCGGCCCAGGCGCAGAGCTCGATCTCGAAGACTGGGGGCGCGCCGTGCTGGGCCACACCATCGGTGAAGGCGGCATGGGCGTCGTCTATCGCGGTTGGCTCTACTACAATCCCGCCGGCCGGTTCGCCAATACGCCCCCGCACCCGATCGCGGTGAAACTGCTGCACCCGCTGCTGCAAGGCAAAGCGCGAGCGCGCAAGCTGTTCATGCGCGAGGCCACCGCGCTCGCGCGTTTGTCACACCCGAACATCGTGCACTTCTTTGGTCTCTCGGATTTCGACGGACAGCTCGCGATCGTGATGGAGCTCGTGCACGGTGAGCCGCTGAGCGACATGATCGCGCGCGTTCGCTCGGAGTCACGACGCGGCCCCTTGCCCGCCTTGCCGCTCGCCCAAGCCTGGCACTACTTTGCGCAGCTGCTGGGCGCGCTCGCTTCGATCCACGGCTTTGGCATCCTGCATCGGGACATCAAATCGTCGAACGTGCTGGTGCGGGGAGACGGCGTGATCAAAGTCACGGACTTCGGCATCGCGCAGGTCCCCGCCGAAGAGGCGCGCAACACCGGTGGTATCGCGCCCGGAACTGGCGCGTACATGTCGCCCGAGCAGGTCTTGAATCAGCCGCTCGACCCGCGCGCCGACCTGTATTCCGCGGCGATCGTGCTGTACGAAATGCTGACCGGGGTGACCCCGTTCGACGCTCCGGACCGCAACGAGCTGATGGTGCGCGCGGCGCAGATCGAGCAGCAGCCCGCGCCGCTCAGCTCGATTTTGAAGCAATCGCCGCCGGTCCTGGACATGCTGATGGCGCGGGCCTTGGCCAAAGACCCGGCCCAGCGTTTTCGGTCGGCCGTGGAGTTCGGCGAGACCTTCCGCAACGCGCTCGGCCTGCCCGAGACCCCGGGCTGGTCCCTGCAGCAAGAGCTGGCCAAGGTGGCCAAAACCATGTCCCAGCTGCAGCTGGCGGTGCCCGTGGCTGCCGACCTCGGCCAGCAGGCGGCCCGAATGGGCACGGACATCATGGCTGCTTTTCGTAAATAGGGCTCAAACCCCGGCATTCTGCGAGCTCTCGGCGCGCGGTTGACAGTCTTTGGCCGCGCGTGCGAAACCGCCGGTGCCGGTGCCGCCGGTCCCTCGCGAAGATCCGCATGAAACACGCCTCCGTTGCTTCTTTAGTTGCGCTCGGCTTCTTGACCATCCCGGCGCTTGCGGACGCGCAGCCGAAGCCCGCAGGTACGCCCGCGGAAGCCGCACCCGCCACCCCCCCGGCCCCCACCGAGCGCGCGCAGCCGAGCGCGCAGCCGAGCACCGAAGCGCCCGCTGCCGACGCAGCGAGCGACGACGATGCGGCACCTGCACCGCCCGCGCCCGCGCCGGGAACTCCCACGGGCAGCTTCAACCCGCTGCCTGCCTGGCCCGAACCCGGCAACGACGCTGCGGAGCTCAAACGACAGAGCAGCGAGCGCCCGAGCGACAGCGCCAGCAAGCGCGCCGAAGGCCAGGTGTTCGCCGAAGACTGGTGGGCGCACGCGCGTCCCGTGCTCGAGCTGCACGGCAGCTTCCGCGCCCGCGCGGAGATGTTCTACCAATTCGCGCTCGGTCGTCATGACGTTCCCGGCGACGCCATGTGGCCGCAGCCCGCCGACAATTACTTCAGGACGCTGGAGGGCACGGGCTTCTACGGCCCGCAACTGTGCACACCGGACGAAGTGGGCGCCGGCAACAACAACAGCGGCACCAGCGCCAACCTGGCCTGCACGAACAACACGCAGATGATGGGCAACATGCGCTTCCGGCTCGATCCGGAGTTGCACATCTCCGACAACCTGCGCGTGGTAAGCCAGATCGACCTATTCGACAACCTGGTGCTCGGCTCCACGCCGAACGAGTATGCGAACACGCCGTACGGCAACGGCTACGCGGTCGCCGCCCGCACCGGCTACGCGCCGATTGGCTTCCACACCACGACCACGGCCCCGCCGACATCCGGCGTGAATAGCTTGCGCGACAGCATTCGCGTCAAGCGCGCCTGGGCAGAGTACGCGACGCCGGTGGGCGAGCTGCGCTTCGGGCGCATGCCGAACCACTGGGGTCTCGGTATCCTGAACAATGCTGGCGACGGCTACGACGACAACTACCAGTCGACCATCGATCGCATTCAGTTCACGACCGGTTTCAAACCGCTCGACTTGTACGTGACGGGCGCGTGGGATTTCATCAACGAGGGCGCCACCAGCGACAACCTCGGGATTTACCGCGGCCAGCCGTACGACGTCGCACAGAGCGACGACGTGTCGCAGTACATGCTCTCGGTCACGCGCCGCAAGAGCCGTGAGATGACGCGCTTGTCGCTCGCGCGCGGCGAAGTCGTGATCAACGCCGGCGTGCAGGTCGCCTATCGCCACCAGCTGCTGGCAAACGACACCAACAATGGGCTGGACGCCTCGCAAGGCCAGTGCAGCGAATCGGCCGGCGCCGCCAGCTTGAGTTGCAGCCCCGGACTGCTGCAATTCAGGCGCCGCGGGGCGACCTCTTGGACGCCCGACGTCTGGCTACAGATTCTGTACAAGAAGTTCCGCTTCGAAGCCGAGGGTGTGACCATCCAAGGCAACATGGATAACGACAGCCCGATCAACGACAAGGACCCGAGCAAGAACATCGGCTACCGGCTGCGCCAATACGGCATCGCCACCGAGCTCGAGCAGCTGCTGGTCGAAGACAAGTTGCGCCTCGGCTTCAACTTCGGCTGGGCCTCCGGTGACTCGGACGTGCAAGGGCTCGCGCCGCCGAACGTCTCCACGGGGGACAACGGTCAGCACGGCGATCGCACGGATTCGACCTTCCGCTTCAACCCCGCCTACAACATCGACCTGATCCTGTACCGCAACATCCTCACGCGCGTGCAAGGCACCTATTACTTCAGGCCCAGCGCGTCCTATGATTTCTTGCGCGATGCCTCGGGGCAAAAGCTCGGCGGCGGTGTGGCCGCGATCTGGTCGCGCGCCTCGGAGTTCATGCAGAGCCCGGGGCACGCTCACGATCTCGGCATCGAGCTCAACGCGAACGTGTACTTTCAGTCGAAAGACGGCGCGCGCAACGACGATCCGACCAAGAAGGGCGGCTTCTTCACCAAGCTGGAATACGGCGTGCTCTTCCCGATGGCGGGTCTCGGTTACACCCAGAACCAGGCAGCGAACCTGAATGGGGCGGGCATTCCGTCCGGTACCAACACCGCGCAGACCGTGCGCTGGTACATGGGTGTATTTTTCTGATTCGGCTGCTCACCCGCCGGCGCGTGGGAATCGGGCTGGCGCGCGGGCGCGCGAGATCGGGACGGTGAGCGTGCGGTATAGGACGCGAACCAGCTGAGAAATACCTCGGGTTGGCGAGGCGGTGCCGCCTTGTGTACGCTTTGGCGTTCCGATGCCACGCCCGCCCTTGCTGAAACTGTCCGCGTCCCTCGCCCTTCTGACCGCCGTCGGTTGCGGATCCAGCGATGCGCAGGGCCCGGCGGCGGCGACACCCGCGGTGTGCGAGGCCCCGGGCTATCACGTCGACAGCAGCGCCATACGAATCGAGACCGTACACGCGAGCATCGTCTTGCCCTCGGGCGAAGCGGCCTCGGAGCTGCCGGTGCAAGTCTGTGGTCTCAATGTCTGCAACCTGTACAACGCGCTGCCGAACGGCGAGCTGCACGTCGAACCGCGCACGATGATGGTTTTGCCCGCGTTGAAGTACGGCGACGGTTTCGACTTCGCCGAGCTCGCCGCCCCGCTCAGCGAGCTGAACGAAGACGTCGGTACGCTCGTGGCCTTGCCGCTCCCTTCCTATGCGGAGGGCGCCAAGTTCCCCGAGCCCGGCGGCGGCACGGTGACGAACGGTGATCTGACACTGCACCTCGACGCCAACGTCAGCATCGAACACGATCTCCTCAGCTATAGCGACGACTCGGAGCTCGTGTTCCGCAGCGTTCCGGTGCCCGTCGCAGAAAGTCCGCAAGCACTTCCGCCGAGCTTCGGCTTCGAGCTCGCGTACGGCCTGGCGCCGCTCGGCACCACGTTCTGTCCCGCCGCCAAACTCAGCCTCCCAAACAGCCTGAATTGGCCGCCCGGCAGCGAGATCGAAGTGTTCGTCCAGGGCTTGGACGTGGCCGAAAAATGGGCGCCCTATGCCACTTGGCAGCCGGTGGCGGAGGCTCGGGTCTCGGCCAATGGCAAGAGCATCGATACGACGAGCGGCGGGATCCCGATCTTGTCTTCGATCGCGCTTCGTCGAAAGTAGCATGACACGAGCCGCGCCCCTCACTCGTCGCCTGGTACGCGTTTGGCTGGTCAGCGCAGCGCTCGCCGCTTGTGGCAGCAACACGCCCAAGATCCCGCCGGAGCTCTTGGCCAACGGCAGCGGCAACACCCCCGACAGCGGGCCAGGCCCCTCGGCGAGCAGCGGTTGCAATTCGCCCGACTATCCGAGCGGCCCGTTCGGCACCGAAGAGGGGGACACGCTCGCGGATGCCTGCTTTCGAGGTTTCAGGAAGCCGGACCAGGTCGGCCACAGCGAAAGCTCGCTCGAGACCATCG
Source organism: Polyangiaceae bacterium (assembly GCA_035688655.1). Lineage (GTDB taxonomy): Bacteria > Myxococcota_A > Polyangia > Polyangiales > Polyangiaceae > PMG-095. The sequence goes on along the minus strand of DASSMT010000255.1, from coordinate 26,929 downwards.
CCTTTTCCGACTACTACGATCCGACGGGCAGCAAGGGCTACAAGTTGATTCTCATCAACACCGCAGCCGTGTGGTGCTCGGCCTGCCGCAGCGAACACGAGGGGCTGCCGGAAAAAAATCGCCAATACGGGCCGCGGGGTTTGGTCATCCTGAGCACGCTGTTCCAAGACGCACACCGCGACCCGGCGACCTTGCGCGATCTCGACGTTTGGGTGGATACCTTCTCCTCCGATTACGCCATGGTCCTCGATCCCGAGTATCAACTGGGCGGCTTCGCCCGGGCCGACACGGCTCCGTTGAACTTGGTCATCGACGCGCGCACGATGAAGATCGAAAAGAAATTGCTGGGCGACCAAGCGAGCATCCTGTGGCCGTTCATCGATGCCTCGCTCGCGCAGCAGTAACTCGTCGCGAGAGCTCGGCACCTGGCTCGGTCGGGCGCTCGCGCTGTGCGTCCTGAGCGCAGCAGCGAAACTCAGCGCGCTCGAACCCGTGGACGTGTTCGGAACGCCCGTCGCCTTCGACATCACCAACACGTCCACGCTCTCCTACAACGTCGATAACCGCGACACTCGGCCCAATCAGGTGGTGACCCTGGCCAACGACGATTGGGGCCTGTTTTACAATCGCTTGAACGTGCTCGCCAACGGTGGCTCATGGCAGGCGGGGCTCCGCCTCGACAACGCTTGGTTCTTCGAGTCGCCGAATCCCACGCAGATCGCGCTCGATTTGACCTACTCGCGCCCGCCCACGCCCGGCGGCGCGCCCGCGCCGGTGTACTTTCGACAAAAGTTGCAAGAGGCCGGCGTGGAGCTGTCGAACCGGTACATCAACTGGATGTACCCCGCGAAGTACTACTTCACGTACACGAGCCCCTCGCTCGAGCTCGGTCTGGGCGACGTGTACGTCGCGTTCGGGCGCGGCCTCGTGCTCAGCTTGCGCAAACTCGACGAGCTCGCGAGCGACACGACGCTGCGCGGCGCGCGCGTCACCGCCCGGCTCCGTGGCAAGCAAGGCTCACTGCGCGCCACCGCGGTCGTCGGGAGCTTGAACCCCCTGCGCATCGATCCGGCGAGCGGGCGTTACTTGGGCGTCGATTCGAGCGTCACGCCCGGCCTGGTCGCGGTCACCGAAGCCGGCATGCCCCGCGCAGTCGCCACCGATTTCGCGCCCGACACCGGCAACTGCACGAGCTTCGCCACGTGCAGCTACGCACCCGACCGCGTCTTCGGCGGGCAAGTCGAGCTGAGCCACAAATCCGCCAAGCTCGCCGTGCAAGCCTCTCAGCTCTTGCGCAGCGTGCCGCTCGCGAGCGACGTCGTGCGCAGCGCCGATCGCATCAGCACCGGCAGCGCCTCGTTCGAGCTCGCGGATCTCGACGGCCACGGCGGCGCGTACCTGGAGGTAGCGCTCCAAGATCTGCACCACGCGGACAACTCCACGCCCAAGCTCGCCCTCGGCCAAGCCGTGTATTTGAGCGTCAACGTGCTCGAAGGGCCGCTCACCTTGCTCTTCGAGGGCAAGCACTACCGCCGCTTCTTTCCGCTGCTCGCCAACGTCAGCCCGCTGCGCGCGCGCGAGTTCAGCCTGCTGGCCGCGAGCGCGCCGCCCACCACCGAAGCGCTGTTCATCGACACCGCGTACGAAGGCTTCAACACCTGCGTCACTGGCGGACGCCTGCGCCCCGACGTCGCGCTCTCGCGCATCGTCAGCGTGTACGCCTGGGCCGGTTATTACCAAACCTTCGCCGAATCACTGGCCAACGAGAGCTGCGAGGTCAGCGCAGCCACGCGCAACCGCGTGCTCGACAGCGCCGTCGGCGTCGAGCTGCGCAGCCGCGATCGCCGCTCCAAAGCCGACATCTCCGTCGGCAGCCGCGTGGACGACAGCGATCGCGCGCTGCTCACCGACCAGGGGGCGACCCACGTTTTCTACCGAGAGCTCTACACCCGCCACCAAGTCACTTGGCACCTCAGCGGCCCGTTCACGCTCGACCTTCAGGGTTGGCACCGCCGTCGCCACCAGACCCTGGGCGGCCCCGGCGTTCCGTGGAACGAAGGCGACGAACTGATCGGCCTCGACTACGCCCCGCATTGGTCGGTCGCCGCGGGCTTCTCCTACGACACCAACCCGGCGGTCCCGCCCACCTACTTCAACGGACAAATCGCCTACCGCATCACGTCCGACTCCAGCGTTTCGCTGTTCGTCGGCCAACGCCGCGGAGCCCTGCGCTGTGTGGGCGGCGTGTGCCGCGTCTTTCCGCCCTTCGAAGGCGCCGCGCTCGACCTCACACTTCGGTTTTAGATTTTTGGGTTAGCGGGCGCGTTGGCGCGCCGCGCGTCGCGTAGCTCGGGTTTGCGCCCCGCCGAGGTTTTGCTCAGCCTGCGCTCAACAGCGGATTATGGGTCCGCAGCTCGGCAAAACGACCAAAATCCCGATCCGCCGACCACAGCTCACTGACCCGGTGCACGAGACACAGGGCCGCGATCCGTGCCTCGTGCGCCAATGGTCCTGACACTTTGCCCCGCAGCAGCTGCAACTTCAGTGTCTGCCAATGAGCGCCCTCTTCTGCAAGAAGCGTCAGCCCCGGCGCTTCGAACCAAGCATCGAGCTGCTCGATCGCCTGCTCGCTGGTGCTCGGCGGCGCGTAGATCCGCGGATGCGTGACGATGGAAAAGAACTCATACACGCACGGCCACGGGATCGCCCACGCAGCACGCCGCTCGGCGAGCCCACGAACACACTCGTAGGCGGCTTGGTTCCAGGGGCTATCGCTGCGGTGCGCGTACACGAGGATGTTCGTGTCGACGGCGATCATGCGCCACGTCGCCCATAGGCGGCTTCGCGAATTTGTTCCCAGCTTGCGTCGCGGAATTCAGCCTGGAGGCCACTCCCATGGACGCGCGAGTCACGTAACGCAAATGGCGCTGGCGAAAGCTCGTCTTCTAGCACTCGTCGAAGCCCGGCCTCGATGAGCTCGCGCAGGGTCGTGCCGCGCTCGGCCGCGAGCCGCTTGGCGCGCTCCAACAAAGGATCCGCCAGCTCCACGGTCGTTTTCATATGGGCACCCATATCACGTGGTATGGGCACCCGCAACGGTCCATTTTGCCTTCCGGGCGAGGGAGCGCCGAGGCATCGCTTGGGATTGAGGTCCATCCCAGACCAGTCGGTCTTCGGCCGCAGCGGTTGCCTCTTTTCAGGCAGTCGACGCTTCCCGAATCCGAACCGGGAAATCGGCGCGACCGAGTATCTACGGCGTGGCCCGCGCGAGCGCGTCGGCGACGTCGCGATCGAGCACGGCGGCGTTGCCCGTCGTATAGCCCTCTTGTTTTTTGAGGATGCGCCCGTCGCGACCGATGAGCACGCTGTACGGCGCGCTCGTCTTGGGGTTGTACAGCGCGACCACGCGGGTCTCTTGGTCGAGCAAGATCGGAAACGAGATACCGAGCTTGTTCACGGTGGTTTTGACCTGGGCGATCGAATCGGGGCCGTCGATCGAGATGCCGAGCACCGTGAAGCCTTGCGCGTGGTGTTCGCGATACAGCGCGTCCAGGTGCGGCATGCCCGCGAGGCACGGTTCGCAGAAGGTCGCCCAAAAATCGAGCAGCACGACCTCTTTGCCTAGATGATCGCTCAGACGTTCGCTCTTGCCGTCGGGGGTCGAGAGCTCGAAATCCGGCGGAGCGAGCTGCGAGCTGCTACTGACGCTGGGCGCCGACGAAGCCGCGCCGCCGGAACAACCGGCGAGCACGAACAGCGAGCACGACAGCAGCGCGTAGCGCGTGAGCAGCAGAGGGCGATGCAACACGTCTTTTCGAGCCCGTCCTTGCGACGTCACATCTTCCCGAGCATGCCCTGCACCTGCGCCCAATAGGCCGAGGTGGGGTCGGAAATTCCCATGGTGATCTGCACGATGGTCATCGTGCGCACGTCGATCAGCATGTTGAGCGGCGTGGCATCGGAGTCGAAGTACGCGCCGAGTTTGAAGCCCGGATCCAAGGCCATCGGGAACTTCACGGCGAAGGTCGACGGCCCGCTCCAGGTCTTCAAGTCTGACGGCTGCGCGGGAAAGGAGGCGTTGTCCTCGAACAACGTGCCCAGGATTTCGAGCCCGAGCGGGCGCAGCGTCGCGTACGTGTCGTTGCTCTTCATTTCCAGGTATTCGCGCCGGCACACGCTGCACCACACGGCCGAAGCGTTGATCGCGAGCAGCTTCACGCCCGTGCGACCATCGGGATCGTAGAAGTCTGAAAGTTTGATGGTCTCGAACTTGCTCGTGTCGTAGCCGGACAGGTCTGGGCGCTTCCAACCCAAGAACGACAGATTTTCGATGATCGCGCCACGACTAGTGCCGTACGGACCAGCGGGATAGGGAGTCCAAGCAGGAGTCGCGGGGACCGGAGCGGCCACGGCGGCTCCGCCAGCTCCGCCGACGGCGCTCGCCGCGTCGCCGCCCTTCGCGCCCGCGCTGCCCGTGGGCGCCGCTGCCGAAGCACGGCCGTTGTCGCTTTCGGGCGGCGCAGTGAGCGGACTGCTCGAGCAGCCAATCAACCCACAGCGCGCGCCAACTAGTAGCAGGACCGTAACGATGGACAGTTTCATGCGGGCCACCTGGCGAACTCGGAACGGAAGACGAAACAGGAACGACGACGCGCGGAATGCACTGCGGTTCGGGAAAAACCGAGTACTATTGTGGACGGTAGCCCCGTGGTCCGTCCCGTCAAGCGTTCGGCATTTTCTCGAATGGTTTCAGGCCTCGTTTCCCCGCCCCGCATCACTCGTCTTCTCTCCCGCTTCGCCTGCTTCGGCTTGCTCACCGCCCTCGGCGGCGCGGCATTTGGCGGCTGCGTGAAGAGCGAGTGCCTGCCTGGAGACTGCCGAACCTCGCCAGCGGCGGACGCCGTAGCCGGCCAAGCGAGCAGCGCGGGGGCCGCTGGGCACGAAAGCGCGGGCGCCGCGGCGACCGCCGGCAGCAAGAAGTGCAGCACGAACGACGAGTGCCCGGCCGGCAAAGGCCAGGCGTGCGTGGAGGGCACGTGCCGCGTCGCCTGCAGCTCACATCTCGACTGCCGGGGCGGCACGTGCAGCAGCGCCCTCGATAGCGACGGAGTCTCCGGTCACTTTTGTGATCTCAGCCAGCTCCAAAAGCCGGGTCAGTTCTACACGCAGTGCCCGAGCGGTAGCGAGTGCGATGCAGCCAATGATTTTTTCTGCGTGGGCGCCGGCGTGGACGATCTCGACGCCTACTGCACGACCGATTGCAACGACGACTCGAGCTGCGCGCCCGGCTACGCGTGCACGCCGCTCGTGCGACCGCCCTGCCAAGACATCTGCAACTTGAAAGGCACCCCCAAAGATCGACAGTGCATCCCCAGCGATCAGATCGGCGCCGGCAAACCGTTCCAGTGCGGCAGCCGCGGCGTGACACGCAATGTCTGTCGACCGCGCCAATTCTGCAGCCCGTGTCAGAACGATGACGATTGCTTGGCGGTCGCCAATCAGATCTGCGCCAAGGACGAGAGCGGGACCAAGACCTGCACCCAATTGTGCGATCTTCAACACCCCTCTTGTCCCTGGGGGACAGCGGCAAAATGCGGCATTTGGGACGCCGAGCTCAACCAAGCCACGTGCGAGCATCGCTTCGGTAGCTGTACCGGAACAGGCAAGAGCTGCGAGCCGTGTCTGAGTGATAAGGATTGCGGAGCGCAAGGCGTGTGCAATGGCTCGACCTTCACCGGTGAACGCTGGTGTGTCGATTTCAGCGTCGGCTGCAGCTGTGGCGACGCGGCTGACTCGAGCGGCATCTGTGCGGGCGGCGGGTGTCCCAAGACTCCGGGCGGCCTCAACATGCTGTGCGTCGATCAAACGCCGGACAAACCCGACAGCGGATATTGCGCCGGCGCATACACTTCGAGTGCGCTCGGCGCATCCCCCCAAACGGGCTGCTGGCCGGCACGCTGAATCCGAGAACGAGCAGCACCACACTGCCGCGACTTATGTAGGTGAACGTCGCCCATGCGTTTCTGCGAACGCTTGGCCGGTGTGATCCGATCGCAGCACATTGCATCACAGAGCTGAAAGCTCCGTCCAAGCTGAGGTGCTGGGTTTCGTCCTCGAGGAGACCTGCTGTACACTGCTGCCGCCGTCGAGTTTGAAAGACGTCGGATGATGGGAACGCGCCGAACCGCATGGTGGTGGTGGGTAGCGCCCTGGACACTCTAAGGAGTCGTTTCGCATGAACTTGAAAAATCGCTTGAAACCGTTCACCGCAGTCGCGTTCACCGCACTCGCCATCTCGACCCTGGTCGCCGGTTGTAGCGATATCCAAGGCGTCCAGGACGCCGCGTGCTGCAAAGAGTTCGAAGCCGGCGCGGATATGTCCACGGTCGACTTCGGCGTCGATGCCAGCATCAAAGGTACTTTCTCGGCGTTCGCTTCGGCGGCGTCGGATCTCTCCGCCGTGGGCACGGGCGCGGTCTCCGACGTGACCACCGCTTGTCGCAACATCGCGCTCGACCTGGGCGCCGATGCCGACGATCCCAAGGTCAAGGGCGTCGGCGGCACCGCCGCTCTCACTGCCTGGTGTGATTTGGCCAAGGCCCAGATCAACGCGACCTTCGGCGCGAGCGGCTCGCTCGGCGCGAAGGCGACCGTCAACTTCAACCCGCCGAAGTGCACCGCCTCGCTGACCGCGCAGGCCAACTGCCAGGCGTCGTGCGACGTCAACGCCCAGTGTGACATCAAGGCCAACCCGCCGATGTGTACAGGCGGTACCTTGACCGTCGAATGCAGCGGTAGCTGCACCGCATCCGGCTCGGCGGATGTTGCCTGCACCGGCTCTTGCACGGGCAAGTGCTCGGGTAGCTGCAAGGCCAGCGGCGGCGTCAAGGTCGACTGCAAGGGCAAGTGTGAAGGCACCTGTACGGCGGGCGCTGCCGGTGGCGCGACCGAAAAGGGCACCGGCATCCAAGCCGACGGCAGCTGCAACGGTCAATGCGAGGGCACCTGCACGCTCGACGCGGACGCGCCGAAGATCGAATGCAAAGGCCAGTGCGACGGTCATTGCGACGCCACCTGCAAAGGCAGCGCGGACGTGAAGGTCAAGTGCGACGGCAAGTGCGATGCCGACTACACCCCGCTGAAGTGCGAAGGCGGCGAGCTCTCCGGCGGCTGCAGCGCCGACGCGAACTGCCAAGGCAGCTGCAACGCCAGCGCCAGCGCCAAGGCAGAGTGCACGCCGCCGAGCATCACGGTGGAGGCCGAAGCCAAGGCCGGCCTGAGCGCCGACGCCAAGGTGCAATACGAAACCGCGATCGCTTCACTCGAGGCGAACATTCCGAAGATCCTGGTCGTGCTGAAAGCACGGGGTGACGCTTTCTACAAAGGCATCCAGAGCTCGGTCGAGATCGGCGGCAAGCTCGCCGCCAGCGGCAAGCTCGGCGCCAAGGGCACGGTGTGCGGCGTGCTGATCGGGTCCACCATGGGCACCGCGGGTGACAACTTCAAGGCAGCGCTCGACGCTTCCGCGAGCGTCACTGGCGCAGTCACGCTCAAGCAGAACTGAGCAGAGTCGCTCGATCACGACGGCACGCTCTCCGAGGGAGGGCGTGCCGTTCGTGTTTTGTGGCCCCACAGCCGACTATTTCGAGGCGCGAGCAGCTCCGGCGGCTCTCGCTCAAGTCCGTCGCGAAACGGTCGTTCCCAGGCGAGGGAGAAATGTCCGTCGCTCAAAGTCTGGAAGCTCGCACGGTTTTGGACGGGAAATACGCGCTCCTCCGCGAAATCGGCGCGGGTGCGAGTGGCAGGGTGTACGAGGCCGAGCACCTGGTGGTCGGAAAATTCGTCGCCATCAAAGTGATGCATCGCGAAGCCTTCGCGGAACCGACACAGCGCGACGAATTCGTGCGTGAGGCGCGCGCCGCGGCGCGCGTGGCTCACGAAAACGTGGTCGAGATTCACGATCTGGGCGTGACCCGCGAGGGCGTGCCCTATCTGGTGATGGAGCTGCTGCGGGGCGAAACGCTCGATCGCATCATCGAAGCGCGCGGCGCGCTACCTCCCCAGTTCGCGTGCGAACTGATGTTGCAGATCTTGGCCGCGCTGTCGGCGGCGCACGCCCAAGGTTTGTTGCACTGTGATCTCAAGCCGGCCAACGTGATGATCACTCTTCCGCGCCCAGATCACCCGCACGTCAAGGTGCTCGACTTCGGCGTCGCCCGTCACATGTTCGAGCCGGACGGCAGCGCGGCGAAGGGCTCCGGCGGCACGCCCATGTTCATGTCCCCCGAGCAGGCGCGCGGCGATACCGTCGACGCTCGCAGCGACCTGTATTCGGCCTCCGCCCTGCTGTATGCAATGCTCACCGGCCGCGATCCCTTCCAAGGGCACACGCAGGGCGCAGTGTTGAAGCGTGTGATCGCGGGCAATTTCGCGCCGCTGAGTCAGGTCAATGCTCGAGTTCCGAAGTTGCTCGCCACGATCGTCGAGCGCGGGATGGCGCTTTCGCCACGGCGCCGCATCGCGAGCGCCGAGGAGTACATGGAGCTTTTGCATCCGTTCCTGGCTACCGAAAGCAACCTGCTCTCGCTCGGGCCGCAGCGCGGCAAGCCGAGCCGCGCGCTGCCGTTCATTGCGCAGCAACGCGAGGTCAAACGAGAGACGCTCACGCCCGCACGCGGAGCCGCCGTGATTCCGCTGCGCGTCGCCGCATACGAGCGCGGGGTGAGCGATTCACTGCTGCTCGCGCCGCGCATCCCGCGCTCGGCGAACGCACCGCGGCTCGAGGCCGGCAAGGATTTCACGCCCCACCCCGGCGGAGCTGGCTGGGAAGAAGTCCCAGAACGTCGGCTCGCGACGCTCGCGCCGCCAGAAGGCCGCGCGAGCAGCCATGTCTGGCCCGCGCTCGTCGCGACCGCCGTCGGCTTTGGCCTGGGTGTGGCCATCGCCTGGCTGAGCGGCGCGATCTGAGTCGATCCGACTCGGACCGAGCTCGCGCCAAGCCGTTCAGTCGAGCTTGGCGGGCTTTTATCGGCCACGGCCGGAATCGGGCAAGAGCGAATTTGACAGCCTGCGCGTTCGGCTCTACGCCCCTTTCGCGATGACCGAATCAGTGATTGCTGCGCGCGAAATCGGCCCGGATGATCCAGTGCCCGGGGTCAAGAACGTGATTTTGGTCATGAGCGGCAAGGGCGGCGTGGGCAAGAGCACGGTCGCCTGCAATTTGGCGCTCGCGCTGGCGCGCGCCGGCCACTCCGTCGGCCTTTTGGATGCGGACATCTACGGGCCCAGCATCCCGACCATGTTCGGCATCACCGGGCAGCCGATGAGCGACGGCAAGCAGATCCAGCCGCTCGAGCGGTTCGGGGTCAAACTGATGAGCATCGGCTTCCTGCTCGACGATCCCAAGGCGGCCGTGGTCTGGCGCGGCCCCATGCTCCACGGCGCTCTGCTCCAGTTTCTGAAAGACGTGAACTGGGGCAAGCTCGATTTTCTCCTGCTCGACCTGCCACCCGGGACGGGTGATGTTTCACTCACGCTCTCGCAAAAAGTCAGCAGCACCGGCGCGGTGATCGTCACCACACCCCAAGAAGTGGCACTTCAAGACGTGTACAAGTCGGTGTCGATGGCCCAAAAAGTGGGCATTCCGCTGCTCGGGGTGGTCGAAAACGAGAGCTACTTCATCTGTGACGGCTGCGAGAAGCGGCACGAGCTGTTCGGCAACGGTGGCGGCCAAAGTGTTGCTGATTTCGCCAAAGCCCCATTGTTGGGCCAAATTCCGCTCCACCCGTCGGTGCGCCAATGGGGCGACGCGGGGACACCAGTGGTTCAAGCAGCTCCGGAATCGGAAACCGCGCGTGCTTTCGTGGCCGTCGCCACGAAACTCGTGGAAAACTTGGAGCAGAGCGAGCCCGAGGCCGGGCTCTTGATCGATCGCAGCGGTGGTGTAAACCGACGCCTGCCCATCGCGCGCTGAACGGAGCTGCAGCGCCCCACCGAGATCAGAATCGAATTGGCCGCCGGGGAAGATTGGCAGGCGGCTACAAGAGAGATATAGGGCTCTCCGCCCCCCCGCCATGACGTCCACCGACACCATTTCAAGCGACGCACCGTCCACACCCAGCGCCGTGAGCGAAGGCACGCAAGTGCCTGTCACCACTGACGCAGCCACCGACAGCCCGAGCGCGACGAGCGAAAGCGCGCCCGCTGAAGTCGCCGCGAGCGGCGACGCCGCAAGCGACGACTCGGAGAGCGAAGGCGGTGACGGCGAGCACGAGGGCGGTGAGGGTGCGGAAGCCGGCGGCGCTGCCGGCCCGGGCGCTTCCGACAAACCGAAGAAGAAGCGTCGTCGCAAGAAGAAGCGCGCGAGTGCGGGTCCCGCTGGTGCCGAAGCACGTGAAGGTGCCGCGCCTCGACCGCAGCATCATCGCGCCAGCGACCGCGCGCCGTTTCACACCGGCGAGGAAGTGTTCGGCAAGGTGACCGCGGTCCTCGAAACCGCGATCATGGTCGATCTGTCGGGCAAGGCCCTGGCCATCTTCGATCGCAACGAGATGGAGGCGGATGATTTGATCCCCGCCGTGGGTGATCGCTTCGTCGCGCGCGTTCACAACGACGGCGTGCGCGGCGGTTTGGTCGTCCTCACCCGCAAGCCCCTACGTGAGGAAGAGGCGAAGCCCAAGGTCGAGCAGGCCGCGAAAGACGGCAGCTTGGTGTCTGGCTTGATCACCGGCGTGATCAAGGGCGGTGTCGAGGTCGACATCGACGGCTTGCGCGCATTCGCGCCCGCTTCCGGCATGGATTTGCACCCGGCCAATGCGAACTTCGCGGTGCTGGTCGGGCAGCGCGTCGATTTCAAGGTCGTGCAGTACGAAAAGGGCGGTCGGGACGTGGTCGTCTCGCGCCGCCCGATGCTCGAGGCAGAAGCGCACGAGCGGCGCAAACACGCCATTACTTTGCTGCAAGAAGGCCAAGTGATGAACGGCGTGGTGCGCACGGTCGTGGAGTGGGGCGCCTTCGTCGCGCTGCCAGAAGCCGAGAATCTAGAAGGCTTGGTGCACGCGTCCGAGGCGAGCCACGACACGCGCGTGCCGTTGACCGAACTGTTTCGCGCGGGCGACCGCATCGAAGTCAAGATCACCAAGATCGACGAACGCGGGAAGATTTGGCTCAGCCGCAAGGCGCTGGTCGAAGATCCGTGGGCTGTCGCCAAGCAGAAATACGCCCAAGGCTCGCAGCACAAGGGCAAGGTCACGCGGCTCGAGAAGTTCGGCGCCTTCGTCGAGCTCGAACCCGGGATCGACGGGCTCTTACACGTTGCCGATCTTTCGCTCGAGCGCATCGAGCACCCGGACGCCGTGCTGAAGCTGGATCAAGAGGTCGAAGTCATCGTCCATCACTTCGATCCGCGCTCGAAGAAGCTCACGTTCCACCTGGCACCGAAGCCGGAGCACGCTGGTGAAGCCCCGCAAAAGATCGTGCGCAACGCGCTGGTCAAAGCCGAGGTGATCAAAGGTGAGGCCGCGGGCGTGCTCGTGCGCCTGATGGGCGTCACGGGACGCGCCGCGCGCGGCTTCATCCCCGGCGCCCAGACTGGTACCGCGCGCGGAACCGATCTGCGCAAGACGTTCAAACCGGGCACGGTCTTGGATCTGAAGGTCGTGGACCTCGACCCCCGTACCGGCGAGCCCAAGCTCAGCCTGCGCGGCTTCAAAGAAGACGAAGAGCGGCGCGCGCACAAAGAGTATCGGGCCAAGCTCAAGGCCGAGGGCGGCTTCGGTACGCTGGGTGATTTGCTGAAGGCACGCCTGGGCGCCAGCGACTCCAAATAGGCCGGGATGGGCCGGGCGCGCTCCGACTAACTATCGGGAATCGTTCGGCTTTTGTTCAGCCATGCGGCCGTTCGCGGGGTTTTTGCCGCGCTCACGCCAAGCTTCGGCGGCATGCGGTTGTCTGAGTGAGTAGTGCTACTCTATCTTGGACCGAGGCCGCATACCCACGAGGTTTCCGCACGCGTCAGCGTGCGCTCAGCGATGTCCAAGAGAACGGATCGCGAACTGGTTGACGCCGCCCGCGAGGGGGATCGCGAAGCGTTCGGCGCGCTCATGCGTCGACATCAACGCCGCATCTATCGGCTCGCTTTGCATTTGTTGCGTGACTCGGCCGAAGCCGAAGACGCGACGCAAGAGACGTTCGTGCGTGCCTACGGCGCGCTCGATCGCTTCGACGGTCGCAGCGAGGCCTTCACCTGGATCTATCGCATCGCCGTCAACCTGTCGTTGAACGTGATTCGAGCACGTAGGCCGAACCGCAAATCGGTCCCTTCCGACGATCCACGCTTGGAGGGGGTGCTCGTCGAGACCCGTGCCGGCAGTGCGAACCCGCTCGGTGACAGCGAGAATCGCGAGCTCGGCCGCGTCTTGTGTGAAGGCATGGACACCCTGAGCGATACCTTGCGAACGACGTTGATCTTGGTCGGGGTCGACGGCTTGAGTCACGCACAAGCGGGTGAGGTGCTCGGTTGCCCCGAGGGCACCGTGGCCTGGCGTGTCCACGAAGCACGAAAGAAGCTCAAAGTTTTCTTGGTCGAGCGCGGCTTTGCGCCCAGAGGCGAAGAGGGCGCTGCGTGAGCGATCGTCGATCTTCATCGGACCTCGGCTCGAGCGCAGAGGCAACGCTCGGTTCCTTTCCTTTCCCCGAACGCGATTGGGAGAGTGACGCGCGCGCCATCGAAGCGCGCGTGGCCGATAGCGCGCACGGTTCCACGGACTCTGCGCTCTTGGCAGCGCCGCTGCCCAGTGAAGCCGGCGAGCCCAGCATGGCGTCGGCGACTGCGACTCCGCTGACCAACTCCGGAGTGCGCACCCAAAGCTTGACCGAACTCGCGCGTCGTAGCGTCGAGCGAAAACAGGCCGCCGAGCGACAGATGGCCCGCGAGAGCCTGGCGCTCGCCGCACAGCGTCGCCAAAGGTCGGCTGACAACGACGAACCTCCCCCGCCGGTGAGCGTCAACGGTGCCGCAGCGAACCACGTTGCTGTGAAAAGTGTTGCTGCGAACCATGTTGTGGCGCCAGAGGCCGCCAGCACGGTCAACCATTGGCCAAAACTCGCGCTCGGCTTGCCAGTGCTGGCGTTGGCCGCTGCGGTGCTGCTTTGGTTCAGGCGGCCCGAGCCCGGGGCCCTGGTCACGGGCCCTGTCGCTTCGCCAACGCCGAGCGCGACTACGGTCGGCGCGAGCACGCTGGCTCAGCAACCAGCGAGTGCAGCAGTCGAAGCCCCGCGCGGGATCGATCCGAGCACTCTGCCTGGGGAACCCAGCGGGGCGCCGGACTCCGCACTCGCCAAAGGTACTCCCGTGAGCGGCAGCGCAGCACTCGCCAGCGCGAGCAAAGTCGGCATCAGCAAAGGCGTCGCAAGCGAGCGCGGCACTTCGGGTCCCAAAGTCTCCGACCCAGGCTTGCCGCCCGACCCGACGCTGCGCCCCGCCGACAGCCTCGGCGGAGAGCTCCCCGCGAAGCCAACCACCGGTGCGGTTCAGGCCGCGCTCGGTGCCGTGCTGAGCGGCGCGCGTCATTGTGTGGCTGGTGATGACGCGCCCTCCAGCGCCGTCGTTGTCTTTGGCTCCGATGGCCGCGTGCAACAGGTCACGGTGAGCGGTCCCGCCGCCGGTAAGTCGTCAGCCTCCTGCATCGAAGCGCAGCTCCGTCGGGCCCGCGTTCAGCCGTTCGCGAGCTCGAGTTTCAGTGTCAACGCGACGGTGAGGCCAGAATAGCCAGGCCGGAATCGTGGCCGGAATCTCGACTGGCATCGCTGGCTGGGTAGTCCGAGCTCCGACAGGTGAACGGACTTTCAGAAGAAAGCGCCGGCCGAGCCCCAAAAGCGGGCGGAGCGCGTTGACAAGCCGAAAAGCTTCGCTCATAGTCCCGGCCCCTCGAGCCCAACCGGGCCCTTTTTGAAGGTATTCTGATGGTTTCTTCGACTCGGCAGACTGAACGTCGTCGGTATATCCGGGCGCGCAGCCACGGCGCCAACAACAAGGGTAGCCAAACGCCCAAATTTCCGGTCCACCCCGAGGGTTATGACCCCAAAGCTGCCGACGCGCGCAAGCCGAAGGCCTGAAGCGCGCCTCTGTCAGCCAGCTCCGCATACTCTCGAGGATTAAAAGGCGATGGCCAATCACCCGTCTGCAGAAAAACGCAACCGTCAGCGCGTCGTGCGCGCCGAGCGCAACCAAGCCGTACGCAGCGCGCTGCGCACCGCCGTGAAAAAAGCGCGCGCCGCAATCGCCGCCGGCAACGTCGAGGCCGCGAAGGCCCCCGTGGCCGCCGCGTCGCTCGCGCTCGCCAAAGCCGTGAGCAAAGGCGTCGTGCACGCGCGAAACGCTTCGCGCACCACCTCGCGTATTCAAGCCGCGCTCCACAAAGCCGCGCGCTGAGCCGCTTTTTCGCGTTCGTTCGTGTGTGGGCGGACGCGCGCCGAGAGGCCTTGGCCATTGGCCGAGCCGGCATGCTACGCTCGGCCGCGTGCGTCGTGAGCGCACGCGGGAGACGTCGCGGCCATGCCGAGCCTGGAAGAGCAGACCGAAAGCGCGCTGAAGGCGCTGATCGGAAGCACGGTCGCCGGTAAGTACCGAGTCGACCGCATGATTGGCCGTGGCGGCATGGGCGCGGTCTTTCAGGCCGCGAATCTTGCCATCGGCAAGCGCGTCGCGCTCAAGTTCTTGGACCACGAGGCGGCGCAGAATCAGCAAGCCTGTCAGCGCTTCCAGCGCGAGGCCGAAGCGGCCGGAATGGCCGAGAGCGCTCACATCGTCCAGATCTTCGACTCGGGGGTCACTGACGCTGGCTTGCCGTTCCTGGTCATGGAGCTGCTGACTGGGGAAGACCTGCGCGCGCGGCTCGCGCGTGAGGGGCGGCTCGGTGTCGCGGCGGCGCTGCGCATCGTGAGCCAAGTGTTGCGCGCGCTCATGTGCGCCCACGAAGCCGGCATCGTGCACCGCGATCTCAAGCCAGACAACGTCTTCTTGTGCGCGCGAGACGACGAACCCTCGTTCGTGAAGCTGGTCGACTTCGGGATCTCGAAGGTCGCCCGCTCGCGCCCCGCGGACACGCTCACGAGCCGCGGCACGGTGCTCGGCACCGCGTTTTACATGTCGCCGGAGCAGGCCCAATCGTTCTCCGATATCGACGGCAGAACGGACTTGTTCAGCGTCGGCGCGATCTTGTTCGAGATGCTCTGCGGGCAACCGCCGCACCTCGCCCCCACGTACGAAGCCGTATTGATCGCCATCTGCACGCACGACGCGCCCGACGTGCGCACGCTTTCGCCCGACGTTCCGCCGGCAGTGGCGGCCTTGGTCGCACGCGCCCTGCAGCGTGACCGCGAGCAGCGCTTTCAGTCCGCGCGAGAATTCCTGACCGCGATCGCCGAGCTCGAGCCGACGCTGACCCAGGATCGCACTGCCTGGTCCACGCCCTCCCCTGCAGCGAGCGGGCGACCGCCCGAGCCACGCAGACGCTACGGCACTTTCGTCGCCGGCATGGTCGCCAGCTTGACCGGCTTCGCGCTGACGGCTTACTTCGTGGCGCACCGCAACGAGCAAGCCACCGTCAGTCAAGAAATGGCGCGCTCGCGACCGCCACCGCCAGCCGCGACGAGCGAGCCGAGCAGCGCGCCGCTCATGCCCGTGGTCGTGCCCGTGAACAGCGCCGCCGTGAGTGCCGTGAAAGCCTCGCCGCCGAGCGCCCCGAGCGGGGGGAATTTGCCGCGCAAGGCCGCGCCAAAGCCCAGCGCCCACGTCGCTGCCGGCCTGCAACTCAGCACCAAAGAGCCGTAGAAACGTGATAGCGGGGAGAGATGCGCGTTCGCGCCCTCCCGGCTCTCATGGTGGCTTGCTTGCTCGCGCCCACGCCACGCATGGCACGGGCCGCGGAACCCGAAGCTCCTGGCCAGCAGAGCAGCACGAAGAGCAGCACAGAGGCCAGCGCGGAGGCGACGGCGGAAGCCCGGCGCCACTTCAAGCTCGGCATCAAGCTCTATCAAGACACCAATTATCCGGGCGCGCTCGCGGAGTTCGAGGCCGCGTATGCCGCGAAACCGAGCCCGAGCTCTTTGCAGAACGTCGCGCTCTGCCAAAAGGCGCTATTTCGCTATCGCGAGGCGGCAACGACACTGGAACAGCTGCTCCAGAGCCACGGCAGCGAGCTCAGCGAAGGCGAGACCAAAGCCGTCAGCGAGGCGATCACCGAGCTGCACGGCTTGGTTGGCTCGATCGTCGTCAGCGTCGAGCCGAGCGAAGCCAAAGTGAGCATCGATGGCCGCGCGACGACGCCCAGCGAGCTGCGCGCGGGGCTGGAGGTGAACGTCGGCGAGCACACGCTGGTCGCCGATTGTCCAGGCTACGCGCGACTTTCGAAGTTGGTACGCGTCGCCTCCGGGCAAAAACAGTTGCCGGTCGAATTGAAGCTCAAGCCCACCGATGGCTTCTTGAACGTGATTGCCGCCGATCCACAAGCCGCGATCGCCGTCGACGGCACGACGCGCGCCTTTCACGAATGGCGCGGCAGCGTCAAACCAGACTCGGACCATCTGATTCAAGTCTTCCGCGAAGGCTACGAGAGCTACGAGACCACGGTCAGCGTCGCACTCGGCAAGACGCTCGACGTCCGCGCCCCACTCGGCGCGCGCGTCGACGACGCGCCTGCGCAAATCGCGCTCGAAAAATCTGGCGCCATGCCCGCGCCCCCACCGCCGCGCGTACCACGGGGCTATTACGGGCTGCTCACGCTGGGAGTGCTGGGCCTCGCGCAGCATCCTTTGGCGTTGACCGGAACGCGCTCGGGCAATGCCATGGGCTCCGGCGGCGTGCGCGGTGGCTATCGCATCTCGGCGCCGATCGCGGCAGAATTCATGCTCGATTACGGCAAGGTCGACGTCGACGATGCCAAGACCGACGAGGCTTCCACGCCGCGTCACTACCAGCTCACGGCGTTTCGCTTTGGCCCGAACTTGCGACTGATGACCGTGGGCAAGAAGGTGCGTTTTTTTTCGATCCTCGGCGTGGGCGCGGTCTTCCACAAGCTGGTGCTCGATCCGGTCGCCACTGACCCGACCCTCACCGGCGGTAAACAAAGCGGCTTCGACCCCTATTTCTTGCTCGAGCTCGGCGCGCAATGGAGCCTCGGTCACTTCTTGCTCGGCGGCGGAGTCATTGCCTCGATCGACGGCGCCTCCAGCCTGAACAAGGAGAACATCGAAGGTGCCAACAAAGCATTTGGCGACACCAACACCCTGCCCCTGTTCGGCATCGGCATTCACGGCGGCTACAGCCTCTGGTAGGCCCGATTCACGGCATCGCCGGCTCGCTGCAAAGATCGCCCATCCCGAAAAAGCGTGAAATAGCCTGCGTCGCCGGGCACGGGCACGCGCCCCGGCGGGTCGGCTTTCGACGGCAAAATAGCTACGAAATTCGACGTTGGTTCGCGCACTGTTCGCTTTACTCGGCCCGCGTCCTGGCCCACGCTCGGGGTTCGCATCCGAGCAACAGAGTCTGTGGGAGAATTAGAGGCAGCGATGACCGAGACCAACGCCATCGAATCGTACTCCGTTGAAAATCGCACGTTTTCGCCAAGCGCGGACTTCGTGCAGGGCGCGCGCATCGCGTCGCGGGAGAAGTACGACGAGCTATACAAAGAGAGCATCGAATCGCCTGCGACCTTTTGGCAGCGTGAGACCGCCGATCTCGTGTTCCGCAAGTCATGGACCACCCTGTGTGAGTGGCAATTGCCGCACTCCAAATGGTTCGTCGGCGCCGAACTCAACGCCAGTGAGAGCTGCCTCGATCGCCACCTGAAGACGGCCAACAAGGACAAGGCCGCCATCATCTGGGAAAGTGAACCCGGCGAGACGCTGAAGGTGACCTACGGCGAGCTGTACGAAAAGGTCGTCGCGTTCGCGGCCGTGCTGCGCGGCCTGGGCGTCAAGAAAGGCGATCGCGTCGCCATTTACATGGGCATGGTGCCGGAGGTCGTGGTCGGCATGCTGGCCTGCGCGCGCATCGGCGCGCCGCACACCGTCGTGTTCGGTGGTTTTGCCGCAGAATCACTGCGTGATCGCATCAACGACTGCGGCGCCAAAGTCGTGCTCACGCAAGACGGCGCCCTGCGCCGCGGCAACGTCGTGCCGCTCAAGGCCACGGTCGATCGCGCGCTCGAGGGCACGAAGTCAGTCGAAAAAGTGGTGGTCCTCTCGCGCCTCGGCGAAAAGATCGACTCCAAGCTCGTCCCCGGCCGCGATCTGGATTGGCACGAAGCCGTCGCTGCCGCCAACCCTGCACAAGGCGGCGCGGAGGTGGTCGATTCCGAGCACCCGCTATTCATCCTGTACACGTCGGGCTCCACCGGCAAACCGAAGGGTGTGCTGCACACCACCGCCGGATATCTGGCGGGGACGCACCTCACCACCAAGTACATCTTCGATTTGCGAGACAACGACGTTTATTGGTGTACCGCAGACGTCGGTTGGATCACCGGGCACAGCTACCTCGTGTACGGTCCGCTCTCCAACGGCGCCACCTGCCTATTGTACGAGGGTGCGCCGAATCAGCCGGATTGGGGCCGCTTTTGGCAGTTGATCGAGAAACACAAGGTCACCATCCTGTACACCGCACCAACCGCGATCCGCGCCTTCATCCGCGCCGGCAATGATTGGCCTGCCAAATCGGATCTATCGAGTCTGCGCTTGCTCGGTAGCGTCGGTGAGCCGATCAATCCCGAAGCTTGGATGTGGTACCGCGAGCACGTGGGCAAAAATCGTTGCCCGATCGTCGACACCTGGTGGCAGACCGAGACTGGCGCGATCATGCTCACTACCCTGCCCGGCGCTCATTCCACCAAGCCCGGCTCCACGGGCCTGCCCTTCTTCGGCGTGGTTCCAGAGGTCGTCACTCAAGAAGGCAAGCGGGTCGGCGCCGGTGAAGGCGGGCTGCTCGTGCTCAAGCGCCCCTGGCCCAGCATGCTGCGCACGATCTACGGCGACGACGAACGCTACAAGCAAGCGTATTGGAGCGAGATCCCCGGCTTCTATTTCACGGGCGACGGCGCGCGCGAAGACGCGGACGGCTACTTTCACGTGGTCGGCCGTATCGATGACGTGCTCAACGTGTCCGGGCATCGCATCGGCACGGCCGAGATCGAAAGCGCGCTCGTGGCGCATCCCGCGGTGGCAGAGGCCGCGGCCGTGGGACGCCCGGACGAGCTGAAGGGACAAGCCCTGGTCGTGTTCGTGACGTTGAAGCCGCCCAACACCGCCTCGGCCGAAATGGAGAAAACGCTCGCGGAGCACGTCGCGAACGAAATCGGCAAATTCGCACGCCCCGACTCGGTGCGCTTCGCCGATAGCCTGCCCAAGACGCGCAGCGGCAAGATCATGCGCCGTCTGCTGAAGGACATCGCTTCCGGCCGCGAGACCAAGGGCGACGTTTCGACGCTCGAAGATCTGAGTGTGCTCGCCAAGTTGCGCGAAGAATGAGCTGAGCCGCCCGGGCTGTCCGCGTTTGATCACGGACAGCCTGGCGTTCTGCCTATAAACTCGCGCCGTGCGAGCAATCGTTATCGGCGCGGGTCGTGGCAGCCGTCTGGGCCACAACACCGACCAAATTCCGAAGACGTTGGTCGAGGTCATGGGTCGCCCCATGCTCGATTGGATTTTGGACGCGCTTGCGAGCGCCGGCTTCAGCCGCAAAGACGTGGTGTTCGTCTGCGGCTATGCCGAAGACGTGGTGCGCGCTCGCTACCCGGAGTTCACCTTCGTTCGCAACGCAGACTGGGCCAACAACAACATCTTGTTGTCGCTGTTGTGCGCTCGCCAATTCTTGGCCGACGGGTTCCTCTCCACCTACGCCGACATCGTTTACGACGGAGAAATCGTACAGAAGCTACTGGCGTCACGCGCCGAGATCGCGCTCGGCTGCGACACTGCTTGGCGCCGACGCTACGTCGGCCGCACCGAGCACCCCGAAACCGACGCGGAGAAACTACGCGCGGATGGCACGCGCGTGCTCGAGATCAGCCGCACCATCCCGAGTGAAGCTGCGGACGGAGAATTCATCGGCGTGATGAAGCTCAGCCAAAGCGGCGCGCGGCTGTTCACCGACGCCTTCGATCGCGCACAGCAAACGTACGGAGCCGGTCTGTTCCGCGAAGGGCGCAGCTTCCAGAAAGCGTACCTGCTCGACTTGTTGCAGGAGATGCTGGAACACGGGGCTTCGATGCAGCGCGAAAACACTGCCGGGGGTTACATGGAAATCGATACCCGCCAGGATCTCGCCATGGCTCAGGGCTGGTGGGACGCCTGGCTCGCCACAAAGCGCGGATGAAGCCATGAGCGCGACAGCCGTCAGCGTCAGTCCGACAGAGCTCGTGCGCGAGCTCGAAGGCCGCTTACGCGCCGATCGCCCGAGCGGTCTTTCTTTCGACGCCGACGGCACACTTTGGTCGGGAGACGTGGGCGAGGACGTTTTCCGCTTCGCGGTCGATCACGGTCGTTTGCGAGAAGCGGCGCGGGGAGAGCTCGATCGCCAAGCGCAAACTCGCGGTTTCCAATGCTTCGCCGACCCGAACCAGACTGCACAGCGGCTGTTCGAGGCTTACCTGGCCGGGAGCTACCCGGAGCGTGAAATCTGCGAGCTGATGACCTGGTGCTACGCGGGCTACAGTCCGGCGGAAATGGCCGAGTTGGTACGTGAGGCGCTCACGGCCGCCAATCATGCGCAGCGTGCGAACGAGGAGCTTGGGCCAATCCTCGAGTTTGCGCGCAAGCGTGGCCTGCGCACCATCGTCGTCTCCGCTTCACCGCGCATCACCGTGGAGCTCGCAGCCCGCGTGTGGGGCTTCGACGCACAGGACATCGCGGCCGCTACGCCACGCGTCGTTTCCGGCATCATCGCTGCGGAGATGGCCGGCACCGTCCCCTATGGCACGGACAAATGCTTGGCCGGCCGCGAGTTACTCGGGAGCACGCATTGGCTCGGCGCCTTTGGCGACAATGTGTTCGACATGGACATGTTGCTGGAAGCCGAGCTGGGCGTCGCGGTCCGCCCCAAGCCGGCGTTGCGCGCACGGCTCGGAGAAATCCCTGGCGTTCGCTTGCTCGACGCAAATTTTCAAGCGCGCTAAAGAAGGGCCGCCCGAGAGCCGTTGTTCCGCACACAGCTTCGCGCTACTGGTACGCGGCCAATGACCTCTTCGCTCCGTTTTTCAACGCTGTCCGGCATCACTAGTTTGCTCCTGGCGATCACCGCTGCGGGTTGCGGCGGCAGCGCGCCTCCGCCAGCAGCCCCCGCCCCGACGGTAGAAGAACATGCCGACCCGTCCGCGGGAGTTTCCGCCTCCGCCGAGATCGGTGGCTTGAACGAAGAGAAGGTGGACAAGACCTTTCAGCGGGCGCTGTCCGACTTTCAACGCTGTCTGGACGACGGCGCCAAGCGCGTCGAGTTCTTGGGTGGCTCGGTCGCGTTCTTCCTGAGGATCGATGCCGCGGGCAAGGTGGATCATGCGCATCTCGAGAAATCCACGATTGGCGATCGAGAGACCGAGAAATGCATGCTCGACAGCCTGCGCAACAAAACGTGGCCGAAGCCCGTGGGCGGAGCTCACGGCCTGGCGCGCAAATCCTTCGACTTCGATCCGCCCAACGATGTGCGCGCACCCACCAGCTGGGACGGCGAGCACGTTTCGGACGCGGTGGGCAAGCTGTCCAGAAAGGTCTCGGCCTGCAAGAAGGGCGGCAGCGGCACGTTCGAAGCCACGCTGTACGTGGGTACCGATGGCTCGGTCATGGCCGCGGGCGTCACACCGCCCAATGAAGCGGGCGAGTCGGACGTAGACTGCTTGGTCGCGACCCTGAAGGCTGCGACGTTACCATCACCCGGCAGCTGGCCCGCCAAAGTCACCTTTTCGCTGTGACTCACCGCGAGGAAAAGACGTTCACGATCAGCCTGCATTTGTCGGCGGAATTTGCCGACGACTACGCGGGTGACGACGACGGCTTCGCCTGGCACGAGCGTTTTCAGCAGACTCTGCGCCCGGCGCTCGTCGCCGCCGTGCACGACGCTCTACGCCGGGATCCGCGCTTCCACGCCCTGCCTGCGCCGCGCGGACGCGATCCCGAACTTTCGCTCGATCTCGACGTTCGCTACGAAGCGCCGAAGCTCGGCTGAACTCCGGCTCCGCCGACGCGGAACCACAGCTCGACTGCCGGCGCTCTGGGCGACGGGTCGCTGCTGGACGCTCGCGGGGCGACAGCACCGAGCTTCATGCGTGAAGCGGCGACACCGCGTGAGCTCAGGGCGGAGAGCAGCGCGGGACCGCGCTTGTCTGCATCACTCGCGGGCAGCCCGAGCTCGAGCGTGCTCGCCGAGTGCAGCGACAGCACGCGGCTCACGGCCGAAAGCGCGCCGTCCATACCGGCTCGCAACGTACCGTCGTCATTGAACCAAAGCTCGGCGGGTGCGCTCAACAAGACGCGGCCATCGCGCACGTCGATTGCCATGTCACCACGAGTTACTCGCTCCCCGAGCGCCGAAGTCAAGTCGCGAGTCAACCGCGCGATCGCCACGGTTTGCGCCTCGTTTCGCTCCAGCTCCTGCTTGCGCGCTTGCGCGGCCTGCAGGTTTTTTTCGAGCTCCGCCTTCTGCTCGGCGTAAGATTTGAGGTTCTCGCCCACGCGCGAAAGCTCCCCGCGCAATTGGTCGACGAGTCCGTTGGCTTCGTCGCGCTCTTTCACGGCCACGCTGCTCTCGAGCTTCGATTCGGACACCGATTGCTCGGTCTCGGCCAGTTTCTGCTCGCGTTGGTTCAGCTCTGCGAGGGCCGCTTCCAGCTTGCTACGCGTGGCCGAAAGCTCGAGCTCCGCGCGCTGACGAGCCGCGAGCTCGACCTCGCTCGCCGATTTCGCCTCTTCGTACTGGGTCGCGGGCACGCAGGCGCTGAAGAAACCGGCGATGGCTGCGAGCGAAGCAACGTGGAGAACCAGTCGCGGCGCGAGCGCGACACCTTGATACAACAGGTGCAGAGCGCCCGGTTTCCCCCCGTCGGGGATCACGAGGCGTGTCGTGAGCCTTGCCCAGAGCTTCTTGATTCGGCGAGTAACGGACATGTTCTTTCTCGATCCTCAATGCAAGACGACGCCGCGCACGCTCATGAAGTCGAGATGCTCGGCCAAAATCAAACGATCGACGTCGGCGATGCGTACGAACTTGAACGCTTGCCGAGTCTCGAACGACCAAATGGGACGCGCCAACGCGCGCACGGGCTTGAGATACTCCGGCAACTGCAGCTCGAGCCGCATGAACAACGGCCAATCCAGCTCGCTGATCGGTCGCCCGCGATCGATCACGATGCCCGTGGGCGAGACATCGATCGCTCGATAAAGAGAGCGAAGTGACCCACGCTGCGCCAGGACTCGGAAGTCCGTTCGGGTTCTCAGGCCGACTCGTCGATCCATGGGGAGATCCTCCAGCTGACGACAATTGTAATCCAAGGTAGTTGCATGTACACAAATAACCTACATCAGGCTTCACTTAGATAAGTGGGCCGAGCCGCGGCGTTTCGCAGCGCGCCCGCTGAAATTTTTGCCGAATCGCGCGAGACGGTTAGGTGCAAGCGATGAGCTGGGCTCGATCCGGCGCACTTCGCGCCCTTCCGCTGATCGTGACGCTCGCCGCCCTTCCGGCGACTCGAGCGCGCGCCACGGACTCGCGCCCCGCGCTGGACTTGGACCACATGGTGCAGCGCGACGGGCGTTGGGTCGCGCCACTCGCGGGTGGGGGCGACGCCCTGCTCACCCTGGACGCGGAGCTGCAACGCGCCGCCTCCAAGATCCTGGCCAGCGCCAACCCGGTTCGCGGTGCCATGGTGGCGATCGACGCACGCACCGGGAAGATCTTGGCCTGGGCAGAAAGCGCTCGGGACGGACGCCACCACCGAGTGCTCACCACCTCGCGCGTACCAGCCGCCAGCGTCTTCAAGCTGGTCACGACCGCGGCGTTGTTCGAGACCACCTCACTGTCTCCCAAAGAGCAGATCTGCATCTCGGGCGGCGCGCACGGCATCGAACGCCGGCACCTCGATGCGCCGCGCGGTGACGCGACCGAGTGTTCGCCGTTTGGCTACGCCATCGGCTACAGCAAGAACGCGGTCTTCGCCCAGCTGGCGACGCATCGTCTCCTGCGCAGCGACTTGGTCGACACCGCACAGGCGCTCGGCTTCAACGGTCTCGTTCCGTTCGACTTCGATGTTCCGGTCGGCACGCTGGAGGTTCCCTACGGCGATCTCGAGTTCGCCCGAACGGCTGCCGGATTCCAAGGCAGCACCCTCTCGCCGCTGGGCGGCGCATACTTGGCGAGCGTGATTGCGCGCGGGGGGCAAGCGATCCGCCTGCGCGTGGCCGAACCGCCCGCGCCCGCTGACGAGAAGCAAGACGACGACCAAACGGACAAGCCGAACGCGCCGAACGCCGACGAGGCGCAAGTGCTCGGTCGCATCCTCAAACCGCTCACCGCCGCGCGTTTGCGACGGATGATGGAAGTGACGGTGCGAAGTGGTACTTGTCGACACGCTTTCAGCGACGAAAATGGTCGACCTTACTTGGGGAGCATGCGCGTATCGGGCAAGACCGGCACGCTCCGTCCCGAAGCGAGCGACGGCATGACCAGCTGGTTCATCGGTTTTGCGCCGAGTCAAAATCCAGAAATCGTGCTCAGCGTGATGCTCGAGAACGGAGCGGTCTGGCGGCACAAAGCCAACGAGCTCGCGCGGGATTTGTTGCGCAGCTATTTCCATGCTCACGGCAGAGCCTGGATCAGTGAGCCATTTCCCGCGGCCGAGAGCGCCCCGACGCGTGTCGCACGCCCCTGAACAGGGGCATTTGTGGCCGGAAATGCGGGCTATCGTTCGCGCACACTCAAGCTGCGCGGCTTTTCAGCTATGCTGATCAGAATGCGCAACGCACGCTTCGGGTGGTTGTTTTCCGCTGGGCTCGGCCTCCTGTTGCTTCTGGCTCCAGGCTGCGTCGAACCGCCGGCGGCTGCGCGCATCGTCGGCCCAGATGGCACGCGCATGCTCCACGTCCATTGCCCGAGCGAACAAGCTGCGTGCTTTCGCATCGCCGGCGAGAGCTGCCCACACGGCTACGACCTGTCCCCGATCTTCGACCCGCGCGATGGCAATTTCTTGGTGCGCTGCCGCGCGCCACAGGCCGCGCCCGCTATCGTGATCGCGCGCGCTCCCGCGCCGCCGCCGAACAGCGCGTCCGCTGCGGTGGTGAGCGACTGGCCGCCGGCCGAGGTCGCGAGGCCCGCCGAACCGTGGCCCACTCAGGCAAGCAGCGAGCTCCCGCCCACTCCGCGTACTCAAAGCGGCAAGATCGACCTCGGCTATTGAGAGCCGTCGCTGACCAAGATTAGCGACGACGGCGATACATCAGCGTCAGGCCCGTCAACGCGCTGAGCATCGACAACCAACCCAAGCGGCTGGCTGCGCCGGGCACGCTGCAGCTGCACTTGCCTTCGGACTTGGCCGCGCCGGCAGTTCCCGCGTCGGGTCCCGCGTCGGCGACGGAGGCCGACGCCGCGGGAGCGGCGCCGCTGAGACCGAGCGAGGGCACGGGCGTCTTCAGCACCGCAGCCGGCTTGATCTGCGTGCGGCTCTTGCGCGTCAGGTCCTCGGCGATCCACGTCTTGCGCAGGCCGCGGTAGTCACGCGGCGCCTTGCCCCAGCGGTAGCGATCGGGATTTTGGCACTGAATCACCGGTACCCACGGGTGAAAGTTGTTGTACCGAACTTGAAACTTGTTCTGGCTGGCGGGCACGACGTCGACGGAGGCCTCGCCCTTTTGCCCCTTCGGCTGGGCGACGCCTCCTTCGACCGCGCCGCTCGCGGGGCCGAACTGCGGATCGTTCGGTAACGACTTGTCGTCGTACCGGTAGTGCACGCGCGACAGGACGTACTTGTGACGCGCCACGAGCGCTTGACGCGCCACGACCGTCTTGCGGTCTTCTTTGGCCTGCTTTTCTTTGGCCTTGCGCTCCTTGGGCTTCAAATCCTTGAGCGACTCCTTGAACGCCGCGGCCTCTTCTTTCGTCAGCTCGGGGGGCTTGGGCTGACGCTCTTCCTTCGGTACCGAAAGCTCGAACACGTCACCACCCAAGCTGAGCAGCTCGGCGATCTGGATCGGTTCGGTGGCACACGGTTGGCCACAACCTTCGCTCGGCCACGCGAACTCGTTCAAGAACGCGCCCGGGCTCTTCTGCTCGATGATGTCTTGCAGGGCCGCGTAAAACTCGCCGATGCGTTCTTTGACCGAGAAGTCGACCTCGACATTGGTCGGCGGGAACAAGTTCTTGTAGTTCTTGCTCTCGTAGCGCTGCTCGGGATCGAGCACGTACACGATCGACTCTTGCTTGCCGCCGGCGTTGACCAAACCGACGCGCTCCGGGATCGAGGTGTACGGCTGCTCGGTCCAAAACCGAATCGGCGAGAGCTGCGCGCGATCGCCACCGACCAGCTCGATGCGCTTGGTATCGACAGTGGCCACCACCAAGCGCATGCCCGCCTGCACATAAGGCTGCACGGCCTGCTCGGCGCCGGCCGGCAAATTGTAGCCCTTGTTCTTGAGCCAGTTGGCGACCGACTCGTCTTTGTCCAGCAGAGTGAACGCGTACTCGCCCTCCTTCTGCTTGGCCTTCACGTCGAGTGACAGCTCTTTTGCCACCTTCTGCGTGCCCTGCGGCAGCTCGCCACCGCCCAAAAACGCGCCCGCAGCGTCGGCCTTCATGTTGCGCTGCCATTCCTGCTCCACGGGGCCCGGATCGCAGGGATCTTGCTCCCAGTACTCGTGAAAGCGCGGGGCGCTGATGCCGTCCAGGCGATCGACG